>JAUUNK010000187.1 GCA_030844565.1 Bacteroides ovatus
TAAGGAGAAGGACAATATTTAGATGGGGTAGAATTCACAATGAGAGCATTGTGAAGAAATAGTATAAAAAAGGCGTGAATAGCCGAAGCCTCACGCCTGAATAATTTTAATATAACGTTTATACCCCCAACACTATGTTGGCATCGATATTCAACTTCCGGCTAATCTCACGGGCAACCTTTAATGTGGGTTCACACCTTCCTGTGAGATAGTCACTAATACGTGAAGGGCTCACCCCAAGAATCTCCGATAACTTCGCCTGATTAATACTCATTTCATACATACGAAGTTTAATAACATCAACCAAAGACGGAGCTTTGATGGGATAATGTTCATCTTCATATTCCTCTACAAGACCAGACAATAAATCTAATTCGATAAGATTTTTATCCGTCAAAGGAGTATCATCATTTACCAATGGAAGAAGCTCCTCTATTCTTTCCATTGCAGCTTTATAAGCTGTTTCATTCTGAATCTTTGCCATATCTAAACATTTTTAGCTTTTACAGTATTGTTTATATTATCATAATCTGCATGAGTGCCGATAAAACGAATAAGTACTGTTTTTATAGTAAACTTGATAACGACTATAAGCCGATAGTTGTTGCCCTTAATATTGAATACATAGTGTTGATTACCCACATTATCAACACTATTAAAGGTTTTCTTCATATCAGCGAAACAAGTCCATTCTGCTTTCTTTGTTTTCTGATACCAATCCTCTAACGCAATTTCTGCATCGGGATTATTGTTATAATAGTCTACTATTTTGCTTTTTGCAATTATTCTCATGCCATATTTCTTTTATGCAAAGGTATAACTTTTATTTTGAATTTCAAAATTTAATCTTGTTTTTTAGAATAGAAATAACAGCAACTCCGAAGAATTACCGCTAAATGTTCTATTTTTCATGTACCCGAATTATAAGCCACGTATTTTTTCTGACTAAGAAGCGTTTTTCTGTTCTTTATTTCCGATTTGATTATTCTTAGCTGCTTGTCCTTCCTTGATTTCCGCAAGTTCTTCTTCGATGCGATCTGCGTTCCCTGCAAACATAATGCCTTCGCGTCTGGACCATACACCACCACTGACAGCGGAGACGGCAGTAGTAACCTTGTCATTCAAATCGTCAATCATATAAGGAACCAAATCAGTTTCAATATCAATCGTCTGTGACGCCTTGCTGAACTCTGATGGATTGATAGCGCCTAAAGCGGAAACGATAAAATTCACTCGTCTCTGCATAAATTCCCCTATTACTTCCGCATGATTTTCAACAGCCATGTGTGCCCCCATGAACATGAAGCGAAAGGCAGTGCCGGAAGCCTTGCCAACACCTTTCAACGTTTCAAAGGAGATTCTCGGAGTGTTCGACATATCATAAGCCATATTAGTAAGCGTTTCAGCCTCAAATTTTACCGTATCCGGAACCTGATTCCACGTCAGATATTGAGCGTCTGCACCTTCTCCTGTGAGTTTAACCATTCTGTCCTTAACCTTACCCATGAAACCCTCGACATCGCCAATCAGTTTCAGCAACGGGAAGAAATGATAGTCGATGCAATCCGCATAATTAGAAAGCAACTTCTCCAGTCGAACACGGAAGGTCTTAATCTTCTTGCAATACTGTTCAGGACGATAAGCATAGATAACCGGTAACTTAGGAAAACCATGAGCAAAAGATGTTCTTTCCTCATACCCTTTGGACAAATCCCATTGATAAACAGCCTTATCCGTAATAGTCATAAAGCAGGTGATTTCCGAATCATCCATGAGCTTCTTTTTATACTCACGGGAGAAAGCAATCATCTTACCTTCATCGTTAAAGAACGGATAGAGCTTATCACCTCTGAATGGAGACCAAAGAACACTTTTCAGCTTCTTGGTGGGTTTCACCTTTCCACCGAAGGTAGTCTTTACTTTTTTCCAGAACTTCGCCCAGAACGAATCATCATCGATAACGTACCAGTATTCAGCTACTTCCTGTTCGGAAAGCCAAGAACGTACTATCTTCTTGTTCTGGTATTTGATTTTGTTGGACTTGAATACAGCTTTGACCGCATCCAGCAATTTCTTTTCGTCATCATCCGTTGGAGTGCAATCTATGGAAGGCTCGGTACCAACCGTGAAGGCTGTTTGTATGTTCACTATATCCTGCTCCAAAGGAATAGAAATGCGGTTCACCGGTTGGGTCTTGTACTTCGCTTCTATTTCGTATGGCTTACCTGTCTTTTCATCGAAAACCTTCTCTGCTTCCTTTTCAAGAACCTTTCTGTCCGGGTACTTCTCTTTGTCTACCATGATTTCATGGCGTTCCGGATTCCAGTCGTCCCAAAGCTTACAACGGTCGGGAAGCTCGGTCTTTCTGCCTTTCTTTAGGTAGCTTATCTTCTGCCCGATGTCGGAAAGGGCTAATATTTCTTCTAAACTTAGTGGCATAGCTTATATTTTTAATTGTTGTTCAATTTAGGGATAGGCATCCAATGCGTTATGCTATCAGTAAAAGAGCTACTTCCTTTCCATGTTTTGTTTCCAAGAACAATTCCACGACAGTCAGTAGGTATATACATACTGCAACATGAATATTTGCCGTTACTTGTAATGACCAGCACAGTTTCACCAACTTCAGGAAGGTTCTCTTTTACGCTTATCCATTTTCTCATACTAAACGATTTTAATGTGTGAATATTCCAGTTAAATCTTTCGGCTTCTGAATCTTGCCAAGAAGCTCACCCAAAACATAATAACGGGCGGCATCTATTCCGTGATTGTCGTGGTCTTCCGGTTCATTGATGTAGTTTCCGTCTTTATCTTTTGCCCAAACATATTTTCGGAACTCGCTTTGCAAGTTGTAAGAGCGTTTGGTAATGTATATCTCGTACTCTTTCATCTTATCTATACCGGCATTGACAGAGCCAGCACCTTTTTCTACCGCATATATCTTAATGCCTCCGTTATGTATCTCTTGAATTAAACGCGGGTCCGCACTATCAGCAATTACCTTCAATCCCCACAGGCGAAGAGTTTTGATAATGTCGGAAGAGAGAAGCCCGGTTCTATAATCCACTTCATCAAGATATAGACGATTATCAATAATTCCACATCTAACAGCAGCTGTTGGGTCATGGGTGAATCCAAAGTCTAGTCCAAGTCCAACCTTTTTACATCCTTGAGGAAACTCATCAACAATACCCCACTTCTTGAACACGGCACCTTCCGCTACATCAGCCCAACGACCGATAACCACATAAGCGTATTTTTCGGGGTTATTTGCTTTCATATCCTCAACCTCCTTCAAGAACTCTGGAGAAAGGTTCTCCAAGTTATCGAGATAGGTAGTATGGATATGAAGTACATTCGGGTGAGTTGAAACCTGAACCTGTACTCCGTCAATCTCTACCAGCTTATGAGTTTTCTCGATATACTTCTTATAGATGAAATGATTGGAATCGCAGGGGTTCATGATGATGATAATCCGGTTCTGAATCCCTTTCTTACGGATGGAGAGCATTATTTTGTCGAACTCTTCTTCATTGGTCCACTCTTCCGCTTCATCACACACGAAAGTTGTGATACCTTGAATAGATTTCAATTTTGCCGTTTGGTTTCCGGAAGAAGTCTTGATACCTCGGAACATGATACAGCTTTTCGTCATTTTGTTGACTATATCCGTCTTGGTAGTCTTGAAATACTTGGTCGTTCCGTCAAGGTCTATCTTCTCCATCATCTCGGGAATGATAGACATGCCAGCGGAAACCATCGTGTAACGGGTATAGAGGATTTGATGTACTATCTTCTCTAACGGAGTCATTTCAAAAGTCAACCGTTCTATGAAGGTGGAAGCATTGAAAGACTTCCCAGACCCACGTCCACCGGTTATAAGGATAATGAATCTCTCCGTATCAGTGTACAAGGGATGATATATCGTCTGGGGTACTATCATTTCAGCTTATCTTTAATCCAGGAATCGATACTGATACCGTGGTCTATGTCGGTAGGAATATCGGAATCTTCGTCAATTCTCGGAGCAGGTTTATTCCACTGTTGGGGCTTACGGTTTTTAAGCCAAAAAATTCCAGCTGTTGTGTCAGGAGGAATCTCTTGTTCTAATTCCACAATTTCTATCCTTTCATTTTCACATCGCCTACCTTCTTCATCGTAATAAACATCTTTCACTTTCATAGCTTGTTGGACTTTTACTTTCATTCCAGTAGCTTTTGTGTAAAGAGTGTTTTCAATCTTCAATTCAAGAGGCGCACGCCCATTTTTTAATGCTTTGGATAATTCGGGGATTTTCCCCTTCAATTCGGAGAAATAGGTTTCATTGTAGCCGATGTTTGCAGCTATTTGCTTATCGTCTAATCCATCCCTAGCCCATCCTTCGATACGAATAAGGTTATGAGGGTCTCTAAAGTCAAACTTCGGCTTTGCCATATTAATCTACCCTTTCCACCATATCAGATAGAACTTCACCTTTGATATATTTTTCTTGTGGTCTAAATCCAAACCGTTGCAAAAACGCTTCTTTATTACTTTGGCTACTGAAAGTAAGAACTACGAACGTGTCTACCGATTCCTCATTCTTTGTTTGAGAATGATTCATTACCGCTTTTCGCATTTCTCTTTTATTATCATAGATTTCGTTATTCAGTTTCATAACTTCTTTATCTGCTTCGCTCGGCTCTTCAATTAAAGGTAAATCTACTTCAACTCCTAATATTCCGACATCGTTAATATCAAGACCTGCGCATTCAAAATCTATATCACTTAGCATTGAGGCTAAAATATCAGTATCGAACTCTCCTTGAGCCTTGCTGTTATTAAAGAAAATATTCTGTTCTTTTTCTTCTTTTTCAGATAAATCAACCATTGAAACAGTAAGACTATAATTTTTATTTCTCTCAAGAGAATCCAATATAGCCACACGTTGGTGTCCAGATACTATATTCATAGTGTTTTGGTTTACCACTATCGTATCAAGAAGGCCAACCCTCTTTATATTGTCTCTCAATTTTTTCTTAGCAGAATCTGAAATTCTACGAGGATTATATTCTGCATTAGCAATTTCACTCCGTTTTATTGTCTTAGTTTCAAACTTCTGATATTTACTAACCTCTTCCATATTTAGCTTCTATTAAATCAAACTCTTTGATAATCTTTTTGTAATCTTCTGGATAATGTTCTTTAATGTATAAGATTGTTTCCGGACGAAAGTTTATACCGGAACTACCTCTTTTACTCCCAAGTTTCAATGGTTCTGGCAATTTGTGTAGTTTGATATATGATAAACAATCCTTGTTAGTCCAATTTACAATAGGATAATACTTATCGTAATCAAAATGAATCTCAGACTTTGCGGCTTTACTAAACATACCTCTACGGACGAAAGAATCAGAAACTTTCATTCCATACACAATCACATCAGTTTGATACTTGATTTTTAAATAATTCTCAATATCACGTAATTTCAATTTTTTAAGCCCATCAATATGTTTTGTACTCAAAAGACCTTGCGTTTTGAAGTTATATAGATCGGTGTGCGGAAGTTGAATTATCTCCACATTTCCATAAGAACGCGCCCAATTAAAGAATGGCTCTACTATATTCAGACCTTTTACATGATACAGAAAACAACATACAACTTTTTTAAACCGACTTTGTAGTAGGTGCAATAAAACAATGCTATCTTTCCCTGTTGCAGAAAAAAACAATATTGCCGTATCACTTTTTTGTGATGCGTGCAATATCGTTTCTCTCGTTCTCTGCATTATTGAAACATTCATCAGTCACCTCCAAATGCAGCAACAAGGTCTGAACGCTTTTGTGCTCTTGTTCCAAACCCTGATTGATGTCCTACAGCCGCTTTACCGGCATTTACCCTACGACCGCGATTACTTATCCCCGTGGTACGATTGATTCTTTTTCTAATACTTCCGACTCAACTTATTTCTCACCTTTAAAAATTTCCACTATATTACCTAACTCAAATACTATATGTGCCATGGCATATTCTTTACCTTTCTCCGTTCCAATAATGAAATCACCATTTTCGTCATACAAAAACTCGACATGTGCCTCTTTTACTTCAACAACAAGATATGGACGTTTGCCTTTGTATTCGCCTGTAACAAGTTTAAGCCTATCATACGATTTAGCTTTCACCATAACTTCTGAATCACCATCTGGAACATCTTCTTCTTTCGCATATTCTTTACCGTCAACAATAAAAGAGACGTAATTCACAACATTGCTTGGTTTTATTTCCCGTCTTTCAAAATACTTTTTACCTACTAAAATCTCATCAAAATACTTCTGCTTAATGCTAAGCGTCAAAATTTCCATAATCGTGTCATTTTTAAAATTAATATTCATTGTTGCGGGGGGCTGAATCGAACAACCGACCTTCACCAAGTCAAAGTGAAAAGCTACCACTGCTACACCCCGCGATAGTATCACAAAGATACTACCACAACCAAAGATAATGAAATTTCTTCAGTCGTTATACACAACAACCAACCTATTGTTGTAAATTTAACCATTCATCCCGCTTTTTTCTGCACGCCTCTAACGTTGGTGCACAACAGGCAAATAACTCACCACTTTCAGTACGATAGTCATACTGGTACATTCTCACTCTCTTACCTCTCAACTTTGTTGTGTAGGTAGTGTAATTCTCTTTACCGGGTTGGCATACGCTGCAACCGTTTACGTTTATTGAGTTCATAATCAATTATTTTTCTTGTTTAACTTCAACTTATCCGCTCTCTTCTTTAGTCTGGTAGCTAGTTCGTCAAAAGCAATATTAATCAAATCACAATCTTTAGGTGTTCGGATTGCATCGGACACTCTATTCGTTTCAATAAGAACATCTGCGCTTTCGGCAAACACTTCTAATGCCAATATTTTTGCTTCTCTCTCAGTCATACTTCTCAAAATATTTACATCCGTTCTTTCTTGATGCTTTGATACGGTGCTGTAACTTCTTGCAATACATGAAGAGACTCACACACTCATAGAACTTGCATAAACTGCAATGCCTATCTTCTACTTTTGCTTTCATAATCGTGTGTATTGTGGTAGCCCGAAGGCTACCGGATTAAACTTATAATTTTTCTATTTTGAGATTATCATT
Organism: Bacteroides ovatus; assembly: GCA_030844565.1. Classification (GTDB taxonomy): domain Bacteria; phylum Bacteroidota; class Bacteroidia; order Bacteroidales; family Bacteroidaceae; genus Bacteroides; species Bacteroides ovatus_A. Next base: position 7,133 of record JAUUNK010000187.1, read on the forward strand.
AATGATAAACTCACGTCCACATTCTAAAATCACATGGGTATCTGTAATTCTCTTGATTACCCTTACTACATCATCGTGCGATATGCGTGGCGTACCGTCTGAATGACGACCATTAGGCAAATCACCTGATACTCTATATCTCAAACCTACTGTAACTTCATTTACGTTCATAATCTTCTATATTGCTCAGGGCTTTCGCCCTACTGGTTAAACTTACTTATGTGAATCTCTGAAATCAAGTTCTACAACCTTGTGATACTTATGAATGTCGTATAAGTCGTGAGCGCAACCTATTGCAGATGCTAATCTCACTGCTTCTTCAAGAGCCTGCATCATACTGATTGAAGCATCTTTCGCATCATTCTTAGCCTTTTCATACTCTCTAACGTTTCTCACAACATCTTGTTTCTTCTCAGCTTCTTCAAGCTGCGTGAGGGCTTCTCTTACTTGCTTCATTGCATCTTTAATCTCTTTTCTGTAATCACTTGTTAAAATCTTCATATCGTATATGTTTTAATTGTTATTCAAACTATGCTTTTATTATCACGCTGCAAATATCAAACTTTATTTTGAATAAAGCAAAGTTTGATAGAAATATTTTCAATTTATTTTTTGATATTAGCTTTCTATATTCTATATATAATTTGAAAACTATTTCTATATTTGCATCAAATTATAATTTGAATATCATGTTAAGAGTACAAGAAATCTGCAAACAGCGAGGTATTACCATGCAAGACCTTGCCAAAAGAATGGGAGTGACATATCAAGCCCTGTATGCCGCAGTGTCCGGCAACCCCACCATTGGAAAGTTAGGAGAAATAGCAAAGGCATTAGGCGTAGGGATAACCGACTTGCTGAATGAAGATAAAGAAGAAAACACTATTACTTGTCCTCATTGTGGGAAGAAAATTAAATTAGAGAAAGGAGAATAATATATGCAAATAACTGAGGATAATATAGAAGACATTAAAAGTCGGCTACAAAGATTGGCAGAGTTCTGTGGTCTTGAAGATGAAAAAGAAGAATGGTTGGAATTAAATGAAGAAGGAGATGATTGTATCAATCTTGATTTTCCCGGAGATAACGATACAAGTCAATTTGATATTACCGATTTTATCGAATGTACAAATAATCTACACAACTTCACACAAGAAGGAGATTACACTGTTAGATGTGGGTGTTTAAGTCAAACAAACATCGAAATAACGTATAATCCAGAATCTGAGTATGATTTATTTAGTGAAAAATACGAAACAGAGTTTTTTGAAGCATATCTTGTACAATCCCCATTGCTTATAGCCATAAGAAACATCAAAGAGGATTGTTATGATAGTGATTTTTGGTCTCCATGCTCGGCATATACGGCAATAGAATTCAAATATAAATCAGAAAATAGAATTTTACCATTAAAAGAAGAAAACAAAGAAATACAACGTTTCTTGTTTATGCTAACTGTAAAGGCTGATTCACCAATAACCATACAAAAACTTATCAAAAACAACTCAACTTATCTTGATGAAGAAGTTTTGGATTTTGAGAACATTGACGATACTGTAAATGACTGTAAATTTATTATTTCAAAGTCAGAAGATTTGCCAACCTACAACCCTATGCTTGGATTATATGTAGATGCTCAAACGCTCAACAACGAAGATTTAAAGTTTCTAATGTTTTATAAAATTATAGAATACATATCACCTTCTATTTCAAAAAAACAAGCTTATGAAATGCTAAGTAAAAAATTAGATATGAATATTTTAAAGACTAGAGATTGTCGTTTTTATGATTCCATTATCGATATTGTCAGACACTTTGATAACAGTATGCGTGACAACGAGCTAGCAGAATCGGTATTGATTGAATGCTGCGATATTTTATCTTTATCCGATTCTATTCCTACATCAATAAAAAAACAACTATCTAAAGAATGCCAGATTAGAAATGATATAGAGTGGACTTATAAAAATATTCCTGATTCACAAATTTTCCATTTAAAAAAGCGTATGTCTGAGTATTTAACAGCAACAAGAAATAATATAGTTCATGCAAAATCAAATTACACCCCTACAGGAAAAGAATGTCCTGAATCAGAAATGGAAGTAATGAATAGTTTTATGCAGCAATTATGCTACGCAATAATTATGTGGAATAATCGTCAATCAGATGAAATGAAATTAAAATAATCCCCATAATTAATTCATTCCCAAATAAGCCGGAGCATTAAACTCCGGCTCATTAATTGATTAGCCCTTTGAATTTTAACCGATTTACGATTTCGGTGTAAAGATACTCTATATCTCCGCTAAAATCCCCATAATTCTGATAGAGAAAAACAACATCTTCACAATTGTTGGAAATTGTACACTCGGACCGGATACCCAATACTCTTGCTATTTCACCTCTAATACCGTAAACAGTTTTTCCACCAGCTAAAGAACTAGGAGAAAACAGATACAAGACGATGAAAATAAACTTCTTTCTTTGTGTCACACTGTCAATGTTTGGGGGACACCCTCTCTCGTTCAACAACTCCATGAAAATGTGGTATATCTCCAAAATCAGACTTTTATCTGTTAATATGGGAGCCATTAAGGCATTTTCCTCTTCTGACAATTCCGATTTCTCAATTCTTATCTTTTTCAGACGGATTATTTTATTAAAATTCAGTTCCATAACACGATTATTTAAAAGTAAATAGTATATTTGCATCATAATCGTGTAAAGGAGGAAGGATTAAGATTGGTCGTGCGGTCTGGTTTTTCCTCTTCTTTTATTTTAAAAGCTTATTCTT
>JAUUNK010000012.1 GCA_030844565.1 Bacteroides ovatus
GCTATCCATAGCCCGAGCAGTAAAGTATATATTTTCATTCTTTCTTTTTTCTTCATATCAAGTAGACGGACGAAACGGGCTTTTGTACTTACTATTCTTCCCAATGATTACTAATGGAGAAAACAAAGCTTGCCTCCCGGTGTTACTACTCCAATCAACAATAGAATAGAAGTATATGAAAGCAGTTATATTAAAAGATTTCGGAGGAACTGAAAACCTCGTGATAGAAGAAATACAGAAACCAGCCGTCCAGCCGGATGAGGTGCTGGTAAAAGTGAAAGCAATCGGCATAGACCCTATCGACATAAAAACCCGGAAAGGGAAAGGAATGGCAGATAAGTTGAAAGAAGAAAAGCCTATGATTTTGGGATGGGACGTTGCCGGAGAAGTGGTTCATCTGGGCAATGACGAATCATGTTTCACCATTGGAGATGCCGTCTTCGGAACTGCCAACTTTCCGGGTGTAGGTCACAGCTATGCAGAATATGTAGCAGTTCCGGAATCCCAGTTGGCATTGAAGCCGGAAAACATATCTTTTGCTGAAGCGGCGGCAGCCACACAATCAGCTCTTACCGCCTGGCAGGCATTGGTAGATACAGGTCATGTGAAAGAAGGAGACAGAGTTTTAATTCACGGGGCGGCAGGCGGTGTAGGTAGCTTTGCCGTTCAGATAGCCAAAAAGCTGGGAGCTTACGTAGTGGGAACCGCTTCGGCAAAAGATAAAGATTTCGTTTTAGAACTCGGCGCGGACGAATGTGTAGACTACGAAAACGAAAAGTTTGAAGAAATCGCTAAAGATATGGACTTTATCCTCGACACCATCGGAGGAGAAAACTTTGTGCGTTCATTGACGGTACTGAAACCCGAAGGAATCATTGTTTTACTTCCTTCCGACAAAAAAGCCGGAGCGGAAAAAGCGGCGGAAGAAAAAGGCATAAAAAACTTCCACCACATCCTGATGCATTCAAGCGGCAAGGATATGAATGAAATAGCCCGCATGTTGAACGAAGGCAGCCTAAAGTCACATATCAGCAAAACGTATTCCCTAGAAGAAATACGCCAAGCACAGAAGGAAGTAGAAAACGGTAAACATAGAGGCAAAATCGTGATTACCATCTCCTGAAATACTCTCAGTATCTAAAAAAAGAATGCTCCGGATATGCCGATATTCGAGGCATTTTTATTTTCTTCCCCCAGAATACCTTAAAATCCAAATATCGATTCTTAAAAATAGAACATCATATTAACATACTAAGTATTGCAAATGAAATAATAGAAAAAAGGCGGTAAAAGATACCGGAAAAATTGATAGTATCTTCGGAAAAATTCGCTTCCTTTGTCAGAATTTCCAAGGTTATCACACTGATTATAAATACAAATCGAAATGAAAGCTGACAAGCAAATAAGATACGATGACGAGCTGTTAAATATTCTACCTGACGGGGTTCTTATATTTAATCCCCAGGGAGAAGTACTCCAACTTAACCGGCAGGCACAAAGCGAACTTCACCTTAATATTTCATCCTCCCAACTGCCTATCCGGATAGAACATTTGCTCAAACTTCTGCATAACCGGGAAGATATACTCTCTACTGCCATCGCAAACCTCTGCAAAGGCGAAGACAGATATACACTACCGGAACACACTTATATCCAGGAGAAAACCGATTACACCCAGTTTCCTGTCAACGGTCAATTCATGACTCGCAGAGAGAAGGGAGAGCTGAAATCCATTTTATTTTTCTTCCGTAATATCACCGTGGAACTTACACAAGAATATATCCTGAACACCGCTTTGCAAAAGACCAAGATATATCCCTGGTATTATGATATAAGCCGTAGTGAATTTACTCTTGATCACCGCTATTTCGAGCATCTGGGAATCGAACCGGGCATCAACAACATTTTATCGATGGAAGAATACGTAAACATGATTCATCCTGACGACCGTGTCCCTATAGCGGAAGCTTTCGCAGTTCAACTCAGCGGTACGGAAACTTACGAGAAGTCTGTACCTTTTCGCATACGCCGGGGCAACGGCACGTGGGAATGGTTTGAAGGGCAATCCACTTATATCGCAAATGTCTCGGGACACCCCTACCGCCTGGTGGGAATTTGTATGAGTATCCAGGAATATAAAGATATAGAAAATACACTTATCGCCGCCAGGGAGAAAGCTGAAGAAAGCGACAAACTCAAAATGGCTTTCCTAGCCAACATGAGCCACGAAATCCGTACTCCCCTAAATGCCATCGTAGGATTCTCGGATGTGATAGGAAGCACATACACTGAGCTAAGCGAAGAAGAACGCAACGACTTTATCCGGCTAATCAGCATAAATAGTGAACAATTGGTTAATCTTATAGACGACATATTGGATTTATCTAAAATAGAATCCAACACCATTGATTTTAAATATTCCACCTGCTCGCTCAATTCCCTGCTAATAGATATTGCGAAAGAGCAAAAGATGAAAACCCTGCCCGGCATCGAAATCAAAATGGTGTTGCCTGATAAAGACATATCCCTTATGACAGATGCAAAACGTCTGCGACAGGTAATATCCAACCTGATAAACAATGCCCGGAAGTTCACAGAGAAAGGATACATACGTTTCGGTTTCATGCCTGATGAGTCTAAAGAAGACAAGGTGCACATCTATGTGGAAGATACGGGTATCGGCATTCCCGAAGAATTTCAGGAAGAAATATTCGATCGGTTCTATAAAGTAAATACTTTTAAGCAAGGGACGGGACTGGGGCTTCCCATCTGCAAAACGATTATAGAACATCTACAAGGAAATATTTCCGTTACCTCCCAAGTGGGAAAAGGGAGTCGATTTTTGGTAACCCTACCTTTGAATATGGAAAAGTAACCCTTAACTTTCTCTATATTCCTGGGGGGTGACTCCCGTGTGCAGTTTAAAGAATTTATTAAAAAAAGAAAGGTTCCCGAATCCTACTGCCAACGCGACTTTTTTCACCGGTTCATCAGTAGACTTCAGCCGTGCTTTAGCCTCCATCAAAAGTACGGAAGCAATCACTTCTAATGGAGTATTTCCCGTAGCAGCCTTGATAGTAGAACAAAAATGAGGCAGGCTGATGCCCAATTCCCTGGCATAAAAAGAAGTGTTATGATGAAGAGGGTAATTCTTCATAAGCAATCGCATAAACTCCTGATAAATTTCATATTTCCGGGTAGGTGCAGGTAGTTCCCAATTATTCCGCATTTTATATATTTCCGTAGCCCCTTGAATAAATAGGCTAAGAATAGCTTTGATAATTTCCCTATTCGTCCTGGTGCGCGACGATTTAGAAGCATAGATAAAAGACTCATACAACAACTTATAGCTATGGGCATCTTCAGAAGACAAAGTGACAATGGGATTTTGTATGATGACGGGAAGCAGATATTGGGTAGACTTCATCAGATTAATGCTTTCTATAAGCCCGGAGGAAAAGCCTATATAGTAAATGCAAATATCCGGTGAGAATTCCTGAATTTCCATATAATAATGAGGAGGTAGAGTAATCAAATCGTTCTTGGAGATGTGATAGGTATTAGCATTAATCGTCACCTGCAAGCTACCCTCCGTGCAAAGAATGAAAAAACCGGATTCAATCCGACACGGGAAATGCCTGTATCCGTTGAGTAAATCCTCTTCTGTTCCTTCTCCCACCACATAGTCAACAGCTAAATCAAACGTAGATATTTCTCTTTGCATATATATTACTTCAATGTGGATTCAAAGATAGATAATATTCAAGAAAATAAAAAAGAGAGGCGACATAAAAATAATAAAAACAAAAAAGTGGAGACACCAGGCATTTTTTTATCCCTCTGTGTCTCCGCTCCTTTTGCTCCTTTTCTATTGAATATCCAGCGCATGGAATGCCAGTCCATTCATATCTTCAGCCGATAGAAGAACTTTATAGTACCCGGCATTGATAAATGTTCCGGTGGTGGTACTTATCATTTTCCACTTCTCCGGAGTTTCGGGGAAAGTGAGAACATTGTCTTTCAGCACTACTCCCTTGGAGTCTATGAATTGCATGCGAATAGGCATCGGTTTTCCTGTCGTATTCATATATTTAAACCGCAGGGCATACACTTGTGCCAATCCAGTAGAGACGTTCCACTGGATACTGTTTTCTTTCCCTTTTCCAAAGAAAACACCGGTTTGTTTGCGATGCTCTTTTTTCTGGAATTTGCCTTTCACTTCTGCCGTTTCCGCTTCATACGCCATACTGGCGCGGGTATTCTTAATCCTCCCGCAGCAATTCTTTGGGAGTCTTTTCCATTACTTCCTTATCTGCTTTTGCCCAACTCCAATCGGATGCAGGAAATTCCACAGGTTTCAAAGAGGTATCGGTAGAAGCAATTGCAATACCGGAAATCACAGCCTGACCCGCTTTCACTTCGGGGAAGTGTATCTTTAGCGTTCCTCCTTTTACAGTGGCATACACCACCTTCTTGCAGGCTCCGTCGTGACCGCTTTCCGCTCAAATATAATAGCTCAACGCTTGCATTACGCCTAATTCAATGTCCGGATAATTGGTCAGTGATTTTACAATATCTGAATATACTTTGTAGATATTCTCATTGTCGAATACTTCAATCGAAGGCTGCATTTCGCTATCTTTAAAATAGCGTTTTAAAAGACTATCTACATTCATATCTTACGGTTCTAGATTTTACTTGGATTGTAAAGGTAATCTTTTTCTTTCAACTTTCTGAATAATAACTGTTAAAGAGTGATGTGCTGCTATTTGTTTGTATTTTCATTTTAATATTCTAAGAGTTTTTTTTCTTATAAAATAATATGATAAGCATACAGTCTTGCCAACTCGCTTTGCAGCGATATTTATCTGAAAACGTCGCATATTTTGCGGCGAAAACACAAATAAATCGTCTGCATAGGCAAGAAAAAGAAAAAGGTTTCAACCGAATTTCTTGTAAAGCCTGCCCTAAATCTTCTTATGTGCAGTCGTATCTTGAATGATTTCAATAAATTTCTGTGCCACTGTTTTTTTATATCTTCCTTTCAATTGAAGTACCGATACCTGCATGTTCCCTCCTTTTTCCTTCAGCGGAACTGCTCTCAATTCCGGATGGCTATCAACGCTGTGTTGAGACAAATATCCTACCCGCTTGCCGTTTATCCATACATAAAATGCACTCATCACTCCCTCGAAGCGTAGGAAAGTCTGCCCCTGTGTCTTCCATCCGGCAGGCAAAACGAAGGTGCGGCGATACTGTCCCACGGGATTCCGTTCTTTATAGGTAGTGTAGTTCGCCTTCGGCTCTCCCATCACGCGCGGCGGGTCAATCTTGAACGGATAGCCTGCGGAGACGTAAATCGGCGTGCCATATCCGTTCACTTCCCAATTGGCGGGAACCGGAAAATCCGTCCAGCCTTTGTCATTGAAATCCGTCCGGTAGAAATCCCCGATTCTTTCCTCAGGCACGGGCGTCCAACGGAATTTCCATACGCCGTCCAGCGTGATGCTGCAATCTCCCTTTTGCCGTGAATAAGGAGTGAAAGCCGCCCTTGCAGGTTCACGATTGATGTGGAGCACATGATGATTTTCCCAATCATGCGCTGTCCAGTCATGTACTGTATCTGCTGTTTGCGCCTGCATCGCAGCGGGCAACAGCATTCCTAACAATAAAGTATATATTTTCATTCTTCGCCGTTTTTCTTCTTGTATGAAGAAGACGAAGAAAGCAGCGTTTTGTACTAGGGGGAGGGAGAAAAGATGCCTGCCGGATGCTTCCTTTTACGGAAAACTTCGTTATATTTGCACTCAAAAGCAAGGAGTTATGTCAAGAAGTTCAAGAAGTGAAGCAATAAAACGAAGCCTGTTGGCGAAACTAAAGCAAGAGCATTGCTTTTGGTCGTACAACGAGCAGTCAATCGAGAATATCCCCGACGATATATTGATTGAGAAAACCTTGGTGCATCTCGACTTGGAGGAAATCGACCAACTCTTTTCGATATACTCTTTCAAGAAAATAAAACAAGTGTGGCTGGACTATCTCGTTCCCCAAACGGATTATTTCTACACGCTCAACCGTTTCTTCGCATGGTATTATTTCAAGGCGAAGAAACCGGACGCTTATATAAAATCCATGGCAACGCGCCACTTTAATAAAATGTTTGCATGAAAGGTTTAGCTCCACATACCCGAGAGATTTTTGAAGCAGTTGCGCAGTTAGACTGCATCAAGCCTTACCTGTTGGTAGGTGGCACTGCACTGTCTTTGCAGATTGGCACCCGCCAAAGTGAAGATTTGGACTTTATGAAATGGCGCACTTCCAAACTTGAGAAAATGGAAGTAGCTTGGTATCAGATTGAGAAAGAACTTGCTAGAGTGGGAAGCATCGAGCAGAAGGATATATTGGACATAGACCATGTAGAATATCTGGTATCGGGAGTAAAAATCTCCTTTTATGCCTGTCCCAAATACTCCCCCGTCACGAAACCGGTAGACTATCTTTATAATCTCCGATTGGCAGATGTGAAATCCATTGGGGCGATGAAAATGGAAGTGATGTTGCGAAGAAGCAACTTTCGTGATTATTATGACATCTATTCCATTCTAAAATCCGGCATCCCCATCCATGATTTGATAACGCAGGCTCTCACCTATTCCGGCCACCGGTTAAAATCAAAAAACTTGCTTGCCATGCTCACAAATAGTTCCCGTTTCACACGCGATGCCCATTTTGAGCATCTCGAACCTGTTTATAAGGTGACACCTCAAGAAATAGAAGAGTATATAAAGGATTGTTTGTTGTAAGAGCTAATCCAAGATTTTTTCCACCAAATTTATCTCCATTTTCATTTTTAAAAGAAGAAGACGGTATATACTCTGATTTGATATAAATTTGCGCTTGTACCGTCAGCCCCCAAGAGCATATCAGCAAAGTAATAAAAAGGACTTTTCTTAATTGCATGACTGATGTTTTTTTGATTATGTGATAAAAGTATGTTTTCAGCTAATCACTGTTCAAGAGATTAAAATACTCTTGTTACTGTTTCTTGGAATCTTTCGCTACTCTTTTTCTAATAAAGTCTTTCCTTTTTCCGTCAGATGATATTTTTGTCGGGGATGTTTAGGCTGTTCGGGATAGAGCGGCTCTACCAAACCTTCTTTCATGGAAGGATAAAGATAATTATTCAAGAAATTTTCCCTATCCTTTAGTTGCATCAACTCCATCATCTCCTTTACAGAATATAAATCTTCACCAATTGATTTAATAAACAATGTAACTTGTCGGGTACTTGTCGGGTACTTGTCGGGTACTTGTCGGGTACTTGTCGGGTTACTTGTCCTGTAACTGTAGAATTTTGCCCTACAGTCCCCTGCCCATAACGGAACACTACCTGCACAAACGCACCGTCCGAATGAAATTCCGGGTCAGGAAGCCCCACACGGCGGCATTCGCTAATCATCAATCCAATGCCGCGTCCCCAGCTTTCCAACACCTTACTTTTATAAAGAACATTTGCTATAATAGGATTTTGCGGCTCCGAATCATGCGGTCCCAGCAACCTTTCCAATGTCATATCCTCGGGGAACGTGCCGCTGTTCGTCACTTCCACCCGATCGTCATAAATGGCTATGCTGACGGAACTGCCGGGTTTATGATACACACGATGCGAAAAGCTGTTTATGCAACTCTCACGCAAAGCTTTGTAGGGAATGGTCAGTTCCTCTTCCCTGTATAACTTTTCAATCTTCCCCGAAAGCGAGAGATGCTTGAAGAAGAAAGCCATCGCTGCATCCAGCAGTTCAAAGATATTGCCGTGTATGCGTTGATTGTCGATGAACTCGTCTTTATTCGTTCCTTTGAAGCGTGCCATCCACAACAGGCATTGAGGATAGTCCGACAAGTTTTTGCCGAACAATACACTCTTACATCTTCGAGATTATCTATTTTCATGGGGCATATATTATTATTCTACTCGGCAAAAGTACTCTTTTTTTTGCGAAGCCGTTCATAAATGACAAATTTGTATCTAGTAATTGTTGCTTTCCATGAGGCAATCATACACCATTTTTCGAAAAGAACCTTTCTTGATTGCATGCTAGCATTTTACAACCGGTTCATCTCCTCCCCTCCTGCACCTGTACCTTTAAATTTTGTCTTGAAATTATTAAAGTTCCAACGAACGGAGAACACCACCCGCCTACCATACGGATTTGTAGCTCTGTTTGATACCAGATAACTTAAATACTTCGTATCTTTCGTCTTCGACCAATTAAACAAATCCTCGCCTCGCAAGCTCAGATGCAGCCGTTCCGATAAGAACGACTTTTGCACGGAAACTTCACTATATCCGTAACTTTTCATATAATAAATGCCACGATTTCCTTTAGTATTCCATTGCACATCGACACGAAGCACGAAATCTTCAGGCAAAGTAAACTCATTTTGCAAAGAGAATAGCCCATAAGGCTTTTTGTAGTCCCGCGGACTTCCTAAATAATCCAGCGTGAGGAACGGTTTATAAACTCCGGCAGTGAGAGTGGGCCGCCAGCAACCAAAAGTGGGTGACGCAACCAATACCGCACCCAGCAATTCATACCGGGGTGCATTGGTCGTATACCAGACGGACGCTCCCCCTGTTTCGCCGGATTGTTCCGCCGTAGTATAGATAAAGTTCTTTATATATTGGTAATTCAATCTGAAATGCAAGACGGAATACTTGGCGCTGAAATCCAAATCGTATATCTTTTGCGGCGACAAGTCCGGATTGCCCTTTTCTTGATGAGACTGATTGTTATATTTCACTTTGTTGTTCAACTGGTCGAAAGACGGACGCTGTATGCGATTAGTGAAATTCAGCGACAGGTCTACTTTACTGATGGGCAGGGATACGGAAAGTGAAGGCAAGAAATCCGAATATTTTTTCTCGCCAATTTTCTTACCGAAATCGGTAGTTCCCGATTCCACATATTCATATCTTATTCCTACTTCGCCCTGCAATTTCTTATAGGAGGCGCGATACATGGCAAAAGCTGCATATTTATCTTCCCGATTATCATATACATCCCCGTCAATCTTTCCTTCCGGATTTTGCGATTCACCCGCTATGCGCACGTTGCTATAATCTATCCCCCATTCCAACGATTGCTTATGAGGGAGCGTATACTCAAAAACACCTTTTGCCGCATAAATTTTACTGCTATTGTGGCTATAGGTGTTTGTTTCTTCCATAGCAGGGATAAGATTGAAAGCCTCCGTAATCAATTCATGGCTTTTCAATTTGTTGTAAGCATAGTCGGCATCAATCTGGATAGATAACTTATCGGTTGCCTGCGTCTGATAATACATACTGATATTATGGAACTGTGAATCATCTTTCCCTGACAAGGCATTGTTATTATCGGCAAACAATCTGTCGCCCTCATACATCCTTATCCAATCTTCCTCCGGACAGGAGAGTGTCTTCAAGTGGTTATCATATCCTGTATATTGGACACCGGCACTCGTCCGCTTATTGAAATCATAATTCATCCCGGCGGAATAAGAATGCCCGTTGCTTCTATCCGTATATCGGGAAGAAGAAATTTCGTTGTATACAAAGTCCTTTTCATGGCTCACTTGCGTCACGTCATATTTTATATCCTCTTTTATCCGGTCGAAACGATAGGACCCGAAAATATTCAATTTGTTCAACTGATAGCTAAGAGATGCGCCTTCGTTGTGGCTAAAATGATTGGACTGCGAAATACCGGCATCCACTTGTGCCATCAGCCCGTTACTTCTCTTCTTCGTTGTGACAATTTTTACAACAGCACGGACATCCGCATCATACCCTGCGCCGGGATTGGTAATCACTTCTACCTGCTGAATATCCGTTGATTTCAACAGTTGCAATTCGTTGTTATCCCGCACTTTTTTGTTATTGATATAGATAACGGGGCTTCCTTTTCCGAATACTTCATACTTATCTTTGGCAGCAATGATTCCCGGAATATGCTTCATCACTTCCTTGGCACTACCTATATTATGCAAGGCGGAATGGGCTATATCCGTTACAAGATTTCCTCCTTTATTATAGACACGCAGATGGTTTGCCACGATGGTTACTTCATCAATCGCTTCCATCCTCTCTTGCAGGAAGATGTCCCCCACATCGGTCCTGCCTTTTTCTACAGTGATAGTTTGTGTACAATCTTGGAAGCCAAGAAAAGAAATCTTCAAAATAAAATCTCCCGCAGGTATATTAGTAAAAGTAAATATGCCGGAATTATTGCTCGTACACCCTGCTACAAAAACAGAATCCGGCACATTCAACAGGAGAACATTTGCATAAGCAACTGGTTCGCCGGAAACGCTTTTAATGTTTCCCGTCACCACATTTTGAGCAAAGATATTGCATGCACTTATCAGCATTAGTGTGATTAGAAATATTTGTTTTGTTACTATCTTCATATTTTATTTGCATTGTATTTTAACGACCCTGCCCGCAAATATAAGCAATGTGGCGTTTCCCCACGCAAGATGAAGGGTGTTTTTTTCTCACTGCTATCCGGTTTCCCGGAATTTTGCTACCTTTGTCACTGTATTATAATAAATGAATAGGAGGAAATACGTATGAAACGACCTGAAATTGTCCGCCGCATCGTCGACACTCTTCACCGCATTGCTCCCAATGCGCAAACTATCCTTTACGGCTCGGAAGCACGGGGCGACGCGCGTCCGGACTCGGATATTGACCTGCTGATACTGTTGGACGACAGCGAACAACTGACAGTGGAACGCGAGTTGGAAATCACCCGTCACCTCTACGAAGTGGAAGTAGATACAGGAGTCATCATCAGCCCTATGATCATGCTTCGCCGTATATGGGAAAGCGTCACCACACCATTCACTATCAATGTAAAGAAAGAAGGGATTGTATTATGAAGGAAAAACTTGATGCAGAAAATCGTGCGGCGATAGTAAACTACCGCCTGCAACGTGCCCATGAAACCTTGAAGGAAGCGGATTACAACGCCGCCGGCGGTTATTACAATACGGCTGTCAACCGCTTGTACTATGCCTGCTACTATGCCGCAGCCGCCTTGTTACTAAGCCGGGAGATAGATGCCAATACGCACAATGGAGTGAAAACTCAACTCTCCATGCACTTTGTCCGCACGGGTCGTTTGAGCTTGGAGCATGGCACAACGTTCAGCCTTCTTTTCGAAAAGCGTCAATCGAGCGATTACAGTGATTTCGCTTATTGTGACTTGGCATTGGTGAATACTCTTCGTCCGCGCGCCGAAGCTTTTATAGAAGCAATAGAGAAATTGACACGCGAAGAAAGGATGTAATTGCCTGCCTTTACCTGCAGGCAGGCTGCATTCGATTGTCAATCTATATACCACAAAACAAATAATAACCAAAACATGAAACGCCTGCATAACATCCTTTTCATCCTCTCCCTGATTATCCTATCCGGTCTGAACGCGGCGCCCGCCCTTTCTGCCACCACAACCATAACCGTAGCCCCCGACACCATCCATACCCGCGAATACATCGAAAGCATCTCCATCACCGAGCCGCACCGTGCGCTGCAAGTGATAGACGAAACGGAAAAACTCGGGCTGATGCCCCAATACCATTTGGATCATCTGCGCAGCGTAGTCTACCAGAACGGGCTCAGCATGTACCGCTATGCACTCCTGACCCTCGAACTGATAACCGACCAATATAACAACACCGACAACTACACCGAAAGCATCCGCTACGCCATCGAAGGCATCGAGATTGCCCGCCAAGCAGGAAACAAGTCCGCCGAAGCGAACCTACTGTTCTATATCGCCGTCAACAAGCGGCGCCAAGGTTTAAAGAAAGAGGGAGAATCTTACATCAAGCAATCCATGGAACTCTTGGAGGAAGTTGCCGACGGCAGCCGGGACTGGCAGGAGGTGGACGACCTTATTTACTTTTACGGCACCGTCTCCACTTACGCCCTCGACGACGGGGAATACCACCTCGACGGACTTTACGACATGCGTCTGGCAAGCATCTATGCCCTTTACACCTGCATCTACTCGGCAAAAAAGGAAATGGATAAAGCGGAAGAATATTACCGTAAATTCAATACGACCGAATATTCCCATACCGACGACGGCAACCAGATGCGCTTCGAATACCTCCTCGCCGCAAAACGCTACCACGAAGCCTTGCAGTTTATCCACCACGACAAGGAGAACTACCGCGCATAGGGCGACACCGTGAACCATTATTACGTAGGCCGCACACTTTGCTACGAAGCGGAAGCCTACATGGGCCTGAAAGATTATAAAGCGGTCGCACAGACCTACAAGCAGATGTACGACATCGCGGACAGCCTTCACGTGCGCGAAAAGCAGAACGGCGTGCTGGAATTTGCCGCCATCTACGAGACCAAAGAGAAAGAAGCGCAACTGGCGGAGAAAACCACCCGCCTGCGCGAAAGCCGCATGATATTGCTCTTTGCCGCCTGCACCATTGTATTGCTCGGCGTGTTGTTGTGGCGCACTATCCGTCATGCACGCATTGTCTGGCAGAAGAATATCATCATGGTGAGGAATATCCGCGAACAACTCGCCTACAAGGATGAGCTCTTGCGTCGGGAAGAAGAAGTCCGCGCCCTACAGCACGAAGAAAACGTATTCTTCGGACGGGCGGAGATGTTTAAACCGGTAAAGGAGGAATAAACCTATTGCAGAGAACTTTCTTTGCAATAGGAAAATATCCAAAACACATTAATATGGTCCCGACACTACTTATTAGCTCAACATCAGGGTTATTCAGAAGAAGCAAACCTACAATCATTAATATGCATTGCCATTTTTCAATATATTTTTCTTTTAGCAGTCCTATTGATTGAATAATAGCTCCTATAGGCAATAAAGGTAGTAAATAACAAACCTTTAGTAATCCTGATTTATCTACAATGACTTGTAAGTAAGGTGCAAATTTAATAAAATCTATTTTAGAAAGAGTATCAAAGGCAGATAAAGTCAAGCATAGAGCACCTTTATCAACGGCTAAAATAAAACTTCCAAATACTCCAATAATACAGCCCCAGAATCCCCAGTTTTTGCCCTTATGTTGTAGCATATTCATAATGCCAACCATGGATATAATAATCAAAGGGACAGAAAACATAACAATCAAATGCCCTATATGATAATATGCATTATTATGGAACCGTTCTACTAAATCCTGTGCAGTAAATACCATTTTCATTTGTAGCAAATGAGGATGCATTAGAAAGCCCGTCAATAACATAATAGGGAAAATCAATAATGATAAAGCAAATCCTTTTGTTCTGATTTGTTCATTAAAAGTTTCCCTATAAGCAGTTAGACACACCTTAACACATCTCCCGCACTTAGAACACAAATCATTGTTTATCTGTATTTTCTTCATAACTTAACTTATTTTAAATTATGAAGCAAAATTACGCAGGAGAAAGAAGATAAGTCTTGATTCAAGTCAAGACTTATTCTAACAAAATCCTTTTACGGATTCGGCTCAGGGTCTCGGGAGTTACCATAATATATGAAGCTAATTCTTTTAAAGTTATCAAGTTAGGTAGATTGGGACATCTTTTCAGAAGTTCTCTATATCGCTCTTCGGGAGTATTGTTATATGCAGAAATTATATTATTCCATGCAACAAATAATAACTCTTCTGCTAAAATTCTGCCTTGATACTGCGCTTCGATACTTGAATTGTAATATTCATTCACATCAGAATGTGACAACAAATAAACCGTGCTATCAGTGACAGCCTGCACATCAAGTAGTGCAACTTCTTTTCTCTGAAATGCAGAATAGTTTCCCAAAGGTTCATTTTCAAAATTATATGCTACCACATGTTCATTCCCATTGTTGTCAATGCAAGTATATCTAAAAGTTCCTGTCAAAATGAAGCCTATGTAAATATGCTTGTCTCCTTTATGAAGGAAATACTCATTTTTCTTATAATGACGCATTCGTCCTTTTTCTTTAAATACTTGTTCGAAAAAGGAAAAGTCAAAACGTTCCATGTACTCATTAAATTGTCCCATACCCTAAATTTTTAAGCGGAAATAAAAACCAGACAGCAAGCATACCCCAGCCACATCACATCTCCCACAATCAGGAGCAAAAGCCGCTGCTTGAATTTCAAGTCATACTTTTCCGCTTTCAGCCGTTTCAGTTCAGAGAAGAATCCATCGGTATCCCTTAAACCATTCACGAAATAAAACGGGGCAAAGAACAGCAATACCGCCATTTCCCACCAACGGTAACTCACGTCGCGGTTCTTCTCGTTCAATTTATCTTCACGTGCCTGCTGCGCACGCACGGCGGCATCCAGCCTTCTCATAAAGGCTTCTTCTTTCTCTTCCACCACATCGGCTATCACTTTATCGTCCACCCTCCGCCGATAAAGCTCGAGTTTCGCCTGCCGGACTTGCTTCTCCGAATACTCGCAGGTCACGTTGTGGGCTATCAGAAGCAATTCATCCGTGGTCAGTTCCTTTGCTTTGGTCAGGGTGCTTTTCTGTTCTTTCATCCTTTTCGTTTAAGTTGGCTTCAAATTTATAGAAGATAGAATTGAAATTTCCTTTCTCACTCTTTCGAGGTCACTGCATGACAATATAGGAATCAGCCGATTGATTTCCTCTACACTCCTGTTCCACCATTCCAGTTTCAGCAGCATTTCTATCAACTCATCATCGAAACGTTTGCGGATAGGCTTTGCAGGATTTCCCGCCACAATCGTATAGGGGGCAACGTCACTTCCTACCACACTTTGCATGCCGATGATTGCGCCATCTCCAATATGGACGCCCGGAAGAATCGTAGCATTCTGACCTATCCAAACATCGTTACCCACAATCGTATCGCCCTTCAACGGCATTTCCGACAGCGGCGGTATGGGCTGCTGCCAACCCTCAAAAATATAAAAAGGAAAGGTGGAAACAGCATTCATTTGATGGTTGCTGCCGTTCATTACAAAGTTTACTCCCGATGCAATCTGGCAGAACTTACCAATAATCAGTTTATCCTCGCAAAAAGGATAGTGGTGAGTGACGTGGTTTTCGAAATCAACATCACCGAAATAAGAAAAGTCGCCAACTATAATATTCTTATTTTTGATAGTCGGCTTTATATAAGTCAGTGTATTGACACCGGGCACGGGAAATATCTTCTCTGGATTTGGTTTTATTCCCTCTTTCCAAATTACAGGTTCATTCTGTTCCATTCTATTCTTTTTATTTTTTTCTAATTTGAACTCATAACATTATCTGAAAACACCGCATATTTGGCGACGAAAACACAAACAAATCGCCTCTTTACCGCTCATGCCCCCACCCCTAAAGTCAAATCCTGTATACTATTATTCTTCCAGATAAAGAAAAAATAATCCTTCTTATCGTCCGTCGTCTCAAACGCTACTTCCCAGCCGCCATCTTCTCCGGCAACGGGAGTGATGGAATCCGGATAAAAAGTCTCTTTCCACGAAGCATATATTTCTTCTTTATGCGCCAACCGGCTTTCGCGGAGCAAGATGCTATCCAACTGCATCATCACCGCTTCCCACTTCTCCAGCAGCATTCTCACTTCCTCCAATTGCTGTGGCGACGGGGCCAACGCATCTCCTTCCACCAGAATAACGGTTTCCTCCGGATAAGAAAACAGCCGCACCGTGCCCGTCCAACTATACCGCTCCTCCTTCCACCATTCGCAAACCTTACAGGTAAAGACTCCTAAATCTTTTACTGCATACTCTCTTTTTGAACCTAACAGATCATTCACTACTGTTTTAAAGAATCCCATAACTTTTGTTTTTTTGTTTGACTTACGATTGAGCAGAAAATATTGCAAATATAATGAAGTTGGCGAGAATAAAGAAACATCCGGACGGGTATCTTATACATATTAAGAGTATTGCCAAAATCCTGCTATAACTTCGCCTGTTACATTATGTCTATATAGATATAAAGCACCATACATAAATACATATTCCATATCTTGACAATAACCTTCTTCATCTATTTGTAGAAAAAAAGAATAGCCATTCCGTTCCAATTCTTCATAATAGTAATCTCTATATTGAATAAATCGTGGTACACCTCCTACTTTTATAAACTGAAATTCACTATCTTGTATCTCTTTATAATCGCCAATAGAGTTTATAGACAAATCAGTAATTGCTTTATCCAGAGCGTTTCCCATCTCTGAATATTCATGTTCTATAATTTTTACCGCTATTGAAGGATAAATATTATTTTCTATAAGAGTTTCAAAATTATTATGAATAAAAATAGAAAGCATCATGTTCTCTTTCTCAGGATGGACTAATGTCGCATAAAACATATATTCATTGGGAATCTGTTTCTCCACTAATTGCGGAGGATTACCGCCTATCCGTCCTTTTACATTGTTATCAAACGGAATACATTTTGCAAATAATTCTTTCATTTTATTTTAACTATTACATTTTATATAACCTTGCTTTTTAGCAGAAGCAATAGCATCCTTGCAAAGATAATAAGTTCAACTAATTATCGGTTAGCGATATGCGTGTAAATTTATGTGCTACACAAACTGTTGTGCCCTAAAAAATGTATGCGTTCCTCCTTGTCGATGTAGAGAATGCAAACTTTAAATGTTAAAGCTTGCCCGATGTATGGAAAAAAGTGCAGTGCATCGTTCTTGATGTACTGCACTTTTCACTATATTTGCCTTGCAAGTGATGTACTTGGAAAAAATAACAGCGGATTTGGCTGTTAGTATAGCATTATCATTCAAAATAAAAGTAGAATGAATACAGAACAATTAGAATTTATGGCGACACAAGATAAGCAAGTATATGCAGCAAAATGCCTGTATGCTTATTGTAGCCATTTTAAGATAGCAGATGATTCTATTGATACCCTTATAGAACACTTATATGCAATCAAAGTCGTTGATGATTTGAGTAAATGGGAATCCATCGGGGCAAAATTGGAATTGACAGGTCGAGGTGATTCTTTGCCGGATTCGCTATTGATACATATCCCCCAAGGATATTTAGCAGAGTTTAATCTATTGCTTGAATATGTTGTTGAAGTAGGTTTGATAGATATGTATTCAGCAGATTCAAATAAACCTTTTGAATTTCTATGTAAATGCATTGAAATTTTACAGAAGCATAGAATATCATTACCTGTTTATCCCAAGACTTTAACCAAAGAAAAAGGTTGGGCTTACTAAATATAAATGAATGATAACAGACGGCTTAATCGCCCCTAAAGGTCGATTAGTCACATCCTATTAACAACCTATAAAGCGAAAAGGATATGACAACAAAAAAATATGCAGATTATATTGAGAAACAAACACGGGCAATATGCCACGTAATGCTCGAACCTATTTTTGATGAATTTATTATTCATTTGGATGGGAAGAAAATAGGTGTCTTGTATCAGAATCAATGCTATCTTTTGCTTACCGATAAAGGGAAAGAGTTGTTGCCCGATGCCCCAATATGTTGTCCCTATAAAAATCTGCCGGGAGAAAAGGATTTCATGCTGGTAGAAAATACGGATAATGAAGAATTACTTTCCCTGTTATTCAAAAAAACTTATAATGAATTACATGCATGGCAGGATTTAATGTTTGATTTCTCCTATCATTTTACAGTAAACAGAAGATATATGAAACATATTGAGCGATTGTATGATGAGTTTGTTGTTTTATTGTCTTGTTGTTGGGATAACGGTTTCTTGAAAAATCGTCCGGTAGATACGAAAGGTAGAATTATAAAATTGGTATTTCGTCGGAATGATTTAACTCCAGAAGGGGAAAAATGTTTCTTACAGTTTAGTCTAAAATTCATTTCATACACAGACCGGACGCAAAAGATTCCTTCTGATAAGTTAATCAACAAATGGTTACATGAAATGAGAGATAAATAAAAATAATATAGGATGGGGTAACAGCCCATTCACATTCTGTTTATTGCTCTGCATGCAAATATAAAAAAGTGTCATTCACAAGATAATGTGAACGGCACTTTTTTTATTGAGATTCAATACGGTGAGATGTTTTTTAGAATTTACAGCATCGGGTCGGGAGCTTCGCCATCGCCGTCATCGGGGTCCGGTGTCGGGTCGGGTTTCGGGATAACCGTTCCGCCTTCTTCGGGAGTGCCGTCGGGTACGGATGGCTTGTTGCCTGCGCCACGCCACGAAAGCGTCTGCTGAAGCTGGATGATGAGAGCGTTGATACCGTCAATGATTTTCCCCAGCGATTCGGAGACGGAAGCGGTGTGCGTCACCAATTCGTTCACCTGATAAAGGGCGTTGATGGCACTTGCCACAGCCTGATAAGCGTTGTCCACTTTCGGGCGGATAGTCTTCATATTATCAGTAGAGACGCGTGCCAGCTTTGCGCCCGAACGTCCGGCGTATACGGCATTGAAGGCGTCATTGGCTTCTTTTAACTGGAGGACGGCATCGGTCAGTCCAAGTGTAGCGGCGTGAGAGGCGTAGGAGGAACTTTGCAGGTCGTCAACGAAGTTGGTGATTTGTGCGGTGTTTTCGGCGTATGGACGGATATTTGCCGAGCGGTAGGGATGCAGGGCGAAGGAGAGTTTTGTGGCTGCCGCTTTCTTCTCCGCAAGAGGGCAGTAGAGATTGCTGTCGATAGTCTGCTTGATGTAAAGGAATAGTTCGTCGCGGGTGCGGTCTTTTTCCACTATCTCTTGGGTAGCTTCGTAGGCACGGTTTTGGATAAAGGTGGCATCTTCCTGCGCGAAGAGCAAAGCGTAGGTTTCACGCAGGGCTTCGATGCCGTGTGTCTTGGCGAGCTGGGCGGTAAAGACTGCCAGCACGTCGGAGTGAAACTGGAAATGCTCGGCGTTGCGGGCATGATTGAGATTGAAATTTAAAATTTCTTTCATTAGAATTCATTTTTAATTATTAAAAAATGGGTAAGCGGGCATTTCCCGTTTTCCCGAAATATTCTTTTGATAGAGGAGAGGATTTCGGAAAGTTCCGAAAGCTTCTCAGCGTGCGTTTGGAGACTTCGGAAAGTTCCGAAAGCTTCTCAGTGTGCATTTGGAGATTTCGGGAAATTCCGAAAGCTTCTCGACATGCGTTTGGAGATTTCGGAAAGTTCCGAAAGCTTCTCGACGTGCATTTGGAGATTTCGGAAAGTTCCGAAAGCTTCTCGACGTGCGTTTGGAGATTTCGGAAAGTTCCGAAAGCATAAATCGTTAGCTTTCGGCACATCCTTTTGCAAAAGTAACTAAAAGCGTAGGAAATAAATCTTTTTCAGTAGTTTTTTTTTTAAATATCTTTAAAATACTGTATTATTACGTCTGGTTCGTGGAATTTTTAAAGAAAAATCTATAACCGTTTTATCTCGCTGAAAAAAACAATGAAAAAAATTCCGTTTATAATTCTTGCGAATGACAATCTTTATTATATTTGCAAATGAAGCAATACTAAAATGTATTATTGCAAATCGGGAAAGAGAATAAACATTACCGTAGAATTTTGAAAGAATTAGGTACTACATCCCAAAAAATCCTATAGATAGAAAGATGGCAATAACTAAAAATAAAAGAATATGAGCAAGAAGAACATTACTTATTTCGGTGAAGTAAATAATAAAGAAGAAGACTATTTTGAAGGTCATGTAACTCTTGGCAACAAGGATGTCGAATTGGATTTAGATTTCTGTAGTTATGAAGGCAATCCAAAAGATTGGTCGGCAGAACTGGAAAATTATCTTTCCAATCTTCTTAAATACAAGACAGAGATAGATAAAGCTATATTAGAGGATTATGAGAAGGGGGGCACAACGAATGAATATGTTCGTTGGCATCTTGATGAATGGGATGCGATTGATGATTTATTATCAAATGCCGATTCGACAAAAACAAGAGAAGAACAGTTTCTATCCTTGTTGATACAGCGAGTAGAAAATATTACATTTTATCCCGGTGATAATCATTACGCTGTCTGGGATTACATGATTGATAATGAAAACTCAGATGAAATAGTCGTAGTGCATACAGACAGCGAAGGAAAAGTCTTAGATGTTACTTGGGAAAGTTAACTAACGGCGGCAAACTGCAATCCCTTAGTATCAGAAGCAACAAATATGAATATGAGCAAGGATAGTTCATTTGAAATAAAAACAGTGGAACAGATAAAAACTGCTTTACCTTGTTTAAATAACAAGTATGGCATTCCTAAATCTGTCTCATTTGTGTTTCAAGAGTTGTATAAGAATATTGCAACCAGTATTCAAACAACGGAAATCAGTGCTGATTATATTCTTTATGGTATGCAAGAAGCATATCAAGAGAATAAAGAATTTTCAGATATTGACTATTGGGCGCAAGGAGTAAGTGATAGCGAAATTAGTAAATGGTGGATATTTGGTGCTGACGGACAGGGCGATTTATGGTTGTTTGATACTAAAGGAAAGGTTTTCTTCTATGATCATGATAAAGCATGTATGTGTGAAGAAAATTACAAATGTATGGAAATTGATTTTTTACAATGGTTACAATTAGCTTTTCTTTTTAGGCAGTATGAAAAGTCAGATAGCATCACAAACGAAGATAAAGCGAAATTGAAAAATGAACTATTAAAAATAAATGAAAACTTAATAGATAATCTTCCTTTTGATTATGAATTATGTATCTAACACGCATCTGTGCGACATGATGTTATAGAAATGAATGTTCAAGGTACTTCTGAAAAGTTATAAGGAGATAGTTAAACAAAAAAACAATAGCCGATTTCGCTGATAGCACGGTATTACGGACAAGGGAAATATGAAAAAAATAGTAGCCGATTATCTTGATTTATGCTTGAAATTCCGAAAGGATTTTCTTAGCAAGCTCGAACGCAAGCAACGGCATGCTCATTTGATGGAGTGGGCTAAAAAGCAATATGCGGATGACTATCTGACAATTTCTGAATTATACGAGTTTTGGGATAGATACCAAAACATAAGCTATAATAAAGTTTTCATCGAGAAAGTAATAGTTCCGTCTGTCAATATGGATATGAGAAATGGAGGAATCGAAGGATTAAAATTCCTATTCTACTGTCTGCGCGGTCGGGATGCGGTTTCGTATAGATGTTCGGATAGCCCTGTATCTATCTTTTGTAACGCTCATGAGTATAAATATAGTTCTTTTCAATTGGCGGATATGGTTCTTGAAAAAGAACCGGATAATGAAGATGCGTTAAAAGTCAAATATTTCATCAGGAAAGAGATTTTATGGTATTCAATACATGAAATCCCACTTGGCGTTTTGAATGGATTAGACGGAGCAAGTCCTACTGATATATCGCCTATGTTAAACTCGGTTGATGAATTTCAAGATATTTCCAATAAGCTAAAAATAGACAATGACGAAATCCTCATAGAAGATTGTCGGAAATTTTATGCCGCCTATGGAGAATATCTAAAGCAACTAAATCGGTATGATAATTTTGAAGATTATTTGAATCAGAATGATATTTCGTATGAACGATATTGTAGCACCTACTACTATAAGAATAATAAGCAAGATAATCAGTAACAAAAAAACGTCGGTAACAAACGGATTAATCACCTTTAAAAGTTGATTATCCTCCGGATATTACTGACTGAGAAACATTGAAGGATGGAAAAAGAAATAAAACAAATTCTTTTAGAAATAATAGAATTATTAGAAAGCGTAGGTGAGTGTCATTGGAAGAACATTCTCAAAAGATTGTATACGGATAATTCTTACCGAAAAGATTGGCTAAGAGAAATTAAAAGTATATTCGGTGGAATGGGTTCATTTACAGATTTGGTTTTAATGAGAAATAATGTCGTTTGCATGGATGAAAACAAGAAGTTAGATCAGCTTCGCGAGAGATTATATAATAGAACAGTAGAATATTTTATTGAGGTTACTCATTCAGAAAGGAGTGAATAGAAGGAAATGAATATAATAGCATGTAAACTAAAAATAAGAATAGATACAGCACTCTGGACAACCGAAATGTAATCCTCTGGCCTATGATAAACCTTTTTCATTACTTCTTTTATAGAACCTATTGTTTTTACAGAAACTTCGGCGAAACATTTCCGGAGATTGCGTCAACCGGATTTCTTATTAATTCCTCTTCTTCCATGTATATTTGTATGAATCGTGCAAAACGTTTGGCAGCATCTATATCACCATTAATACCTAAGGAGATTCCACTCAATGGACGGTGTGAATTGCTGATTATTATTTCCGCTTCATAAGGCGGACGCTCCTTTCTATAATGACGAAATGTAAGCACAGCCTGCTCATAAGGTATTGTCTCTTTTTTCCCGAATAGAAATCGAGGAGGTATAGTTATGGTTTTAGAAAGGCGATCGAAAACGATTCGTCGCCAAGGTTTTAGAATATTATTTATCATTCCTACGATTGCAAATACGTCAAATTCAAGCAATAATAAGGCAGTCGCATATCCTTTAGTTGACAGTTTTGAGGGAGTAAGACCTGAATAAACCGCATATAAAAACATAATAAGAAATAACAAGAAGAAAAAAATTCTCAGCAATATACTATCACTATCAATGACAATCTGTTTGTCATCAATCCGGCTAAATACTTCACATTTTCCATCGGACAGGGATTTCAAATAATCCGGTAAGGACATATTTTCTAAACTTCCGTCGTTTTTCAGGGGTATTTGGCAATTTAGGTTCCAAGCAGCTTTAGATAGTATGTATATCGATAGGCAAATTCCGCCGTTAATGGCTATCAATCCTAATATGAGGTTGGGAAAGGTATTACGCACATTTAGCAACATGATTGATAGAAGTAACAAATAGAAAGCAATACCTACTCCCCCTATTGCTGCCCAGCACTTCCTTATGCGCCACTTTTCCTTTCTCCTTTCGGCTTCTCTACGCTTGACATCAGCTATGATTTCACGACGCCATTGCTTGTTACTCTTTTTTTTCTGTTTCATCCTTCTATCATTAATGCGCAATATTCGCAAAATTCCTCGACATCTGCAAGCAAGTGACAAGAAAATTACGCTTTCTTTCTTGCAGGTTTAATACTTTTTTTATATTATTGCACCTCGTTTCCGTTAAATCAGTCTGATATATTTCTTTTAAATTTGGTCACTTCAAAGAAAATAGCTATCCGACACTGATACGAAAACTTTAGAATAAAAAGATTTCACCCATTTTTAAATAAGATTTTATGAATATCAGAATATTTTTTCTTAGTTTACTATGTTTCGGATTGTGTCTACGCTCATTGGCACAAGACAAGAGTATTGACGTACGCTTGGGCGAAGAGATACTAACAAAAATTTACATTAATGGCCATAATATCCGACTGCCTTGCAAATTATCCGATTTGCAGCATGCCGGATGGAAAGCTCTCGCAGATAGTTTAATTACTGAACTTGCTCCCTACCAACCTACAAGTAAACGCAGGATACGACTGGTAAATAAAGACGGTCACTATCTCTTGGTACGTTTTTATAATCCCTATCCCCAACCTATACCTGTCAAAGATTGTTTCATCTATACCATCTCCACCTACGATAGCTTTCAATATGGAATAGGTCCGGAAGACTATTATCATGCACCCGATTTTAAAGTCTGTGGTTTGAAAAGCAAGAAAGCGACCCCTGAGGATATTATGAAAACCTGTGGAGAATTTCTTGCAAAACGACAGTTTAATGTACGGCCGGTGAGCGATGAACCATTGGAATTTGTATATCCTTTCTACGAGGAGGGAACAGAAGAAGACAACAATAACGCATTATATCTGACGATTTCGAATATTAAAGACTACTATCCCGGCAAATTGATTGTGTTGGACTATATGTGTTTGGGAGATTTGCGGCAAAAAGATAAGTATACAGTTCCTTATAAAATAAGCTCAAAAGAAGCTGAGAAAGACTTTTAAGAGGAAAATACAAACAGGTTCAAAAGAATACCTCTCAAGAATCAATTTATTCTAAACAAAAAAAGAAATGAGTGCCTATAATTTTAAAAGGATTTATTATCTTTGCCGCCAATAAATAATGATACGAAATGCACAACACATACAGAGAACTTTTTATTATTCAATCTAACTTTAAATTAAAAAAATGTATGAAGACTTTTAAATCACTGCTATTGAGCATGTGCATCGCTACTGCCTTATGCACCAGTTTACCACAAAACATCACTGCCCAGACAGTCAGTTCAGGAGACGCTTGGAAATGGGACAAAGGAACAATTGTAGTTGAAACTCCCGCCCGCCCGGCAGGACAGAAAAGCGTCTTAGGATTAACTACTCCTAAGATGGAAGTAGTCCGCGTAGGATTTGTCGGTCTGGGGATGCGTGGCCCCGGAGCCGTCGAACGTTTCACCCATATCCCCGGCACCCAAGTAGTAGCCCTCTGCGATTATGAACAGGCACGCGCAGAGAAATGCCAGAATCTTCTGAAAAAAGCTTCTATGCCTAAAGCCGCCATTTATTCCGGAGAAAAAGGCTATGAAGATCTTTGCAAACGCGAGGATATAGACTTGATTTATATCGCCGCCGACTGGTTACATCATTTCCCTGTGGCAAAATGTGCTTTAGAGAACGGAAAGAATGTAGCCATTGAAGTCCCTTCGGCTATGAATCTGCAAGAATGCTGGGACCTTATTAATCTGAGCGAAAAGACCCGCAAACATTGTATGATTCTCGAGAACTGCTGCTATGACTGGTTTGAAATGAATACACTGAACATGGCTCAACACGGGGTGTTCGGCGAAGTAATCCGTGCACAAGGAGCTTACATCCACAACTTGAGTCCGTTTTGGGATCATTACTGGAAGAATGGAAAAGAAGACAAACTGGGATGGCGTCTGGATTATAATATGAAACATCGTGGCGACGTATATGCTACTCATGGTCTTGGCCCCGTAGCTCAGGCACTGGATATCCATCGCGGCGACCGCATGGTGACTTTGGTAGCTATGGATACTAAATCGGTAGTAGGTAAAGACCTGGTAGAAAAAAGAACCGGTGAAACATGCAAAGACTTCCGTAATGGCGACCATACCACTACGCTAATCCGCACAGCCAACGGCAAAGTGATTGAAATTCAACACAACGTAATGACACCGCAACCTTACAACCGTTTGTACCAACTCACAGGAAGCAAAGGTTTTGCCAACAAATATCCCGTAGAAGGATATGCACTGGATGCCGAGCAACTGACCGCTTCGGGCGTACAACCCAAAGTGGATGACCTTAATTCGCACGGATTCTTGCCCAAAGCAGAAATGGACGCACTCATCGAAAAATACCAGCACCCTATCTTGAAAAAATATGGAGAGATGGCAAAAGAAGTAGGCGGACATGGCGGTATGGACTTTATCATGGACAGCCGAATGGTATATTGTTTGCAAAATGGACTGCCTTTGGATATGGACGTATATGACCTTGCCGAATGGTGCTGCCTCGCAGAATTGGGCGAACTTTCGATGGACAATGGTTGCGCTGCCGTAGCATTCCCCGATTTCACCCGTGGCGAATGGAATGTAGTGAAAGGTTACAAACATGCCTATGCTACTCCGGAAGAAGAAGCGGCAAGCATGGAGAAAGCCAAAGCATTCACTGCCAAGCTGAAAGAACAAGGAGCGAAAGAATGGGCGAAAGAAGACAAGAAGAAGAAAAAGAAATAAATTTTCCGGTTAAGACATCTCTTAGTCTATCATACACGAATTAAAAAAGTAACTTCTCCCGCCCCGGAGAAGTTACTTTTGTTAATAGGCATACAGCAAGTCCGGTTATACGAACTTTTGCAAATGAATAGTGGCATCCGATTGTTACAATTGCTTCAATGCTTCCCAATCAATTTCCGGCTCTTTGCCTGTTGGCTTGCAATGAAACTTCGTTCCCGTTGGAACGGATTCATTAAAGAAGCCTCCCATTTTCAAATAAAACCGGTTGTCTTTAGTCTCACCGCCTTGATAGTCGAGACGGACTTGGGCACTCGCTGTTGCATCGTGTGTAAAGGTAGCGTCAGTGAGTCGGGTCCATTTGCCTTCTTTACTGCGTGCCCATTGATTGCCGAAGAAAACTTTGCGTGACAAATATCCTTGTTCCGGACTGAAATTCTCAAGGAAACTGTGAGGATGTTTATACCATGTATTGGTATTGGGGCGTAAGAAGCTGGCTATTAATTTCCATTCTTTCTTATCGGTTGCATAGAAATAGGCGGTATAGGTCGTATTACCATTCCCGTCCGGTCGGACTTGCATCAGAAATCGGTATGTATTACCGGCTTTCCAGGGATATTTCAAATAACTTTGTCCGCCTGAGCCTTCGTTACCAAACTCTCCGATGTGTACATCTTTGCCTTGGCGTAACAGTTTAATCTTTTGGTTCTCCGGAATTTCTTTGGGGTTTTGTGTATCAAAAGGACTCCATACCGAGAAAAGAACACGGCGTTCTGTCGGGGAATTGTATTGCATTCCGAAATAGCCTTCCCCGAAGCCGGCTGCCATGTAGTAGCTATGCATTGTTTCGCCTTCTTTGGGCACGGTGACTTCGTTGTAGAACCATTCCGTATCACCTTCAGGCAGCGCGTATCCCAAATGGACGGAAGGACCGCGGCGTCCCCAATAGTCAGAGAAGTCTTTCACATAATTACTTTTACCTGTAACATTGTTTGCTATCAATTGCTTAATTTCTCCGAAGCTCTCGCCGCTTTTAGAGACTCCTTGTAAGTCGATACGGACATACCCTGCCTGCCGTATATCGACACTCCCTACCGGAACTTTGGTGAAATCATCTGATTGCAGATTGACTTTGAAACTCTTCTTTCCATAACTGACTTTGATTTCGGAATGTCCTTTGGCATAGAGTGACAAACCGGCTGTTGTGGGTTGATGCAAATAGAAGTAAATACTAACGATACTTTTAGGATTTGTCCAATGTTCAATTCCCTCTTGTGTTATTCGTGCACCCTCTTGTTGCCGGGTTACATAGCCATTGCCGGAAACTCCTACAACAAGTTGTTGTGGTTGTGCAAATACGGTAGTGCATAGTAGTAATGCGAGTAAACATAATAAATTTTTCATGTGAATGTTGTTAATTGGTTTTATGTGTAATCATCAAATACGAGCAATATTTACTCAGCAAATGGCTGAGCGGCAAATCTCCTTTTGTATAACGTTCTGCATCGAGTTTCAAGATGCGCTCATGGACCGGAGTGGAGTTTTGAGTAGTTGCTACCAGATAGAAATCCGTACCCTCTTCGACAATCTTCACATCACGAAACTGCGAAGTCAAGTCGGTGGAATCCGTTCCATAATATATGGAGTAACTGGGACGTTGGCTTCGTGAATAGCGGCAAGAAGTGTCTTCATATACCACACCAACCATTCGGTGATGTCTCCATCTCCATGTTGGGTGCGCTCCAGTATATCGTAATAATGATTCTTGTCTCGATTGATTTCAGAAGAAATATTGTAAAAGCGAAAATGGCTCTTGTCGCCACGGGCTAGAAATATATCGCCAAGGATGCGCGCCAACCGTCCGTTGCCATTCTCAAAAGGATGGATAGAGACGAACCAGAAATGAGCGATAGCGGAACGGATGACGGGAGAGAGAGCTTTCTCTTCGTTGAACCATTGAAGAAAGCGGTCCATTTCTGCCTGTACACGTTGCGGCGAGGGCGCACTATAGTGAATACGTTCACGGCCGAGATAGCCGGAAACGACATGCTCTTCGTGAGTACGGTACTCTCCTACTTCTATCTGCGAACCTTCACTGAATCCCGTTGGGAAGAAAGCGGATTGCCATGCACCAAGTTTCTCTTTGGTAAGCTGCCGGTCGTAGTGTTCCATAGCATCGAGCATTACTGCCACCACATTGTCTACATAATGGGAAGGGGCAACCTGTTTCACATTTTCGATGCCCAAGCGGCGGGCTATGGAAGAACGTACTTCGTCGGCATTGAGGCGGATGCCTTCTATTTCGGAAGAATAAACCACATCGTGCGTCAAGTTCTCCGCCATTGCCCGAAGCTGGCTGTCAAATCCCAATCCGCTCAGGCGACCGTAAAGTTTTCCCTGTTCGCGGCAGACTTCGTCTAGCAGAAGGGCAACGTCGTCACCTTTCCAACGGAATTCCGTCCAGTTATCATACTCATGTATATACATAATCTTTTTTGCTTTGCGGCGATATTCAGATGAAAACGTCGCATATTTTGCGACGAAAATACAAACAAATCGTCGCATGGGCAAGAAAAGAGGAAAGAAAAAGAAAGGGAGATAGGTTGATTCGGATATTTATCGTTGATTGGATTCCGGCAATCTCCTTCCCTCTTGTTCTGCAAAAAGTAGTTTTCCTTTTTGCGTATATTCCTTAATAAAATAGCTTTTACACTTGGTATAAGCATCCCGGTTATGCTCATACCGTTTCCACAAATCCAGTTTAAGCTTTTCATATTCGTGAGCGGCAACAGTATCAAGGTTAAGATAATCCCTGAAATATAATTCATCATTATCCCCTTCATGGCGCAAATGCAAATGAAAAACCCGTTCGGCAAATCCTTGGCTAGTATAACCTTTGTTGAAGTCTATTCGTTCTCCGCTCTCTGCCATACAGATATAACCACATTCTTCTATTGGTTTCTTGAGATGGATAAGGCTTTCATTTTCCGGTATTTCCACCAGCATATCTATGGTCGGCTTTGCCCAGATTCCCTCGATAGCCGTACTTCCTATATGACTGATACGAACTATTTGTTCTTTGGGAAGATTTTGTTGCAGGAAATTCATTTCTTCTATAAACCACTGTTTCCAATACGATTTATGTTCAGTCAGAATAATAGGAAAAAGTTCCCATAATTCTTCTAAGGTCATTTCGGACAGTTGCTTGTTCATGATATAGCTGTATTTCTTTAACCGATTCCTCATTGAGAAAATAGGCTCAGTGATGTTTAAATAATCCTTTCAGATAGTTCTTTAAATCCGCCAATTTCACGCGGTGTTTTTTCTGTACTTGTATTACACCTATATTAAATAATACGACAAAACAATTAATGTAAATGTCTTTAAGGTCGAAAATAACATTCATCATCCGTTTGAGATGCAGAAAGTCTAGTGTACCTTTTTCCCATACCAACATACCTAAGTAAGAGCAAATAACAGCAGCCGTGAAAAAGGAGGTTGCCACATCAAGCGTTTTATTGCGGAAGTCAATGCTTTTGAAAAACCGGTATCCTAGAAATTGAATCAACCAAACTAAGGCAAACAGGGCGATATGGAACAGTGGACCCATGTCCATTCCTGTTGACTTATTAAGGGAGTAGTTCACAAAACTATATTTGCTATTGAAAAGGGGATTAAAATCCAGCACTCCATGGATGATTTCACAGTTGACATTCATGAAGGAACTGTATATAATTAGTTTGACGCCTTGGTCAATCAGGACCAGCAGGAAGATTAAAAGGAGGATATTGCGTGTTTTCATAATGATTCTATAGTTTAATAGGCTGTCAAAGGTAGGAAATTAATCGGTTGCACTATATTTGCGTTCGCTCTATCTTCGGCAGCCTTACGCTCCGGAGTTCCTTCTTTGCCAAATGCAGCATCCAATTGCGCATCGACATCAAACATCTGTGGTTTCATTCGTCAAAATCCCCATCAACAATATTTGCCAAATCAAAATAAAGTAAACGTGTATCAGAAGCTGAATCTTCTTCCGTAAGCGGTAAAAAGCCATTTTTTAGATAAAATGGAACAGCTTCCGCATACGCATCAACAGTCAAAAAACGACAGCCCGTTTTATTGTTTACAACAAAATAACTTTTAATAAAATCAATAAGAAAAGAGCCCATGCGAATCCCCTTTTCTTGCAAATGGACTCTCAAACGGCATATTTTTACCGCAGGATAACTTTTCAAACGTTTCTCGTTAACAAAACGACGTTTCCGAAAACGGTTAAACTCAGTCTTATTTTCAAAATCACTTACGGAAATACGGTCATTGGCTAAACTGAAGTAGGCAGAAGCAGCATAATTGTTCAACTTATTTTCTACGATATAACTTACCGCCAGCAATGTTTGCCTATATAACGGAGATTCATTTAAAATGAAATCATTCAAATCGCTGTCACCGCAATCGAATGATTTCACTTTTTCTTTTTTCTTCAAACGACGTACTTCATAAGTCGTTTGAAATATTTCTGTTGTCAAATTCATGTAGTCTATCCTTTAAAGACACTCATTACAGCCTGATAATGCTCTAAACGGCGTTTCCGTTCGTCTGGGGTCTCTTTACGAGGATTTTTCATTGCCTTTTCAAACTTCCGGGCATCTTCCCCAAATAAAATAGGCGTTTCCTTAATAGGTTTTGCCATATTGTTTTCCTCCTTTCTATTGATTTATGGAGCAAAGATAAAGGTTTTCAAGAGGATAGACAATTATTATAGCGTTTTTTTAATGCATATCATCTTCCATTTCTCCGACGTTTCGCGGAAAATATCTAAATCATTACTGTTTTTCAGTTTGAATTTCTAAATTTGCAATCACAAAAGATTTTCGGAAAAACATGCGTAAACACTGAATCATAAATTAAAGTAATATGAACACTAAAAGTTTATTGGGAATAATGATGCTATTCCTTTGCACATTCAGCTTTATGAGCTGCGATAACGACGATGAAAAAGGCAGAAAAATAACAGACTACAAGGAATATGTTCTGACTATTGCATCGAAAAAGATACCCGGTACTCGTTGGTCAGACGGATCTAATTATTTGTCTGATGTATATGCCGTAAAAAAAGAACAATCCGATAAATGGGAAAGTCTGGGAGCGATTGATGGATTTGAGTTTGAAAAAGGATATGAGTACAAGATAAAAATGAGCGAAACAAACTACCTGGATGATAGCATGGGACAATCGGCATGGACAGAATACAAGCTGCTCGAAATAATATCTAAAGAGAAAAAAGATTCCGAAGGGTTACCGGTACATTTTATTTCCGAAGCATATTATAAAGACCGTTTTCTACCCACATACAGATATGCAGCAGAAGCAGATAATAAAGAGCTTATCGAAAATGATTTGAAAAAAAATCCTATCCTCCGGTTGGATTATCATTATCTATATTATAGAGGTGAAGACAGTTATATGAAATGGATTGCAATAAAAGATGAAAATAACATGCTGGGGTCCGGCATTCTAGAAAGCATCAATAAAAAGCCTGAGGAATTTCCGGAATCTTACAAACTGCTTCCTATCAAAGAATCGATAGGTTTTATGGAATGGACGTTTTTAGATGAATCAGGAAATGCAACCGATTATCCTGCATTTGATGTGTTTCTTGCCCGCTCTTCTCAAACAAAAAGCACAGATATGATGCCTAAACTTGCTTATTTATATAGGGACCTTACCGAACAGTATAAAAAGAAATATTCGGAAGCTGGGGTAAAAGCAGTCGTGGTTTCTTATGCTATTCCTCTGAGATAACATAAAGCCTCCGGCAGGATAACTTGCTGGGGGCTTCTTGCAGTTTGTAGTAGTAATTATTTTTATTGAGATTATATTTCTCCTTTCTTTTTTTATTTCTACTTTTACAGCAATTTTATAAATAGAGTATGCCAACAATAAAAATAGGGACAAGTATAGGAAGCAATTATGAAGGATATGAGGAATTAGTTTCAATATACCATCAAATGAAAGAATATAGTGACACCACTATTTATTTAGATTTCTCATCAAATCGTTGGTTTGAAGCTAATCTCTGTGCGGTTTTAGGAGCTATTGGTTTGCTGATGGAAAAAAATAAAGTTAGAATAGCTTGTGCTAATATGTCTAATCCCTTAACAGATATATTGACACGAAATGGATTTATAGGAAGTAATTATTTAGATTTATGTGATAACCACAATGGAACAGTTGTAAGTTTTCAAAGATTTAAGCATAATCAAGACAATGATTTTAATAGTTATATAAAAAGAGAGCTTCTTTCAAAACCAGACTTTCCTAAGCATAGTTTATTGTTGGGAAAAAGAATAACTGAAAGTATTTTTGAGATATTTGAAAATGCGAGAACTCATGGAAAGTGTGAGTTTATTCATACTTGCGGGCAATATTATCCACGCAAAAGCCCTGCTCGATTGGATATAACCATCGTTGACGTAGGACAAACTATTCATAAGAATGTTAATGATTACCATTCTTCTTTTAAAGAATTTAATGCTTGTATGGCTATCGATTGGGCTATAAAATATGGAAACACGACCAAAATAGGGAGGACGGGAGGATTAGGATTAAGCCTTATTCTGGAATTTATAAAACTAAATAATGGAGTAATGCAAATAGTATCATCAAATGGGTATTGGGAATATCGTGGAAATCGGGTGCGCATGAACACACTAAAGAACAATTTTCCGGGAACTATCGTTAATATTGAATTCAATTTCGATGATAGTTGCTTTTATGAATTAAAAAGTGAGGCTAATTTGACTATGAATGATATATTTTAGTAATTTTGTGCCATGAATATGAAAGAAGAAAATGCCATATTAAAAGTTAATGAATATACTGCATTAGATATTGCCGTATCTTCGGATGAAGGAGATAAGATTAACCAGTGCATTCATTCATTATTGGAACAATACCAGAAAGTTACTATCGACTTTTCTGGCATAACTTTGTTGACTTCTGCTTTTCTAAACGCTGCTATTGGACAATTGTATAATGATTTCAATTCGGAAGAGTTGGCATCCCGTTTGTTTTTGTCTAATGTGAGTAAGGAGGATTTGCCGTTATTCAAGAAAGTGACGGATAGAGCAAAGGAATACTTCAAAAATGAACAGGAATTTTCTAAGACCACAAAAGAAATTTTAGATGGGGAATAATTGTATAGATATTAGGAATTACTCCCCTAAAAACATGGATAATTTCTTTTTTGATAATAATATTTGGGTATTTTTGTTTTGCCCGATAGGTAATCACGACAAGAGTAAGCAGAAAATATATTCTTCTTTTTTGCAGTCTGTACGCCAAGCAAATGCTACTATATGGATAAATAGCTTAGTCATTTCTGAATTTGCGAACGTATGCATTAAACTGGATTATAATCTATGGAAGAAGAATGAAATTAAGAAAGTTTCATTAGAAACAGAGCTAGATTACAAACAAGTATATAGAAAATCTCAAAGATATCATGATACAGTTGCAAGTATTTGTGCTGCGATAAATCAAATATTAGTCTTATGTGAGAAATGTACAGATAACTTCAACGCTTTAAATATCCAATCCATTCTTTCTCATTTTATAGATATAGATTTTAATGATAGCTACTATATAGAGTTATGTAGACATTCATCTTTTAAGTTTGTGACAGATGATAAAGACTTTATGAATATCTCAAATAATCATATAGTAATATTAGGTAATCTTACAAAATAATTTCGTATGCCTATTTTCGTCCCCCTCTCCCTAAAACTAAAACTCACGAACAGCAGGAACGGATGTTCGGAAACATTCTTGCGGAGATGAAAGAAGGAGAAACAATTATACTTAAAGGCAGAATATGGTATGTAAAATAGTCGTAAATCGAATTTTACGACTAAATATGACCAATTACGACTATTTACGACTAAACATAACCAAATTAAAATACCCCTCAAGTATACTGTCTTACGACTCACTTGAGGGGCTTATTATCTTTTAATTATAAAGCTAGCTTGTCAAAGTCATGTAGTCTATTGAATATCCAACGCATCAAACGCCAACCCCTCCATCACCTCTGCCGAAAGCACGACTTTATAATGCCCCGCATTGATAAACGTGCCCGTAGTAGTGCTCATCATTTTCCATTTCTCCGGCGTTTCGGGGAAAGTCAGGACATCTTCTTTCAGCACGACGCCTTTGGAATCGATGAACTTCATCCGTACAGGCATGGGCTTTCCGGTGGTGTTCATGTATTTGAAGCGGAGGGCGTAGATTTGCGCCAGTCCGGTAGATACATTCCATTCGATGCTGGCGGATTTTCCTTTGCCGAAGAAGATGCCCGTTTGCTTGCGGTGCGCCTTCTTTTGGAATTTGCCTTTCACGGTGGCTGCTTCCGCTTCGTAGGTCACGCTGATGCGGGCGTTTTTGTCTTCGGGAAGTAGTTCCTTCGGGGTTTTCTCCAAGACGTCTTTACTGGCTTTCTCCCAACTCCAAGCGGAGGATGTGGGGAAGATTGCCGGCTTCAAATCCGTGTTCGTAGAAGCAATGGCGATGCCTGAGATGAGCGCTTGTCCGGCTTTCACTTCGGGGAAATGGATGCGCAAGGTTCCGCCTTTCACGGTGGCGTAGACTACTTTCTTGCAAGCTCCGTCGTGGCCGCTTTCCGCCCAGATGTCGAAATCATTCAGGACGGTGGAGTCGTTCACGGCGACGTCGAAGATGCGCAGGCCTTCGCAATCGGTGGAAGAGCTGCCGCCCGTTCCGTGCCACGGTTCGGTGAAGTAGAGTTCGATGCGGTAGGTTCCGTCGGCTACGGGGAAACGATATTCCAGTTGGTAGCGGCCGAAGCGAAAATGCTGGAAGAGCGTCCAGTCGCGGGTGCCGCGTATCGGGTCGTTCGTGGTGCGCTGGCTGGCGAGGTAAGGGTTGAGGTCTTTAAAGTTCTCCGCCCACGAATGGGAATAGTTCGTGTTGTCCTGCATCCAGAGCTGGCCGAAACTGTCGGTATAGGCGTCTCCGCCGCAGTTGATACGGTAGAGATAGTTATAGGCGGGGGCTCCTTTCAGCAGAGGTTGAGCTTCGTGGTAGAGAGATTCAAAGTGGGGGGCCTGTTCCAGTCCGTTCAAGAGGAGGATGTCTTCGGCAACGGGCTTACCTTTATAATATCCTACGGCACGAAGCACGTTATAACGGATGTCGCGGTTTTCCCACATAAAATGCGTGCCGATGCCTTGGTTCTTTTTTCGTCCGAGATAGGTGGGCTTCTCTTCGGAGAGGTCATTATAGAGAAGCACGGAATCGCAATTGCTGTATGCTTCGATAGTGGCACGGCGGCGGCCTTCTTTCGCGAAGCGGTCCGCCCACGTGTGGGAGACGAGATAGACCATCGGGTCTTTGGCTGCGGGAACGTAGTTGGCGCGATACATATAATATACATCGAGCGGTTCTTCCCACGGGGTCACCAGTCCTTTGTAATTAAAGGGGCCTACTTTGTCTATTTTCCGGTAGGCTTCGTCCGGTTGGCGGCGTCCGGGGTTGTCATGGCTGCTATATATCCATTGGAATTGCCCGCACACGCTGTCTTTCGCCTGTTCTGCCAGACGGATTTTGGTTTCCATGAGCTGGCACATACGGTTTTCGCTCCATACGCCGTTGGGTTGAAATTCGCCCGGTTCGGTATGCAAGTCGATGCTTCTCCAGGCTCCGTATTCTCCGTTCAAGAGTTGGTTGGGTTGCGAGAGTTCACGGGCGTACCGGTGGATGTCGCCGCCGTACGTGCCGCTCCAGTTTTGAATCACGTTCCAGTCCGTGCCTTCGCCACCGTTGCAGGTGGTGATGACGCGCATGGTGCGGGCGGTGGGGTCCATCTCACGGATAATGTCGCTGCATTCCTGCGCAAATTCACGGGGCAGCGTGCTCTCGTTCTGCAATCCCCACATCACTACGGACGGGGAATTACGACGCTCTTTCACCCATTGCCGGAGCAACTTCTTGAAGTTCTCGCGAAACTCGGGCGTGTCATACCACACATGAGCCGAAAATTGCGTCCAGAATAATACGCCTTCTTTATCCCAATATTTCTGATAATCGAGATGATGCGGTTGGTGCGCATCGCGGAAAGCATTGAAACCTGCCGCACGAATCTGCTTCACCCGCGCCGCCACCTGTTCTTTGCTGAACGCATGGCTTTGACCGAACTGATGTTCGTATTCGCATACTCCATTGATGAATACCGGTTTTCCGTTCAGATAGAAACGCCCGTCCCCGTCGTTCCGTTTAACGGGCCAGCTCAGCGTGCGGATGCCAAAGGGAGTGGAAATCTCGTCCGTGGTCTTCGCATCCCGTTTAATCATGCTGGCAAGTTTGTAAAGATATGGATTCTCCGTATCCCACAAAACAGGGTTCTTCACCGGTGCTTGTTGGCGGATGATTTTCGTTTCTCCCGCCGCTAAAGTGACTTTCTCCGCCAGACGGAAGACTTGCTTGCCGTCGGCATTACTCAGTTTATTTACGACTTCGATGGTTTCCGCAGTCTTTCCGTAGTTCTTGATTTCCGTTTCGACAAATACGTTTTCCGCCTTTTCGTCATTCCAGATATGTACGCCGAAAGGTTCGATACGAATCTCATCCGTCACCTCCAACACCACCGGACGGAAAATGCCCAACGGCTGCGAACCTTCGCTGAATCCCCATTCCGAAGAACAACCGCCGCATACCCAAGGCATATCGGCTATCATTTCCGGATGCTCCGCTTTTACTTCCAAATGGTTCGTTCCCTGTTTCAGAGCTTCGGTGACATCGAGCGTCAAAGTAGTGCGTCCCACAGGATGGCGTCCGAAATCGTGTCCGTTCAACTTAATCGTAGCATACGTGCCTACACCCTCGAAGCGGAGAAAAGCCCTTTTCAATTGACAATTGACAGTTGACAATTGACAATTATCGAGTGTGAAGTCTTTTTCGTAGATGGCTGTTCCGTGAAGATTGCCATGAGTAAGTTGTCTGTATCCGTAATAATCATCCCAATTGTGTGGTAACCGGCAATTGTCAATTGTCAATTGTCCATTGTCAATTATCCGCGTCTTCCATCCTTCATTCAGTTCCGTGATAAGCCGGCGGTTCTTCGTTTCCGGCTTCGGGAAACGGACTGCCGAACGTCCCATCGGTTTGCTGGTAGCGATGGCGATGCCACGTTGTTCGGCATTATTTACCGCACAGTAGAAATGATAGACTACTCCGTCGTGTTTCACCACATAACTCTTGTGGGCAAACAGTTCATCATAATTCTTGGAAGGAATAATCAGATCCACACCTTTCCAGTCCGTCCAATTCACTAAGTCATAGCTTGCGGCGAAGGTATTGAACGCTTTGTATTTCCTTGAAGGCTCGAAAGCGGAGAAATAGAACATCACATACACGTCGCCCATTTTCTGGATATGCGCGTCGCCCGTAATCGTTCCGTCCGCCTCGTGCGCAAAGACCGGATTGCCGGGGTAGCGTTTCCACTTCTTCATATCTTTGGAGAGGGCGATGCCGACACGTTCTCCTTTCAAATCCGTCTCCGGATGGCGGCCGCCTGCATTATAGAACATGACAAAGGGAGCACCCAGCGTCTTGGATTTATCCCAATAGACGGTGCTTTTATATTGCGTCAGTTTCTCCCACCATTGGGCGTCTTTATCGTGAATGCTCAATATCGGTTTGTCGAGAGATTCCCATTCATGGGCGGTGGCGATGTCTCCTTTCGTAGATGCCAGTCCGACAAAAAGCGGTGCTTTCACGGCTTCATATCCTGTGCCTTCTCCGCCGATGTACGTCATCCAATGGCGGCCCTTATAAGACTGGAGCTCGTAGCTTCCGCCCCACTCCATATCCGGCAATGCAGGGAAACCGCCCCGTTGGTTGCAGTCCCATTTTCCATCGCGATAAGAGAGGACGCGTCCCAGCGTGCGCCATTCGAGGAGGTTATCACTTTCTGCCAACCACGTTTCGTAGCCGCGTCCGTCCGTGCCGCTTTTTCCGTTATAGACGACGTACGTCATCAGCCACTTGTCGCCTTGACGGAAGACGGTGGGACAATCAATCTTATGATGATTGTCCGCCGGAGCAATCGCCAATCCGTATTTATAGGGTGTCTTCACTTCTTCGTAAATTTGCTCCATCCGTTCCTGCGGAACTTCGCGTTGCGCAGAAACAGACAGGGACATTGCGATGCAAGAGAGAGCGAGTAATCGTTTTTTCATTATCCGGTATGAATAGAATCTCCAGTCCATTGATGAATAAAATCTCCAGTTATGAATAGAATAACCAATTATTAATAGAATAACCAATCCATTGTTTCTTCGTCTCCGGCAAGTCCGGCGTTGCGTGTTTTCATCTCCGCAGCCGTGAAACCCAATACTTGAAGATAGCCTTTGGGCAACATCAGCGTATGTTTACCGGCGGGGAAACTATACGCGTGCACATTTGCCAGCGGCATTCCGTTGATGCGGACGGCATTCGTCAATACTGGTTCTGCCTGACCGTAGTCATTTGCCGAAGCGTCAATCTCCAGTTTCGGAGCTTTGGCATATTTCTTCTGGTCGTCCTTGAAATAAGCAACGAGGAGTTTCACCGGCGCAGCCGTTTCAAAGGCAATGCTTGTGCCTTCTCCCCGTTGCGTATTTCCATTGAAACGGAAAGCCTGCAAACCCTTCAGTTC
Organism: Bacteroides ovatus; assembly: GCA_030844565.1. GTDB lineage: Bacteria > Bacteroidota > Bacteroidia > Bacteroidales > Bacteroidaceae > Bacteroides > Bacteroides ovatus_A. The sequence continues at coordinate 38,410 of JAUUNK010000012.1, forward strand.
GGGAGCTATCGCTTCCACTTTACCGGACAAATCGGAGAACAGGGAAGTGCCTTCGTTCAGCTTCACTGTAGGATAAGCGGACAGCAATTTCACGGAAGCGGGCGCCCAAGAGGCAATCTCCACTGCTTTGTCTGCTGCACCGCTGTTCTGCTTTTCTTTCAGCAGGGCAAGATTCGCCTTGAAGTTCTCCAGTTCCTTTTCGTAATGTACCAGCAGTTCTTTCCACGTCTTGTTCTTCCCGTCGTCTCCGCCGATAGGAATACGGCGCTGTGCTGTCTGCATGCTGTTGGCATACAGATAATGTTCATCTGTCAAATCCACCAATTTACGGTAGTGTTCCAAACTCTGCTCCATCAAAGGAATGGCTTCTTCCAGATTCTTAATGTCTTTTCCCCATTGGTAATCCAGCACGAGTTTTGCCGCCTTCACCTTCAAGTTGAACGCATACGCAAACTCACGGTAGCAATGCATGTCATTCTGCAAACGTGCGAACTCTTCCTGATTGGCAGATACCGACGAAGCCGCTTTGTCAATGGCTGCCACCGCCTTGTCGCCGTGTTCCACTGCCTGCGCAATAATATCGAGCGGCATCTCACCCACATGAGGTTGTTTCTTCCATTCTTTCTCCACATATTTTATCAGCTTCTCCCCTTCCGGTCCGCAACTTTCATAGAATCCCGGATAAATAGTGTACTTATAAGGATTGACAAGCTGGCTCATAAACATTCCCAGCAACAACGTCTGGCGATTTCCTTCCGTGATGCCGAAACGGCGCAATAGTTTCGGGGCAATCTCTCCGCATTCTTCATACGCCGTGCGGATATGAGCCGCGTTCTCGTCCGATGTCCCATAGAACTTGCCCAACTGATGATTCCAATAACCGATTTCGTCCGTGCGGTCGCGATGGCAATTCCATGCGTAACGTCCCCAAGTCTGATACCATATCCAGTCGCGGTCTAATTGGAATTCACGCTGTCCGTCCGGCAGTTTATCAGCCGTGTAAGGCCAATCCCAGTAAGAAGCCTGCGGATAAAGGTGCAATGCATTCGCGCCGTGTACATGGTGCATCGCATTGACAGCTTTCTGCACAAAATCCGGAGAGCCCCAACGGAACGGTTCCAAGTTTGCCAAAATATGTACGTTGCTGATATGGATAGAACCTAGCGAACTCAAATCTGTATGAATCTTCGCCCAAGGTCCGCGCGGCTCGTAAGTAGTCAGCGATTCGCCATTATATTTGTGCATGGTATAAAGATTCTTGTAGAGAGGCAATGCTGCGTCCATCACCTGTTTGCAGTCCGTATCGTGAGCACGCAGCAAGAGAGGCGGTTCGTCCGTACGTCCCAATGCCTTCAGACCGTCTTTCACTCCCGGAATAATTGTCTTTATAAACCATTCCACATCATCCTCCACCGTGCTCATCGCTTCGCCCAGACAAACCAACAGCCCGACATTGGGATATTTTTCGATGAAAGCCGTAATGCTCTTCCGTGTATAATCGGCAATCAACGGCGTGATAGGACGGTTACGATCCTGTGTTTTCAGCCCGTAATGTTCGGCAAAGGGTTTGGAAAGAATAATATTGTAGAACATTTGAATCACGAAGATTCCCCGTTTATCCGCTTCTTCGGTAAGGAAAGAGAACATCTCTTCATTCTTCTTAAACGTCTCTTCGTCTACTTCCAGTGCAAACGGATAATCTTCCAGCTTCACCAGAGATGCGAACGGATGCCCGTTCCAGAGATACAAAGAGTTCATGCGGTTGGCAACGAGCATATCCAGATATTTAATCCATTGCTCCTTATCATAGAACCACGGAAAACTTTCCGGCGTATAGGGATATTCATACACTCCATGTCCCGGCAGATACGTCATTTTCTGCAAGCCTACGCAAGCGCCGCGAAGCACCATCTCGGGGGCGTCTTTCATCTCTTCCGGAAAATTCAACTGACCGTCCGAGTCATTTACACGGTCTATCAGTTCGCGGCATCCATAAATCACTCCGCTCCCGTCCCGTCCGGCTACCCGTGTCAGGTTTCCGGCAGTAGTGATATGAAAACCTTCCTTCTTCAAGGTGGTATCATTGGCCTCTGTCAGCAAAATAGTCTTTATTTCCGGCTCGGAGAATGTCGTGTCTCCCTGTTGCATCACTACCTGATAACCTGCCTTATCCAAAGTATTCTGTAACTGTTCCGCACCAAACAGAACACGGTTCGACGCGTCCGGCGGAGTCATAATTTTCACGGTTTGCTTGCCGCACGCTGTGAGTAGAAGTGCGCACGCTGCCATCATGAATAATCTGGTATTTTTCATTCTTCTGATTATAAATAAATGTGTAATTTCATTCTTTTATAAAAAGAAGACGGGGGAAGGGGCGGTTTGTACTCATTAAAGAAACTCATTACTCATACCCTAAAATAAAAAACTATTGCTTTTTCCTTTTTTATTTCGTATATTTGTCCGAACGAATCAAGGGAGACAGTAATGAAATGTATAAAAATAAAGACATAAGGCAATAAATTCAGGGCATGGACACATGTCTAGAGGAATAGGAACGGGGTGAAATCTAGCTGGATTTCACCCCGTTTTGTTTAATATATTGGGTGTTTCTACCGAATTACCATGAATATCGTTTCTAATAAACGTGAGAACCGTTTATTAGAAACGGTTTCATTCTTTATTAGAAACGCTGAATAGATTTATTAGTATCTTGTATAAGAAAAAGAAAGCAATGTAAAAACAGAAAGGTCATTACTACGTTTTGTCCCCATATATCTGTACATTGGAGGCAACAAAGAAGCTTTACAGTTTCTTTCCATAGCCTATAATTTAGTCACACTTCCTCTATTCTTGCCAACTCCCATCCGCAGAATTGCATCACAATGCAATGAAGCTGTGTTCCCCGGCAAAGCTGCCGCACCCGGATTCCTTCGGCATATCCGCGGATTTGTACTATCGCCGCTTCCCATTGTTCTGCCGCCTGCGCCTCGAATTTGTCTTTCGGCAAATACTTCAATTCCAGAATATAGCTGTGCTCTATTTCGGGATAGCGTTGGAGGTCCGGCATCAGGAACATGTCGCAGAAACCGTGGTTGAGTTCCACTTCGGGCATAGTAAGATAGTAGGCATTGATGCTTAGATAAGCGGTAAAGAAGCCTTGAATATTCCTTTCACCCTCTATGCTGCTGCCCCTGCTCGTTGAGTACTACATTCGTGAAATTATCATATTCATCTATAATAAGGTAGAGCGGATATCCCAGACGACGCGCCCTTGCATCCAGCATGTGCAGTTTTTCAAGCCCTTTGTCTACCGCGTGCAAACGTTCGATGAATTCGGCATCATAATAATCGGCATAGCGATTTATAAATTCATCCAACTGCACGGCGCTATATGCGTCGAACTTTTGGGAGAGTTCGTCCAGACTTCCTCCTATCTTGGAGAAATCGAGATAAAGTATCTGATATTTACCTTGCAGAGGCGTGGGATGCTGCCCAATCCACAGGTCGCCGAACAACTCTTGGAATCTGTCTTTCTGTGATAAGTCATAATACGAGCGGAGCATATCGAGGAAAAGGCTCTTCCCGAAACGGCGGGGACGGATAAAAATAAGATAATGAGGCTATGCCTCCAACAGGGGAAGATACATCGTCTTATCCACATAATAACAATTTTGTCTTCTCACGTCCGTAAAGTTGGACATTCCATAAGGTACTTCTTTGATTCCTTCCATAATCTATTTCGTATTATTCCAGTGTGTCACACAAACAACAGATGTACAAAGATAGTTCTTTTGATGGTAAAGAAGCTGCCAAAGCAACAAAAAAGCACCTTACGGATGTACAACTAAAAACATACCCGCCCGATATTATCAAACCCGGGCTATATAAGTCACCACTGCCCTTCTCCCTTTTCCAGAGGAATCCCGTCCTTAAAAGGCATGCTGGCATGTGTACCGTCACAGAACGGCTTATTAGAAGATTGCCCGCAACGGCACAAAGTCACTCTGTTACGAATTTCATAACTTTTTCCGTCGGCGCTCTCGATGCGGATACCACCTTTTACCCAGATGGGACCGCTCACCTTTATTCCCGGATCTTCAATAATGCCAATCGAGGGTTCGAAAGGCGGTTCATATACTTTCTGCTCCTTTTTGTCCCATAACATCAATCGTCCTGCGGGGCAATGTCCCGCCTCGTGGCGCACCAACTCCCGTTCTTCTTCCGTAACTGCTTCCTGCACCAGGCTCCATACTTGTCCATACGGGTCACAGAAACGGGCAAAAGCACAATATTTTTCGTTATCCGCCAGAATCATGGTAGGTCCTTCTATCTCTTCGGCTCCTTCCAATAAAGGCCGGCGGTCGTTTGTCTCCCGAGGGTCCCAATCTGCATGTTGGTGGGAACCATCACAAAAGGGTGCGTGACGGGAACATCCGCATCGGCACAATGAATAAGGACTGGACGAGCTATCAAACTTCTTTCCTTTCTGGTATACCCATGGCAATCCTTCTTCGTTGGGTACAATTATTTCTTGATCCAACGGCGGGTTGCCATATACCAGATAAGGACCATCGGCAGTAATTTTAATATAAAATCGTTCGGGCGCCTGCTTGCTCCCCACTTCCACTTCTACAGGAACTTCTTCTTTATTAGTCATAATACTATATATGTATTGAAAAAGGTTTATTACTTCCTTCTATCAACACATTCCGGTCTCAAAAGTTTTCGACCCGCTCCGAAATCCTCTATCCACCCCCTTATCTTCTAACAGGTCTTTTTTATGAATTTCCCAGCAGTTTCAGCACTTCCTTATAGTCATCACAGCTCACTACATAGCATTTTCCAGTAGTCTTAATCTCTAACATAGAGTCTCCATCCTTGACCAAAGCGAAGTATCTTCCCGTGGCTTTGTTCCAAAACCAACCGATATGTCCAAACAGACCGCTGATTCCCCATGCTCTTATATCCTGATTGATGCTCTTCTTATATTTAACCTCCAATATGTCTTTACGGGGAATTGTGATTTGACCAAACTTCTTCTTGATAATCAATGAGTCTTCCGTCAAGCAAAGATAGGTTATCTGGGACATAAAAGCATATACCATACTTCCAAGCACCAAGCATAAAACAGCGACGAATCCTACGAAATTAAGAGAGCCCACCGAAACTTTATTCAGCTGACTAATAATAACACCCGCAGCAAAGAGTAATACTATCAGTATGAACCATGTTGCCAACAACATCGACTTTGAATAAGAAGACTTAAACTTTTCCATTTTCATATATTTAATGTATTAGACAATTAACAAGGCTTCAGGGGCATTCCCCTTCTCTCTATACTTACTCCTCCAAGCTAAACTCCCAAGCGCAGCAACAACTATTATCGGTTATAGCCGGATAGCAGCTAAGACATTTGCAAGTGATGCGCTCATCTATTGTCTTGGCAAAACCACTATACTCGATAATACCCACTGATTTACAAGGATAATAACCCATTTGTTTACGTTCGCGGGCAGCTTGCACGCGACATTCCAATGTCCGATAAATCAGTGTTTTGCCATCGGGAGAAAGAATGATTTCATCTTCATTTATATTTGCATAAAAACGTAATTTCAATGCTTTAGCCAATCCTTCCAGCCCTGCATGCTGGGGCAGACCGAGAAATTGCTTAATTCTCTTTGCCTCTATTACCGTAAAAGATTTCCAGGCTTCCTCATCGTGATATATAGCTTCATCCATTCCATATTTTCGCTCTACCGATTGAAACCAGACTCCATCCATAGCCAACCAATTCTTGGAATAGTTTTCGATGAGTTTTATCAATTCTTCCTTAGTGAAAGAGTTTAAAAAGTCATTCTGCTTCATTACAAAATAGTTTATATGACAAATTCCAGTAAATAACTAATAGCGCTAACAGACATAAAGTCATTTCTTGAACAAATCTTGCAACATATAGTATATAGACTCCCCCCAATAAGGACTATCTTTATCCTTATCTAAATTATCTCGTAAACGTTTTAGATTATAATCTTCGATTCTGGCATCCCCGGTTCCTTTCTTTCTAATCGAAATGGAGTCTGAATCCATTAAAACCCAATGAGATAAGTCCGGATTAATTTTGGCAACGGAAGACTTGTTGGTCATCTTTGAGGTGCTACATCCCATTAAGATAACTAACAATGCTATTTTCCCTAGATTTATTAAGCGTCTCATAGTTATTGCTCTGATATACAAAAATAAAGAAATTCGAAGAATTTCAGCAGAATAAATGTGTTAATTATGGATAACAGAATTATTATAGCATAAAACGAAGTTGTTGCTTCCTGCCGCATTTTTAATTGTACCGAATTCGGCACAATTAAAATCAGGGTTATACAGCATTTCCCATTCACCAATATATTCGATGGTACTTTTAAGACTAAGCCAGCGGAAGATGATATGCTCTTGCAGTTGGCTTCTTGCCATATCTGTTAGGCTAATATAATCCTCCTCGTTATATCTGACAACGCTAATATCTGTATTTTGAACGGTAATCTTTGCTATTGTACTTATTGCTTTAGTGTTAATGGCAAATTTAGCTATAATTCACAAGATTATAATCTTTTCAATACACTATTTGAAAAGATAAAATGTAAAAATCAAGATGACATATAAAAAGTTTATTCTTTAATTGATTGTGCCAAACCGTTGAAAATCCAAAATAAACACATAGCGGAAATATAAATTGGAGGAATGCGTAGCGAAGTGACTGAAAGAGCGTTCGTTACGCATTGTTTTTCTATGGCGTAAAGCCAACGAAAAGCCACCTGCCACAGGCGAATAAGCAACAAAGCCAATGCCTTCAGCCTTACAATAGGGAATGACGTCCGCCTAGATAGTTCAGTGTTTTTACGACTTTTGTGTCCGGCAGAAATTTTTGGGCTTCTTCTCCCAAACTGGTTGTTCCGCTCCACCTCGAATCGAGTGAAATATGCCCGTCTTTGTAGATGTATGGATTTGCCAAGTCAATCAACAGTTTCCCATTCAGATTTTCTTTTCCGGCAGCGTTTAGAGCTTCGAGCGAGTGGATGCCCTGCACACAGTTGAATACTCTTTCACCGAATCGGGCAGCATCGGCAAAAGTGCCGTGAGAAGCCCGCTCGCCATTAGCTTCCGCCCAGCTTACCGCTTTCGCGTTGGTGGCATTACGTGCCCCCATCATAACTTCGTGACCGAGTTCGGTCAATTTCGTGGCGATGGCGTGAGCCACATCGCCTGTTCCTAATATTCCGTATTCCATACTTTTATTTTTTATTGTTCGGGTTAAATTGTTTGTCGTAATTCAGAAGGAATTTTACGAGTTCGGGATTACGGTGCGACCAACGGAAGTCGGTAGGTTTGTCGAGCGAACGGATGCTTTCCATATCTTCCGATGTGAGCGCAAAATCGAATACATCCAGATTTTGTTTCATACGCTCGATGTGTGTGCTTTTCGGAATGGCGATGATACCGCGTTGTACCAAGTAACGCAGGGCGACTTGCTGTACCGTTTTATCGTATCGTTCGGCTAAGGCTGTCAGTACGGGATTGGTCCGAAGGTCGGGATCGCCTTGCGCCAGCGGCGCCCAAGCCATGATACGCGTATCATAGGAGTTCATTTCGGCTTCAGCGTCCCACTGCTGACTGAATACATTGGTTTTTAGCTGGTTTACGGCAGGTTTTATTTCGGCACATTCAGTCATATCCACGAAGCGATCGGGATAGAAGTTCGAGAGTCCGATTGCACGGACTTTACCGGCTTTTACAGCTTTTTCCATAGCTCGCCATGTTCCCGGATAGTCGCTGAACGGCTGGTGGATAAGCAGCAGGTCGATGTAATCGGTGCATAACTTACGGAGCGATTCGTCAATGCTGCGGGTCGCCTTTTCTTCTCCGGCATTGGTAATCCAGACTTTGGTTGTGAGAAAAAGTTCGTTACGAGGCACGCCACATTTGGCAACGGCGTTACCCACGCCCTCTTCGTTATAATAAGCTTGCGCCGTATCTATCAACCGATAACCTGCGCTGATGGCATCGAGCACGCAACGCTCGCACTCTTGGGGCGATACCTGAAATACACCATATCCTAATACCGGCATTTCGATGCCGTTGTTCAATTTTACAATCTGCATATAATTCTATTTTAAGGGTTAATATTCTATTTGAGCAATGTCGGCGCTCTGCATATCTAATCTACGGCGGAAAAGACCGTAAAATCGTTTTTTTGAGAACACCGGCCATCCATCTCGCAAAAATCACAAGCCAGGCATCCTCCGACCTATAAAACTATCTTCATAATTACTAATCGACTTTTAATTTATAGTGCAAAATTACCGTGAACCTTTCTTTTCGATTTTATTCAGAAGCTCAAAGTTTGTAACGGATAGCACTATTTTGTTTACTCATGAATTTTGTGTAACCCGATACCTTTTACCGTAGGCAAGTCCATATCGTCGTAAATCGGGCTTTTCCCTGTTTCCAGCAGGGCGATAGCATCCATTTCTTCTTTGGAAAGCGTAAAATCGAGGATATTGAAGTTCTCGATCATCCGTTCCTTATGTACGGACTTCGGGATAACCACGATGTTGCGCTGATTCAACCAACGAAGAATCACGGCCCCGACGCCCTTATCGTGTCGCTCTGCTATCGCTTTCAATGTAGGATGATTGAATATGTCATTCTGCCCTTCGGCAAAAGGCGCCCATGCCTCGTGCTGGATACCTTCCTGCTGTAAGAAAGCATTGGCCGCCTGCTGTTGGAAAAAAGGATGCGTTTCCAACTGATTGACTATCGGTTTAATTTCATTATGCAAGAAAAGGTCTTGCAGGCGTTCGTTAGAGAAACTCGTAACCCCGATAGCCCGGATACGTCCCTCTTTATAAAGCCGTTCCATCGCCCGCCATGCGGCGTAATAATTCCCGTATGGTTTGTGCATCAAGTAGAGGTCGAGGTAATCCAATCCGAGCTTTTTCATCGAGAGGTCGAAAGCCCGCAGAGCATCGTCGTATTCGTAGTCCTGCACCCACAATTTTGTGGTTATGAAAAACTCCTCCCGTTTGATACCGCTTTGCCGGATGGCATTTCCCAACTGTTCCTCGTTGAAATAAGCCGCAGCCGTATCGAATTTCCGATAACCTACCTCGATAGCATCATTCACGACTCGTTCTGTTTCGTTTTCAGGAATCTGAAAGACACCGAACCCGATGGCAGGCATCATTACCCCATTGCTTAATCTTACATTTTTCATATCCTTTATGGTTTTTAATTCTGATGCAAAATTACAGAGTGCCTATCATTTTATTGTTGCATTATTCGGGGAGGAATTTTCACTTTTCGTGGTTTTTCGTTATTTTTGTAGGAAATGAAAGAAAAATGAAACATACAGACTTCGATGGGATTATTTTTGCTGATACATTGCCGGAGTTTAATACCTTACGATATGCAGGAAGAGTAATCCATATTCTTTGCAGCGGAGGAAATATGGGTTTCACATTTCAAGATACCCGTTATAACATCGCGACCGGGGATTATGTAATTCTACCCAACGCCACGCTTGTATCGGAATTTTCGGATTCCGAAGACTTTCAAGGTATCCTGATGAACCTTTCGGATGCGTTCGTTTCTTCGATTGCCATCCGCAGCAATTACGGCATTATCGGGTATCTGTCGCTTTTACAGAATCCGGTTATGAAACTTTCCACCCATGATTTTCAAGTATGTGAGCAGACTATGCACTGCATCCGGCAGCGACTGGAAGACAAAAAGCATCTGTTTTGGGAGGAGTTGATGGGAAGTCTGCTTACGGCACATATTCTCGACCTTTATGATATTCATGCGCGCAGCCAGAATAATGTGCAGGTATCGGAACATATAACCTCGTTGCTTCGGAAATTCATAGAACTGTTATATAACGGCGAATATATCCGAAATCGGGATCTTGATTATTATGCTGCCCGGCTTTGCATTACTCCCCATTACCTGTCGGAAATATGCAAAAAAGTAAGCGGTAAACCTGCCACTTATTGGATCGATCGCTTTACTCTTCAAGAGATTGCCCGCTTGCTGCGACAAAAAGAGTTGTCTTTAACTACGATTGCCGAGCGAATGAATTTCTCCTCTGTGTCTTATTTCAGCCGGTATGTACAGAAGAGGATGAAAATAACTCCGTCGGAGTATAGAAAGGATACATATATTCGTTAATTATTAGTAGCCTTATGCTCTCGCAAATGAAGTTTGTATATACATTAGAGAATATTGGAGATGAGATGCTTGTGGAGAAAATCAAGCATGCTGACAATAATTAATGTGCAGAAAAATATGTGTCTTACGTAACTTTTTTCATAATTCACCAATTCAGTTTACAGGTTTTCAGGATGGTGTAGCCATACGGGTAGGATGGCTACACCATACGGGGCGGATGGTGTAGCCATCCTAATAATATGACTTTAACAGATAACTTTTTTCAAAAATAGAAGCAACGGTTTCCGCTTTCTATTTTATATGTTATTTCGGAGCAAAGCAGGACGATTCTAATTCTATCCATTCTCAGAAGATTAGAAAATAGCCAAAAGTCTGGAATATGGCATATTAACTATCTATCGGACTAGAAATAATGCTATATAAGATCTTTTGAATAGAATACATTCATACACTAAATCTTTTTATCAGTTCATTACATTCTACTTTTTTCCTCTATCCGGAACGAAAACATAGCATTTTACTGTTTAGCAACTTCGTCTTTTTCAAAAAGGGAGAGTAATTTCTGAGAATGGAGGTACTATTGATAAATAATAAGAGGATTATCTCCCAAAATGATAGGTTTTAGAAAGGTTGTAAAAAGGAGATATTTCATTATTTCTATCCTCAAAAAAGGAACCATTTGTAATCTTTCTCTATTAGGGCATTCTTTTTTCCTGTCAAAATTCGGTCAATATTACTAAAGGGGGATATTCCATATCATTCATATTCACTCGGAGTAGTCCCATTATAGCGCTTAAATACCCGATTAAAGTATGGTACATCATTAAATCCGACAGCATAACAGATCTCCGAAACAGGCATCTTCTTTTTTTGCTCCAAAAGTTGGCATGCCAATTTTATCCGATATTCATTCAGATAGGTGACAAACGTCTTCCCGGTAGCCTTCTTGAAGAAAACGCAGAAAGAAGCGCGGCTCATTCCGACATGTCGAGCCACATCATCAAGAGTTATATTCCGCTTAGCATTACAAATAACGTATGTTTGAATCTGCTCTATCCGCTTTTTCTCTTTATCGACTTTCTGATACTTCCCAACAACCTGTACGCCCCCACTTTCTCCAATCAGGAGAATTAATCTGATAAGAGATGCGACACGTTCAGCAGCATTCTGCCGGCACATTTCTTTTAGAATGGCAATCAGTGCATTGGATTTTTCTTTTGTAAACTTCACAGCATCCGTATTCTTCTTAAAACGATCTATATATTCACGCAACTCCTGAAACAGAAAAGCACAATGATCCAGAAAAGCAGTCTCAAGTAGCAGAGTTATATTTTCGATTTTACTTTCGGTATCGGTAACCGTATTGTCAAAAGACCAGCAATGCGGTATTCCCGGTGGTATAAGTATCACTTCACCACTTGTAAAAGGCTCTGTCATATCTCCTATCATCCGCATTCCGGCACCGGTTATCACATAAGATAATTCCCAGGTAGATTGCTGATGCATGCCTATCTGTTCATTAGGAGTAAGATGAACATGATTGAAAGTATACGATTGTTTTTCAGTCTGCGACATTGGACTATATTTTAAAATAAAGAGTAAATCTCTCCATTTCCTCTCTTTATATGCAAATATAAGACAATTCTAATAAACAATAAAACAAACATCATATAAGATTGCAACGTAATTTTGCCCCGTCTTTAAAATGAATTATTTAATACCACCACAAAAAACATTTTATTTTTATGCAACACAATGATTATCTAGCATCCAAACCGCGATATGAAATTCTGGACGGCTTACGTGGAGTAGCTTCAATGATGGTAGTGGCTTACCATCTTTTTGAGACTTATTCTCACGATCCCATGCACCAAATACTAAATCACGGCTATCTGGCTGTCGATTTCTTCTTTGTTCTCTCCGGATTCGTTATCGGTTATGCTTATGACGACCGCTGGAACCGAATGACCCTGAAAGACTTCTTCAAACGTCGGCTTGTACGTCTTCATCCGATGGTAATTATGGGTACCTTGATCGGAGCTTTGCTTTTCTATTTTGGTGACTGTTCGGCTTTCCCTCTTATTAGTGAAACACCTTGGTGGAAAATGCTCCTACTTTTCCTGTTAGGCTGTACGATGCTTCCGGCACTTACTTCGTGGGATATTCGTGGATGGGCGGAAACTAATTCATTGAATGGGCCTACCTGGTCATTGATGTTGGAATATATCGCCAATATCCTTTATGCATTATTTATCCGCCACTTCTCAAAAACACTACTTTGCATTTTTGTAATAGGAACTGCTTTCCTGACTATCGACTTAACCATGAATTTGGACATATTCAATCTATTTTCCGCCAACAGAAGCGCAGCCTATACGGTTATAGGGGGCTGGAGCATCACACCCGACCAAATATACATAGGAATGACCCGATTGCTTTATCCATTTTTCATGGGACTGTTATTATCCCGGATCAATAAACTCATCAAGATTAAAAGAGGATTCTGGTGGTGTTCAGTTCTTATTATTGTAATGCTGGCAATGCCCCGTATCGGA
>JAUUNK010000188.1 GCA_030844565.1 Bacteroides ovatus
TTTGCATCGGCAAGTAAGTGGTGATTACCAACGATTAGCATATATCATCAACGATTATCAAGGCGTTCATTTTGAGCGCCTTTCTTTTTAGCCTTATAAGCGATAGTTATCGTTTATAGGGCTTATTCAGCTCATTTTTGTACCGCATTTGTTGCTCGCTTGTTAAAGCCTTGTTTCTCACCAGCAAGGTAGTAGAGATTTGAGACACAGTGAGACGTGGTGAGACGCACTGAAACAAAATTGGAGAAATAAACGGAGAAAAGAATGAGCAGCAACATCGAAATCAAGAAGAAATGCAAATGGTGTGGGCAAATTTTCATAGCTCGCAAAACGACTACGAACTATTGTTCTCATAGGTGCAACAATGCAGCCTATAAAGAACGGATTAGGCAAGAGCGTATAGCGACTTATCAAAAAGAGTTCTCAATAAAGACGGAAAAACCATCTATTGAGGACAAGGAATTCTATACCCCACCTGAAGCAGCAAAACTCTTAAGGATTAGTCGAGCCAGTATTTATCGCTATATGGCAGATAACATCATAAAAGTAGTTCAATTCAAAGGTAAGACATTAGTCAGAAGAAAAGATATAGAGCTTCTGTTTGAAAATGCAGCGGAATACAAAAAGAGAGTACCCATTGAGAAAGCCCCTATCACCGACTTCTACACCACCGCAGAAGTCAAAGAGAAATATCATGTAAACGAGTCATGGATATTTGTGGTAGCCAAGAAGAACAACATCCCCCGAACTTTCAATCGTGGTAAGACCTACTGGAGCAAGAAACATATTGACGCTTACTTTGCCAAGAAAGCCCCGAATCCAGACATTACCGAATGGTACAGCTCCCAAGAAATGCAGGAGAAGTTCGGCATGACCCTATCTGCCATCTATTGTTTCGTTTCCAAGAATGCCATCCCCAAGAAGAAAGAGGGCATCATGGTGTACTATTCCAAGAAGCACGTAGATATAGCCAAGGGAATTGCCATACCAGAAGAACCGCAATATTATACGGTAGCCGAAGCGATGGAGAAGTTCAACCTCACTCGTGACCAACTCTATCACTATGCGAAGTACCATAATATCCCCAAGGTCAAGAAAGGCAAATACACGTTTATCTCCAAGCCCGAATTAGATAAGTTGCTTGCAGCCCCAAAGATTGAATAAGTTATTTCTTGGTGAATATACCCACCATTGAATCACCTTATTCCTTTGCACCAAACAAATGTAAAATTCTAAATATCAAACAGTATGTCACACACATGTACAAAAGTAACAGTTCGTCAGAGAGCGATTCGGAATAATCGCATCTCCTTGTATCTGGATTATTATCCGGCAGTCCGTAACCCCGAAACGATGCAGATGAGCCGCAGGGAATACCTCGGCATCTACATCTATGCCCATCCGAAGAACGAAATGGAACGGGAGTTCAACAACGATATGTTGAACAAGGCAGAGGCTATCCGCTGCATCCGGGTACAATCGCTCATCAATGAAGAGTTTGGCTTCTTGGATAAGACCAAACAGAAAGCCGACTTCCTCGCCTACTTCAAGAAAATGTGCCGGAATAAAGACCAGAAATGGCAGTTTGTCTATCAGCATTTCTACAACTTCGTCAAGGGACAATGTACCTTTGGCGATGTGAATGTGGATTTATGCAAGAAGTTCCGTGAGTACTTGCTGAACGCCAAGCAACTCAAACACAGCAACCGCCACATTTCCCTCAATTCGGCATCCGGCTACTACTCTACATTCAGAGGATTGTTAAAGATTGCCTATCGAGACAAATGGTTTCGAGAAAACATCAATGACTATCTTGATAAAATAGAGCCACAAGATGTGAAGAAAGAGTATCTGACGCTGGACGAAGTGAAGCAACTCGCTGCCACACCTTGCGACATTCCTGTTCTGAAAGCTGCTTCTCTATTCGCTTGTCTGACAGGCTTACGTATCAGTGACATTCTCAATCTGCAATGGGAAGATTTCACTATCGCTCCCGACCAAGGTTATTGCTTGCGCATCAGGACACAGAAAACACAAACGGAAGCGACACTCCCCATCAGTTACGAAGCCTACGAACTATGCGGAACACCCGGAACAGGCAAAGTATTCAAGGATTTGAAACGGAGCATGATTAATTATCCGCTGAAAAGCTGGCTCAAAAAAGCAGGAATAACGAAACCGATAAGCTTCCATTGCTTCAGGCACAGCTACGCCGTCATACAAATATCCTTAGGTACAGATATTTACACGGTATCAAAGATGCTAACGCATAAGAATGTGTCCACAACTCAGATTTATGCCGATTTGGTCAATTCCAAGAAACGAGAAACAGCCAATAAAATATCACTCAAATAGATATAACTATGAAACGAGGAATCATAACAAACAACGAACAAAGCATCCATATTTCCGATGGTGAAATATGGATGACCGCTTGGGAGCTTGCAGACTTGTTTTATACAACTGCTTGGACTATCCATGCAGCAATTAAGAGAATCCTGAAAGCTAATGTTTTGAGGAGCCACGAAGTTTGTAAGTACATCAAATTGGAGAATGGGAACAATGCCGATGTGTATAATCTCGATATGGTTATAGCCCTATCCTATCAGATAGACACCGGGCATTCCGCAGCATTTAGGAAATAGCTAATAAACAAAGTCGCTCGTAAACAAGATTACAACCTCTTGTTATATTTCAACAAGGATACAAACCATACATTGTATTGCTAATAAGCAATATCTCTATACCCTATTGATTATCTGCATTGTTTACATTAAATGATGCAGATAATTTTTGTTTTTAAGATACACAAGCCTATTTACCCAACTATTTTCATCCAAAAACAAGAAATTTGCAATGCGCTTATTATTAAGAGTGTAACGTGGTGAAAAGTGATGAAATATATCGTCAAAAGCCCATTAACAGGCAAAACTATGGATTTTTTCAAAAATTAATCCTATATATTTGCACACAAACGATTAATACATACCACTATGGAGCAGAAAAAGATAGAACATATAACATTGCATCTGATTGTTTTTGGTACAATCGCAATCATTGGTGTTTTAGCCCGCCAGACCGTGCTACACTATGGTTGGGATGAGTTCAGCAGCTACCTCATTTTAGTGGTAAGCTCCATTATCATGGGAGCTATCTATCTCAATCTGCAAATGGTATTCAGACAACTCCTTTCACCTACAATAGAGAAGTGCTTTATGAGATTTGAATGCTATCGCAACAAGGCTGTAGTCGTAGAAGCTCCAGCAGCAAACTCGGAACTTGCCGGAAGTTCTATAAATTCAAAACCTATCATTTCTGAACCTGAACCCGAAATTGAAATCGAAACTACATCTGACATAACAGAAGAAGTTTCTACTCTATCATATTACGAACCCAACGAAGATGTGGCAGAACTTCCAAAGGAGGAAACCACGCCTTCTACCAACAACACATCTATCGAAGAATCCGACCAGCCATCAGAATACGAGACTCTTCGTGCAAACGCTATGGCAGAGAAAGAACGTGCCTCACAAGAAAAACTCAATAAGGTTATCGCATACACAAAACAAACTTTGGTTTCCTATCTTGATGAAACGGCACTTAATCGCTTGTGTGGATATGTGGCAGAATATTACTTGTTAGATACTCTGCCTAAAGTTGAACCAATAAAGGTCGATTCTCAGTTAAAGACCATTGACATCATGCACTTTGGATGGAATATCGGCAAGGCATTCAGTAAGCCACGCTTACAGACCGCCACTTTTATAAAGAGGGTATTTACCCATACCCTCCGTGATTCGGAAATATCTACTATTGAACGTAAAATGTCGCATACAGAATCAGAATGCAAGATTAAATTAGATAGAAAAATTGCATAACGCAATACCATTAGGCATTGTCCATTGCATCCCAGTAGTCCATATCCATTTTCATGACTTTAAGGACTTTCTCTGTTTGCAATCCCAAGCCATAGTCATAAATATATTCTGTTAATTGCTGACCATTTATCAGGATAATAGTTGGTGAACCGTTAAGGCTTTCCACATATTCCATCGCACCTTTAGAATAATCAGAGGTGGTGATGAATACACCTTTCTTGGATGGTGTTCCTGCAACAGCTCCTACAAAGCTCTGAACCTCATGACGCTGAACATTATTATCTAAAGCATATCGCTTTGCCTGTATGGATATATGATTAAATCCTAAAATATCTTCTTTAATGATACCATCTATACCACCATCATTAGATAGTTTCGTTACAACACCTGAGTTTTTGACCTCGCCACCATACCCCATTGCTTGAAGTAATTTCACAACTAACCGTTCAAATTCTTGTGGCTTTTTACTTAATATAGTTGTCAGAATTTGAGATTGCACATTCTGCTTTATCCTATCATAAGAATCAGCTAATTCTTCTTCCGGTGTACGTTCATCATCATTTCCCAAATGGGAAGAAGTGTTGTTAGCATCCTTATTTTTAGAACTTTTCTTCGGAGTTTTCGCATTCACTGTTACTTTGATGAACTCATTTATTTGTTTCTCCGTGCATGAAGAAAGCATAGACAGTCCCTTTTCGCTGATTTTATAATCACCTCTTTGGGGCTTTTCTACAAGACCTGCAATAAAAAGATACGATAAAGCCCACGAAATACGGTCTAAGAATATTTCGCCATTACCAGAAGGATACCAAGCATTCATTTCCTCATCGGTCAATCCAAAATGCTTAGCCAAAGGAATGCGTAAATCTTTAGCTCTCATAACTATCCCGGCACTTAATTCTTTCAATGCCTGTATCCGTATTTCTTCAAATTGCGGTATCATAAACGACAAATTTGTTTTATAGCTTCAATAACCACTGGTATTTCATGACACAAAGGTACTTAAATTACTCGTAATCATCACTTATTACCATCAAAAAGTTATTCATCAGTTATATTTTGGTGAATGATTCCACCATTGAAACACCTGTTTCCTTTGCCGTCGAACAATTAAAAACGATTGGCGTATGCAAAAAGAAACAGTAACATTTGATAAGCTGCCCGAAGCGGTAGGTTATCTGACCGAACAGGTCATCGAGTTGAAAAAGATGGTAGCGGAACTCCAGCCACAGCCATCTGACAAACATGTGTTGGTAGAAATAGAGGATGCTTGCCGTATCATCCGAAAAGCCAAGCCTACCATTTATACATTGGTACGCAAAGGACTGCTTCCTGCCTATAAGAAAGGTAAGAAACTCTATTTCTATGAAGACGAACTTCTTTCTTGGATTGAGAACGGGCGTAGAAAGAGTGCAGAACAGACTTACGAGGAGATGCTGGCAAATATGCAAGGCGGTGTCCGTCATAAGTCCAAATCATCCATGAAGTTTTAATGAGTAGAACTATGGATACATCCTCTATTAATCCGGCATCCATCATTGACGAAGCGGTTGATTTAAGTATGCGATTGGCTGGCACTGATTTTCCTGTCAGCATATTCCCGACAAAAATCCAACGCATCATCAGTGAGGTTCACGAATGCCATAACTACCCGACTGACTACATTGCCTCTGCAATTTTTGCAGCGATTGCAGTTGGCATCGGTAACACGCATCTTGCCCAAATCAAGCAAGGCTGGATAGAAAGCCCTATCCTGTATATGGCATTGATAGGAAGACCGGGAGCAAACAAAAGTCATCCGCTCAGCTTTGCGATGAAACCGTTTCTTGATTACGACTATCAGCAGAATCAAGTCTTTGAAAAGGCTCTTGCCAAGTATGATGAACTGATGAGTATGAGCCGCAAAGAACGAGCGGAAAGCGGTGAAGAACAATTTCCTCAGGAGCCAGTTCGTAAACGCTTCTTAATTTCGGATGTAACGCCTGAAGGTTTGAGCCTTATCCATGCGCAAAACAAACGTGGTTTATGCTTGTGGGCTGACGAGTTATCCGCTTGGTTCAAGAACTTCAACCGTTATAACAACGGTTCGGAAGAACAGTTCTGGCTGTCGGTGTTCAGTGCCAAGACCACTATATCCGACCGCAAAAATGCCAAGAGTTCCATCTTCATCAAGCGACCGTATATCTCAGTTATTGGTACTATTCAAAAGAAGATTCTCAGTGAGTTGGCTAAAGGTGAACGTTCCAGTAACGGATTCATCGACCGCATTCTGTTTGTGATGCCCAATCTGCAACAGAAGGCTCGTTGGAATGACAAGGAACTACCGGAGAACATCGAACAAGAATGGAATGCCATTATTGACAAACTGATACAACAAGAGTATGCCCTCAATGAGTTTGGAGAGATAGAACCGCAGATTCTTCTTTTCACGGAGGATGCCAAGAGACGGCTTTACGAATGGCAGCACCACTTCTCAGAATTGTGCGACCAAGAGACAAATGACACCATTGTGAGTATCTATTGCAAGCTGGAGATATACATCATCCGTTTCTGCCTGATTATCCAATTAGCGCGATGGACCTGCGGAGAGTGTGGTAAAACATATATCGACCTGTTGACGGTAGAACGAGCCATTAAACTGACGGAGTATTTCAAGGAATCCGCATTGAGCGTTCAAAATATACTCAATGAGAACATGCTCAACAGCCAACAACAGGCGATAGTCAATCTACTTCCTCCATCCTTTACAACTGCCCAAGCTATACAGATAGCCGAGCAAAATGGAATGAAGGAGCGCACATTTCAACGCTTTCTCAATGACAACATCGGGACATTGTTCCGCAAAGAGAAGCATGGAGAATATTCAAAGATTAACCCGTGACATTTTTGTCGGTTTTGACACTTTTCCAGCGAAAACGACAATAACGACAAAAGTGACACACCCAAAAAGAAACATACAATGAGTACACATAGATTCATATTAGAACCCTACAAAGGTGTCAGCACTCGACACACTTGCCCGAACTGCCACCACCAAAGATGTTTTTCCAAGTACATTGATACGGAGAAGCAAATCCAGTTCCCTGAGTACGTGGGGCGTTGTGACCATGAGCAGAAATGCGGTTATCACTTCACGCCTCGTGATTACTTTGAGCAGAACCCGTCTGAGAAAGAAAAGTTTGCGGAGAAGGAG
Organism: Bacteroides ovatus; assembly: GCA_030844565.1. Classification (GTDB taxonomy): domain Bacteria; phylum Bacteroidota; class Bacteroidia; order Bacteroidales; family Bacteroidaceae; genus Bacteroides; species Bacteroides ovatus_A. The sequence goes on from JAUUNK010000188.1 coordinate 7,072, forward strand.
AATAGTTTCAGGAACTATGCCCCTATTAAGGAAGCACAACCAATAGCTACTTCCTACATTGATTTGGATATAGTCAACCAATCATTGCGTGGCTATTCTGCAAACAAGTTGTTTCAATTTCTATCGGCTCAGTTCGGAGAGACGGAGACATTGGAACTCATGAAAAGATACAAGGTTGGTACTTCCAAGTATTGGGACGGTGCAACCGTATTCTGGCAAACGGACAATCAGAATAAAATCCGTACAGGTAAGATAATGCTTTACAATTCCGAAACAGGTAAGCGGATAAAAGAACCATACAATCATGTTACGTGGGTGCACTCCGTATTACACAAAGGTGATTACAATTTGAAGCAATGCTTCTTCGGTGAGCATCTGCTTCCTGAAGACAAAAGCCGTCCTGTCGCACTGGTCGAAAGCGAGAAAACGGCACTCATTGCTTCCTACTATCTGCCGCAGTTTCTATGGATAGCATCAGGTGGAAAGAACGGTTGCTTCAATGCCAACAGCCTATCCGTTCTGGTAGGAAGAAGCGTTGTGTTATTCCCCGATTTGGGGGCGACCGACTATTGGCAGAGCAAAATCGGTCTGATGAAAAGCTACGGGATTGAGGTACGAATGTTCGATTATATGGAAACCAATGCCACCGAAAACGAGCGAAAAGAGGGGTACGACATAGCCGATTATCTGCTCAAAGTGAAGCCCGACGAAGCTATCCTGCAACAGATGATAAAGAGAAATCCAGTCTTGAAAACACTGATAGATATATTCGATCTGAAGCTCATCAGCATACAAAAAGACACTCCGCTGCCGAAAGTTTCACAGCCTAAGAAACGAGGATTCAGACTTTGAATACCGGAAGAGGAATCGAGACTTTTTTACTGTAGCAAGTTAATGTCGGTGTATTACATTTCCCGACCACTTGCTCCTCAAAAAGTCTGAGGAGGCAGCTCCCGATGGTCACAAATTATTCACTAAAAGCAATTCCAAATGGAAAAGAAATATACGATAACTCTCCGTCTGTCATACGACCAATTCGCATGGCTCGGTGCGCTTTGCAGACGGAGCAAGCAGACCCAAAGCGCAGTCATCCGTTCGCTCATTGAGAGCGGAACAGTACGTGAACGAATCACGAAAGAGCATATCCACATCATCCGTCAGTTGATAGGTGAAAGCACCAATCTTAACCAATTGGCGAAGCAGGCAAACACCTACGGATTCTTTGCTGTTGCCGAAAGATGCGAGGAGATGGCGCAGCGTATTAACCAACTCATAAAGCAACTGAAAGATGATAGGTAAGCAGACCAAAGGGACATCGTTCAGTGGCTGTGTCCGCTATGTCCTCAAAGAGGAGAAATCCAAATTGCTGGAAGCTGTCGGAGTGAATGGCTCACCCGAACAGATGGCGGAGCAATTTGAATTACAGGCGTTGCTCAACGACAAGGTAAAGAATATTGTCGGACACACCTCGCTCAACTTCTCTCCTGAAGATGGCGAATGCTTGAAGTCTGATGATGCGTTGATGTTGCAAATCGCCCACGACTATATGAAACTGATGGGCATCGAAAATACGCAATACATCATTGCCCGGCATATCGACCGTGAGCATCCGCATTGCCATATCGTTTTCAACCGAGTGGACAATGATGGCAAGACGATTAGCGACAAGAATGATTTTCGCAGGAATGAGAAAGTTTGCAAAATGTTGACCGCCAAATATCGCTTGCACTTTGCCAATGGTAAAGACCATATCAAAGAGGAACGCTTGCGCCCATACGATAAGGCAAAGCACGAGATATACAAGGCATTGAAAGAAGAACTGCCCACAGCTCATAGTTGGGATAATTTGAAAGATGCGCTTGCCGACCGGGAGATTGATATGAAATTCAAAGTCAGCCGGACTACACGGGAAATACAAGGTGTCAAGTTTGAACATAACGGCTTTTCTTTCTCCGGCTCAAAAGTAGGTCGAGAGTTCAGCTACTTGAATATCGACAACCGACTGGAAGAGAATGCTTGTGCATCTTTGTTGGAGTCTGCCAAACAGGAATCCAAACAACAAAAAGAAGAGGTACAGCAAAGCGTTTCCCATTCCGATGATAGCTTTGGCATCAGTCTCGGTTTGCTAAACGGTAGCTCATCCTACGATGCCACTGCCGCAGAAGAAGCAGAGTTCAATCGCCTAATGAAAAAGAAAAAGGCTAAGCGTAAGCGAGGCTTTCATTTATAATTCTCTATTTATTAATTTTTAAAACCCAATTATTTATGGTACAAAAAGATTTAATTCTTGATTTCAATCTCTACTTGTGTGAGAAATTTGGCTACAGAGAAAGCTGTAGCGTGATGTCCCATGCCAACGGCTTTTGTGTGGACATTCGTGAACGTGATTTAGACTGCTATATCCGCTTCTGGGAGTATAGCTGTGGAAGAGGCAACTTTCCCGACTGGTCTATCATCATTGTGCGCAGTAATTTCAAAAAGAACCAAGAAGAAAGCCTGAAAGACTTGGCTCGGTTCTTCAAGGAGTACATGCCACGCTATGGTTACAAATACCTATGTACCGAAGATGATGACCACAAGTACTATCAGACACTTGGTTTAAAGTGTATAATGGACGGTTTTTGTCCCAATTATGCACTAGCACTGAAAGATTTAAATATCTGATACATGGTCTTTAAGTTAAGGAGGGGATTTTTCCTCTCCTTTTCTCTTTCCGATACGCCCCATTATGAGAACGTGCCGTTTGAAGTGCCGGAGGGATGGATGTGGA
>JAUUNK010000189.1 GCA_030844565.1 Bacteroides ovatus
GGCGCTTCCATATTAGTAATTCGCAAACGTTTGGGAAAGATACCCGAACTATTCATGTCTTCGATGAACTTATGGAAATTAACCGAGCGCTTCACTTCGCTTACCTTTTCATAATAGGTAATAGCATACATCGGCTCAAGTTTGATCGTTACATTACGGTCTTGCACCTTACCGCGATAATCACTCTTATAACGTGGCTGACCTTCTGAATCGTCCGCAATTACAATCTTGCGGTAATTATTCATATTTTTATCAGACTTCTTACGTGTCTTATTTTCCTCCTCTTTTTCGTTTTCCTCTTCCCCCTTATTTTGGGCCACCGCATTATTGTTGTTTCCAGCTATTCCATTCTGCCTTTCAAGCTGAGCTTTCATTACTTTAAACTCGTCCAATTCTGCTCCCTTACGGTCTCCAATCTTTTTACGAGCCTGAGCACGTTGATAATAACCAGCTAAGAAATTGGGATATTCATTAATAACAGTTGTATAATCCTGGATAGCTCCGCGATAATCCCCGGTCTGTGCACGCAGCAAACCACGGTTAAAAGTAGCCATCATATTATCCGGTTCTATTTGAAGCACAAAGTCAAAGTCTTCAATGGCACGGTTATCATCCCCTACCCGCGCACGTAATAAACCACGGTTATAATGCCCAAGGAAATTATTGGGGTCGATGTCCAAAGCTAAGTCATAATCGCTCATTGCTCCTCTCAAGTTGTTCTGATGAAAGCGTGCCAATGCCCGATTGATATAATTTCCGGCATTTTTCGCACTCAAATGAATAGCGTGGTTCAAATCGGATTCCGCCTCTGCATATTTTGCCTGTTGTAGTTTTATGATAGCACGTGCCGACCATGCATCCGGATCGTATTTATCTAGTTTAAGTGCCGTATCGAAATCTTTCAAGGCATTAATAGTGTCTTTCTGTTGCATGTTGATTTCTCCCCTCATCAAATAAGCACGGGTGTAACGGGGAGAAACTTTTAACAGCTTTTCCACATCCTCCTTTGCTGCATTATAATCCTTATTTTGAAGATGGCTCAAAGTCAGATTATGCCACAAAGTGATATTTTCCGGATCATAATGTAATGCTTTCTCATAATCCTTGATAGCCCCTTCGTAATTGTTTTGGCGAATACGTGCCAATCCACGGATTTGATAAGCTCCTACAACAAACGGGTTGCGCTGGATGGCAGCATCACAATCTGCTTCAGCCCCCTGATAATCTTCCAGGTTAATTTTAGCCAAAGCCCTGAAGAAATAGGGCTCATACAGATAAGGTTTTGCGTTAATTACCTGATTGAAATATTGTATAGAAAGTACATAGTCCTCAAAATAAAGGGCATTGCGGGCAATTGTCATCACCCGCTCCGTATTTATTTGAGCACAAACCAGCGTAGGTAAAAGTAGTAATGCTGTTAATATTCTTTTTATCATTGACATCTTATGCTTGTAAACGAAGCAAAAATAATGCTTTTCGTTTAGTTGGCAGAGATAAAAACGTTTTTTATCTTTATTTCACCTGCTTCATCTTATAGGAACTGCGCGCTTTGCCTTTCAGCATGGTATTCAGTTTACCCTTAATCATCTGCTTACGAAGCGGAGAAAGGTGGTCGATAAACATTTTGCCATCGAGATGGTCGAACTCATGTTGCATAACGCGTGCCAAGTAGCCTTCCACCTCTTCTTCATGTTCCACAAAGTTTTCGTCCATGTATTTTACACGTATTTTATTCCCTCTTTTTACAGTTTCATGAATTCCCGGGAGACTCAGGCATCCTTCTTCCATGCTTACTTCCTCTCCTCCCACTTCCAAGATGTGGGGATTGATGTAAGCCCGGTTAAAATCTTTAAATTCAGGATAATCTTCGGAAAGCACATCGAGCGTAATAGTCACCACACGAATAGGAAGCCCTATTTGAGGGGCAGCCAGCCCTACGCCATCAGCGTGTATCATTGTTTCGAACATATTTGCGATTAATTCTTTCAGATTCGGATAATCCGGAGTAATGTCTTCCGCCACCTTCCTCAATACAGGCTGGCCATACACATAAATAGGTAAAATCATATTTCTTATTTTAATCTACTATTAATAAATTATTTGCCGTTAATAACGTTTACTTTCGAGATAAGTTTGCAAGATGATGGTAGCGCTAATTTCATCTACCAGAGCTTTATTCTGCCGATCCTTTTTTTTGAGCCCCGCTTCCAACATAGTACGGTGCGCCAACACTGACGTAAAACGTTCGTCAACAAATTCTACCGGAAGATTAGGCAAACGTTTTTTAAGGGCTTTTACAAAAGGCTCGATGTTCCTCATATTTTCCGAAAGCTCATTGTTCATCTGCTTAGGCAATCCGATAAGAATCCGCTCCACAGATTCTTTGTTTACATAACCGACAATAAAGTCCAGGAGTTCATGCGTGGGAACCGTGGTTAATCCGTTAGCAATCATCTGCATGGGATCACTTACGGCTATTCCCGTACGCTTTCTACCATAATCAATAGCTATTATTCTACTCATAATTGGGGACAAAAATACGATTATTATTTGGGATGGCAATTTCTTCATTGATTTTTTCTATCTTGTTATTAAAACAAAGAGGAGGCAATCTCCATAAAGATGCCTCCTCACCTAAGATATTCAGATAGTATTCTATCTAAGAGAGATTCTTATTCCAGTATAACTACACGGTTCAGGTAAACTTTACCGAACATGTCTTTTGTTCCACCGAATCCGACGTATTCAAGTTGATCCTTATTTACACCTTCAGCAATAAGTGCATCATAAACAGCCTTAGCACGTGCTTCAGAGATACGTTGGTTAGTAGCCGAACTACCTGTTGCCTGATCAGCATATCCAGCAATTTTATATTTTGCCTTCGGATTAGCTTTCATTGCTTTGGCAAGCAGTTTGATATTAACCATACCGTATTCGTCGATCTTAGAGCTACCAATCTTGAAGAAGACAGCAATCGGATTAACAATCACGTTTTCTTTCACGACTTCTCTTACTTCCGGTTTCACGTTAGCCAGAGCGTTCTTGGTCTGAACCAATTCTTGCTGAGCTTGCTCCAATTCTTCTCTGTATTTGTTTACATTATCGTTGATCACCTTTTCGGCTACAGCATTCGATGCGCCACAAGAAATAAACTTTTTGCCACCAAATGTATAGGTTACTCCGGCAGTCAACGAAACAGCTCCATCCGTATAAGCACTGCTCCTTGAGCCAAAGACAGAAGGAGAAACTTCTCCGCGTGCCTCAACGTTCACATCCCAGTTCTTAGCGACATTAAACTGTCCCATCACACCTACCGAACCATTTACCAAAGCATTAACCTTATCCAGGTTACCATATGTTTTCGCAAAAGTCAGACCCGGTCCGGCAAAGACAGAAACGGTAAATAAACGGTCGGGGTTATATCCGCCAATCGCATTGGAAAGGTTGAACAAACCATCAAAGCGGATAGTACCATAATTCTTTTCCACCTTATTATATTTACCAGCAGGCGTACCGTATTTGGAATAAAGCTTTGTCCAGAATCCGGCCACTTGCCCACGTACTCCCCAAACAGGGGTAAAGAGCTTACCCACTGAAATATGTATTAAGGGTGTAATAGCCTTACCTAAGCCATAATCACTGTTATCGGGATTTACACACACCTGTCCGCCTACCCCTGCACTTACGAAAGTATTGTCTAAAAAGCGCTCGCTATAGAACTTCTCTTTCGTTTGCGCTGTGGCAACAGTAACTGCACCCGCTAACAATAAAGACATTATTACTAATTTATTTTTCATTGTTCCTGATATTTTTATCATGATGACGATTAGTCAAGAGTAACGATACCACCACCAGCATTCAGATCTTCACCGTGACCATGACCATGGCTTTCTTCTTTGTTGGCGCTTACTTTTACAGAGCTGATAGACTTAACAACAACTTCCACATCAATCTTGCGACCATCAGCAGCTACCACCTTCACTATATAAGTTTTGGTAACTTCACTTCTTGTAATATCAAAGCCTGTTACTTGCTGGTAAGCAGGAATAGTAATATCATAAGAGAAGTCAGTAGTTACATAATCGTTCAACGGAAGAATGTTTACGTTATCAGCTTTAATCATGTTAGTCAACAGATTAGCTACATAAGTAATAGTAGATTCTTTCATTCCCTCTAATGCACTAGCTGCTGCCATAGCCGGAGTCTCATTTACATATTTGCTACCACCTTGATAAGTACCCTTTACAGTAACCAGCTTAGAAGCGGCACCTGTATAGCAACTTTTAGCAATTGTAGTCGGTCTCAATTCAACAGGTTCGCTTACCTTTATTGAATCCTCATAACCAAATTTGAACTTAGAGAAGTGAGCTACCTTAGCAACAAATTTGCCTGTGCTCGGATCAAAAGCAGCGACATTGTCACCATCAGCCACCCAGCTTCCTTTAACTGAATTATAATAAAGAACCGGAAGAACAAAGTCAATATCATTTCCTGCTACCGGGGCATTAAATGCGATCTGCAAAGGCTTAGTAAAGATAGCGCCATCAGGAGTACCTTCGTAAGCACGTGCAGCAGCAGAAGACTTTTCAGCAGCAACATCACGAGAAACGCTAATATTTTCTGCTACACCTTTCGTATAGATAACCTTAGTTTCAGGCTGAATCTTAATTTGGTCAACTTCTGTCACAATAATAGAAGTAGAACCTCCCACCTTCACAATTTCTGATACCAATTCCGTATTAACACCTGAAGCATCCACAGTTATAACCGGAACATCTTCTGGTAAAGTTGTTACCACGCCTGTTGTTGCTTGTATAGATTGAAGCACATCTTCAACACTAGCACCACCTTCTACAGAAAGTTCTTTCACCGTATTAGCAGGTTGGAAGTCGGTTGTACCATTCTGTATTACATCAGCAACAGAGCTACCACCTACAGAAGGATCTTCTTCTACAGGACTATCTTTTATAGCTTTCATTGTGATATTGAACGAAGTAACAGATATTTCACCTGCTTTCACCGGAAGAACCAAAGAGCTTGCAGCATACGGATAATATCCACCTTTAGTTACACTTACAGTAATCATCGTTGCAGTAGCAATATTTTCTGCAGGAATACTACCCTTAAAATATCCATTAGTATAAACACAGTCGATTTCCTTACCTCCTAATGTAACAGTCAGATTGGCTCCCATCACTGCCGCGCCATTCTCATTTCTGATATTTCCTTCAACGAAATATTTAGCAGCCTCAGCGGCTTTCTGCATGATTACATTAACAGTAGTCTTCACCTTATTCTTTTGATCAGGTGTTGTAGCTACTACTTTGCCAGCTTCTGAAACAACGATAGTTGCATAAGCAGGATTATAGCCCTTAGCTGTTACAAAAGCAATATAAGCTCCTGGTTGTACATCATCTACAGAGAAAGTATTACCACTAACAGTAACAGATAAACCTGGAATTGTGGCACTTTCAATTGCAATGCTATTTCCACTTTCATCATAAGCACTACCTTCAATAGAATAAACATTATCCATGTACTTCACCTCTGGATACAGAGAAGCATTTACAAGATAAGTCGCTACTTCCCCGTTAGCAAGTTTCAATACATTAATAGAAGTTACTACCTCTTTATAACCATCTTTGGAAATTTTGATTACTTGAATGCCCTCTTTTGTTTCGAGTACATACTTACCATTAGCATCTGTAGTCCCAGAGGTGGTATCATCTGTTACAGTAGCCCCTGACAACGGTGCTCCGGTTTCGGCATTAATAACCAGACCGCCTACGTAATAAACAGGAGCTTGGGTGCTTGGTGCCGGAACATCGATTTCATCTTTTTCATAGCAACCAGCAAGCATGCCACAAATTGCTATTAACATTAACGCTAGTTTAGCGTTAAAACCTAACAAATAACTTTTCATTTTCATCTCAATAAAATTAAAAATTAATAATTCAACATTTCTGATTTAATAAAATATGGATTAAAACTATTATTCTGCATTATGTTATCTCCCGGCATGGTCTTATATTCCTTATAATAGTATTGTTCATTCCCGGCATTATATGCTAACCCAAAGTTTCTCAATGGCGTTACTCTTGGAATATATCCCTTCCTTTTATATTTATAAGGTGGAAGAGCAATCTGGAAACGGAATCCGCCGTTACTCTTTGCACCTTCTGCCTTCATTGCATAAAACCCGATGGAAGTATAACGGAAATGACGGATAATATCTATCCGGGCACCCTTCTCCCCCAACAGGAACTGCGAGACCCTTAGCGTGGTCTCTACATTATAGCGAGGCCAATAGAAGCTTCCTCCTACGGACCATGTTACTCTCTTCTTTGTGCCATAATAGCACGTAAAACCGTCCCAATATGCCATCCCTGTATATCCAATTCTTCCCTCTACGGTGAATCTTTCGTTTTTAAAATGATGGAGCAAACGCAAATCGACCCCATACCGATCATTACTAAAATGCCCTACAGACAAAATTCCCCATATATTATAAGGTAGTCTCACCGATTGGGACAGACTTATAAACTGCGGACGCACTTTATCGTATAAATACGGATAACCATCATTATATATAGGAATAACTACTTGAGCAGCAAATTTCATCCCCCTCCATAACGACACCTCCACTCCCGGAGACATATTTACCAATACTTGATAAATCTGAGTTATCACCAGATTTTTGAAGTACAGCTCCGGATATACTACAATATCAACTTTACACAATGAATTATTTTTTCTTTTTATCTTTCCCACTTGTTTCATTCCCTTCCCTAAGTCATAACTTACATCCCACTTTGAGCGGTCCATTATTTCTATCGAATCGTTCTTATCAGGCTGATAATAAAGAGATATTTGCGGCACATTATTATCTAAGAAAATGATTCTACATGGCTTTTCTTCCGGTAAAGCCACGAGCAAGGAGCTATTTTCACTAAACACATTTATTTTACATTCACTTTTCTCTTTTTCTATACAATACAATTTCTCTTCCACCTAATAAATCACTATATCTAGCAAAAATATTGTTCCATAAATGTTTTTAATTCCGACATTTGTTCTTATCAAAAACACTAAAAACGAACAAGAAACATGAAAAAAGAGCCCCAAAAAGTAAATCCCGTCCACGTTCGTGCAAAACAACTAAGTGACGGACACTACTCTATCGATCTGAGTATCAATGTAGAGAAAAAGCAGAAATGCAACTTCCGGATAGAGATACACAACGAAACACCCGGCTTTGCAAAGCCACCGGTAACTCCAGACATTACATTGATAGACTTCTTGCTGTACATTGCCCGTAAAGACCGGAAGAAAACAGCCCGGCAAACAGACATGCATGCCCTCATACACCATCTGCAACGATATGATAGCAAAGGAATCCCTTTACGCAAGGTTAACAAGGAGTATATACTCGGTTTTACCGAATACTTAAAAACTGCACGTCAACAACACCCCCGAAAAGAAAAAAATATTAGTGACAATACTCAGGCTCATTATTACAGAAGACTTAACTATGTTCTCAATTACGCGGTAATTGATGAACTCATCCCTGCCAACCCAATGAACAAGATTTTAAAAGAAGACAAACCACGTCCACGCAAACGGGAACGCGAATACCTGAATATTGATGAAATAAAAGCATTAGCCAAAACGGAATTCTACAATACCTTGCTCAAACAAGCCTTCCTCTTCAGTTGTTTTTGTGGCTTGAGGCATTGTGACATCGTAGCTCTCCGCTGGGAGAACTTCTATAAAGATAAATCAGGAAAAATGTATTTGAAAATCGTCCAGCAAAAAACAAAAGAATACATTTCACTTCCCCTTAGTGATGAAGCTTTGAAGCATCTTCCTTCCCGTAAAGGAGCAACAGACAATGCTAAAGTATTTGATAAGCTTATTTCATTAGGGCGAAGCAATGAAATTTTATCCCGTTGGGCACAAGAGGCGGGAATAAATAAACACATCACCTTTCATGTGGCACGCCACACTTACGCTACCTTACTAATTTCTCTCGGTGCAGATATTTATACCGTCTCTAAATTATTGGGGCACACCAATATACAAACCACCCAGATTTATGCTAAAATACTAGACGAAAGTAAAAAGAAGGCTATAGATCTTATACCTAATATTACATAGTCTTTTCAAAATAGTTTTTTTGCCTAAAGTTTGAAGAAACAGAGTCTGCAAAAATATCAAAAGAGCAAAACAAAGGCTACATTATAAGACATTTATCTTCAATTTAAGCAAAAAGTCATACAGAATGATTCCATTCAAAATAATATCCATACAAACAAACGAAAAGTAAGACGCTTTTTTCTCATTTTTATTGTAAAATTCTTTGGTATTATAAAAAATGTGTTTACTTTTGCACCATATTTTTATGCACCGACTAGCGTGCTAGTATAAAGCAAACAAATGAGGCATAGAGGCTCTAAAATGAATAAAAAACTGATTATCAACACACTAACGTGGAATGGTGTTGCCTTATTACTATTCTGTTTACTTCCTATGAAAGGAAATTGTCAGACAGGAGAAGAAGCTGTCAACACTTTAGTAAAGATGGGGTTTGAAAATGTGGGATGGTCAGAAGATGCAAAGGAACGGGTCTATGTGATGGAAAATGTTGCTTATCGATTGAACGGGGTAGGGATTGGCAAAGCTGTAGATATTATCCAGAAAATGGGTTTACCGGAAGAAAAGCCATGTAGAATCATTTTCTTAGATAATAATGTACCGCAAATATCACTATACTACCAACCAATTGTAGGCGATAGTGTACCAGAAGCAAGTCGAGCGGACTGGACCGTAGGTTATAATTTAGGGAATGGGTGGAAACAAGTAAGGAAAGTCAAGAAGAGAAACAGTTCTTTATTTAAAGTAGACATCTTAGTATATCCGGAGCTATCATTCAAGAATTTGGTGATAACTCAGATATATCAGGTTTTGTTTGACCTATCACCGGCTATTGAAGTTTCACTCTGGAAGGGTATGAAACTTGCAGCACAAGTAAAATTCCCAGTTTATAACGATGGATACGGAAAGTTAGCAGGAAAAGTTCAACCTGGTTTTATTGCAGCCACCCAATCGGTACGTTTACCTTATAATATATTCGGTGAACTGGCGGTAGGGACATTTAATGGAGGACGTTATGGAACCGACCTATCTTTTGTGTATTATATACCCAAAGATACGCGTTTCTCACTTGAAGCACGTATCGGGGTAACAGGAACATATTATTGGAATGGATTTGATTTTAATTATGGAACGAAGATGAGAACAACGTGGAGCGTAGGGGGTAGCTTCTATTGGCCAAAGTACAATTTGCAGACTACACTCAAAGCTGAACAATATATATTAGGAGAAAAAGGCGTACGACTAGACGTTATACGCCATTTCCGCTATACTTCCATCGGCTTTTATGCCATGAAAGCCAAAGGCGCCAAGAGCAACGGAGGATTCCGCTTCCAAGTGGCTCTTCCTCCTTATAAATATAAACGTAGGGGATATATCCCGAGGGTGGAACCTTCAAAGAACATGGGAATAGCCTACAACGCGGGGAATGAACGGTATTATTATAAATCTTATCGTACTATGCCCGGACATAACATCATGCAAAGCAATAGTTTTAATCCATATTTTATTAAATCAGAATTACTAAATTTTTAATTTTATTGAGATGAAAAAGAAAATTTTCTTAAGTGGAATTAATGCTAAAACAGCATTAGCCATAGTAGCTTTATCCGGGGCTCTTTTAACTGGATGTTACAAGGATGACGGCTTGGATGTCAATAATCCTGCTGGCTCCGTTACTCTGC
>JAUUNK010000013.1 GCA_030844565.1 Bacteroides ovatus
CCCGGAAAGAAGAAACACTCTTTTTATTTCAAACGAGAAAATTTAAACAGGCTCTTAATTCTTTTTATAAAAAGGGAGTTAAGATAGTCCCATACACTCCCGATAGAAGTCGAACATTTCGAAAATCTCTTCTTTAGTGGCTGTTTGATTAACGCAAATATCTCCCACTTCTTTTAATAAAGTGAAGTTTACTGTGCCTGCGGTGTTCTTTTTATCGTGGAGCATAAGCTCGTACAGGCGGTCGTATTGTTTACAACTAAAGACGAACGTGCCATAGTTCTGTTTGATAAATTGAATGGTTTGACGCATTTTCTGTTTGGGGAAGCCCACTTTGGCATACGAGAGATACAGCTCACATACAATTCCCCAAGCTACGGCATACCCGTGCAAGATGGGGCGACTATCGGAAAGAGCAAGGCTTTCGAAGGCATGCCCCACGGTATGGCCGAAATTTAAAGCTTTGCGTATGCCCTGTTCCAGCGGGTCTTGCTCTACGATGTCTTCTTTTACTTGGATAGAACGGCCAATCAATTGTTTCAGATAGCTGTAATCAATGGTAGAAGTGTGAAAAGCGAGAAGTTCCACCCAGTGGATGGTGCTACTAATCAAACCATGTTTTATCATTTCGGCATAACCCGAGAAGAAGTTATGGGAATCGAGGCTACGAAGGAAGTCTGTATCAATCAATACACTGCTGGCGGGTGCAAAAACACCGATTTCATTTTTCAGTCCATTGAAATTGATTCCCGTCTTGCCACCTATCGAGGCATCTACCATTGCCAGGAGGGTAGTAGGAATATTAATATAAGGTATACCCCGCTTAAAAGTGGATGCTGCGAAACCTCCCAAATCGGTAATCATCCCTCCGCCTAAATTAATAAGGAGAGAATGTCGCGTGGCCCCTTTTTCACTTAATACTTTCCATACGCTGGCTAGGGTTTCCAGATTCTTATGTACGTCTTCGGCGCCTATTGTGATTTCGATAGCATCTTTTAAGAAGGCTATGTTTTTCAGATAGGGCATACAAAGATGACTCGTGTGTTCATCAGTCAGGATAAATAGTTTGTCATACGAATGCTTTTCTAGGGCACGACTGAGGCTGACTTCCAGCTTTTCACCAAGGATAACTTCTTGTTTAATCATGATTCTTTTGCTTTTTTCCATGCAAAAGTATATAAAATATCTTTTTTTACTTACTTTTGTCTCATTAAAACGTCTAACAATGAAAGCTTTATTACCCACATTTTGCCGTCCGTTAGGATATCTGATACTTGTTGTAGCTCTTGCCATACCTTTCATATTGATGATGCAGGGAGCGCTAACCGATAGTAACCTGCTGTTTTACAAGGAATGCACTAAGTTGCTGATGATGGCAGGCGCCTTGATGATTATCTTTGCCTTATCAAAAAATGAGAATCGGGAGACTGAACAGATACGAAATACTGCTGTCCGCAACGCTATATTCCTCACTTTTCTTTTCGTTTTTGGCGGTATGTTGTGGAGAGTCTACCAAGGAGATGTGGTGAATGTAGATACTTCGTCTTTTCTCACTTTTTTGATTATCAATGTGATCTGCTTAGAATTTGGCATGAAAAAGGCGATGGTAGATAGAATTTTTAAAAGATAACCCTTCATAGATTAAACCTTTTGCGTTTGCATTTGTCCAAAAGACATTATTATCACTACAAACGTAACTAAGGTAAATGAAAAAAAGATTTGTATGGATGGTGCTGTTTATCCTCTGCACCCTCTCTATTTTTGCGCAAAACAAAACGATAACCGTCTCGGGACGGATAGTCGAAGCAGATTCTAAAGAACCGGCTGCTCAAGCTACCGTGCAATTGTTGTCACTACCCGATAGTGCCTATGCAGCAGGTATAGCCAGCGGAAACGAAGGTTCTTTTTCTCTTCCTAAAGTGAAACCGGGGAAATATGTGTTGAAGATTTCTTATATCGGTTTCCGCACTAAAGAGATTCCTTTGCAATTGTCGGCAAATGTGCATGCTAAGAAGATGGGTACTATCACATTGGACCCCGATGCCGTTATGCTGAGTGAAGCTGTGATTACGGCAGAAGCACCTCAGGTGACTGCGGTAGAGGATACGTTGATGTATAATTCTTCGGCTTACCGCACTCCGGAAGGAGCTATGCTTGAAGAATTGGTGAAGAAGCTTCCCGGTGCGGAAATTGATGATGACGGAAACGTGAAGATAAACGGTAAGGAAGTAAAGAAAATCATGGTAGACGGAAAAGAATTCTTTGGCGGGGATGTGAAGACCGGATTGAAGAACTTGCCTGTAGACATGATTGAAAAACTGAAAACGTATGATAAGAAATCCGATTTAGCTCGCATTACCGGTATAGACGATGGTGAAGAAGAAACCGTGCTCGACCTTAAAGTTAAGAAAGGTATGAATAAGGGTTGGTTTGGCAACGCAGACGCGGGTATCGGCACGGAAGACCGTTATACCAGCAATTTGATATTGAACCGTTTTATAGACCACAACCAATTCACTTTGATAGCTGGAGCAAACAATGTGAACGACCAGGGATTCTCCGGTGGGGGAGGAGGTCCGCGTTGGAGAAGGAACAACGGTTTGAACGCTTCCAAAACAATCGGCGCAAACTTTGCTACCGAAACTTCTAAACTTGAATTGGGTGGTAGTGCCCGTTATAATTTCAGGGATGCCGATATTTCCAGCATAAATTCTTCTGAACGTTTCTTGACCAATGGGACTTCTTATTCCAACTCCAATAGCAAGAACCGTAATAAAAACACCAGCTTTTCTGCAGACTTCCGTTTGGAATGGAAACCGGATAGCATGACGAATATTATTTTCCGTCCGAATGTAAATTATGGAAAGACCGACAACGCTTCTGCTTCTTATTCCGGTACGTTTAATTCAGACCCGTATGCATTGGTGGCTGATCCGAATGATTACTTGGATTTACAGGAATTGGAGACAAACGATCCCTTGAGAGATATTCGCGTAAACGCCAGTAATAATAAATCTTTGTCCGATGGAAAGAGTTTGTCGGCGAATGGCTCTTTGCAAATCAACCGTAAGCTGAATAGCAAAGGTCGCAACATAACCTTGCGCGGAACATTTAATTATGGTGATAATGACAACGACCAGTATACCGATTCCCGGACCTTCTATTATAATGAGAATAGAGAAGACTACCGGAAACAATATGTAACCACCCCGACGAGTAATTATGATTATTCCGCCCAACTAACATATAGTGAGCCTATTGCGCGAGCCACTTTCCTTCAGTTCAGTTATAGATTCCAGTATAAGTTTAGCGAAAGTGATAAGAGTACTTATAATCTGAATCCGGATGTGGAGAAAGAACAGGATTGGTTGTGGAACTTAGGCGATAATTTGCCTCTCGGATATGAACAGAACTACATAGACAGTTTGAGTAAGAATGCTAAATATAAATACTATAATCATGACATCTCTACTAATTTGCGTTTCATCCGTGAGAAGTTTCAATTGAGTGCCGGCGTGTCCTTCCAGCCCCAAAATACAAAACTCGATTACCGGAAAGAGGAGATAGATACGGTTGTGAAAAGGTCGGTATTTAATTTCTCTCCGAATATTGATTTGCGTTTCCGGTTCTCTAAATTGAGCCAGTTGCGGTTTGTCTATAGAGGTCGTGCCAGTCAGCCCAGTATGGAAAACCTGTTGGATATTACGGATAATTCCAATCCGCTGAATATTCGTAGAGGTAACCCGGGCTTGAAACCTTCTTTTACCCATTCTGTTCGTGGATTTTATAACAATTACAATGTAGAAAGACAGCAGAATATCATGGTAAACGCCTTTTTCAATGCTACGCAGAACGGGATAAGCAACAGTACTATTTTTGATGAAGAGACCGGAGGGGTGACGGTGCAACCGAAAAATATTAATGGTAAATGGAATGTGTCCGGAGGCTTTGGATACAATACAGCTTTCAAGAATAATAAAAAATTCACTATAGGTACTTATACGAGCGCCAATTACACGAATGATGTAGGCTACCTTTATAATAAGTCTATACACCAGGATGAGAAGAATACGTCGACCAACTTGGGATTGCTTGAACGCCTGACGAGTTCTTACCGAAACGATTGGTTTGAATTTACGGCAAATGGTTCGCTCAACTATAGCTGGGAACGCAATGAACTGAATCCTGAGAATAATCAAGAACCATATTCTTTCTCTTATGGGGCAAGCACCAACATTACTTTTCCTTGGAAGATGACGCTTTCTACCAATATAGCCAATAACAGTCGCCGTGGTTACCGCGACCCGAGCATGAACCGCAATGAAGTGATATGGAATGCCCAGCTCGCTCAAACTTTGTTGAAGGGAAATGCTACTATCAGTTTCGAGATGTATGATATATTGAAGCAACAAAGTAACATCAGCCGTTCGCTGACTGCCGATATTCGTTCCGTTTCCGAATACAACGGAATTAACAGCTACTGCATGCTTCGCTTCATCTACCGTTTGAATGCCTTCGGGGGCAAAGGCGGCAAAGGAGGCGGCGGGCACGAAGGCGGACGGGGCAGAGGACTCGGAGGTGGCGGTTATGGTGGATACGGTCACCGTCCTTTCTAAAAATCCGTTGCTGAGAATAACATAGATAAGCAAAGTCCCGGTTACATCTTTCCTTGTTGTGACCGGGACTTTTTGTTTATCCGATATTTTCTTTTATATTTGTTGTTCAGTATCTATTGCTAAAAGGATTTTCTATGATTGATTGGAATTTTATACTTAGCCAGATAGCTACGGTGGCTTTCGATATTATCTACTTCGGAGCCATTATCGGAACGATAGTCATTGTGATTCTTGACAATCGTAACCCGGTGAAGACGATGGCGTGGATACTGGTCCTGATGTTTCTGCCCATTGTAGGATTGGTGTTCTATTTCTTTTTCGGGCGTAGCCAACGGCGCGAAAAGATTATTGAGAGAAAGATGTATGACCGCCTGTTAAAGAAACCTATGGCAGAATACCTTGCCCAAGATGCCAGCTTACTTCCTGATAAATATCTCAGACTTATCCAGTTCTTTCAACATACCAATCAAGCTTTCCCTTTCGAAGGAAACCGTGTGGAGGTATATACCGAGGGGCTTTCTAAATTGCAAGCTTTGCTGCGTGAGCTGGAGAAAGCCCGTCAGCACATTCACATGGAGTATTATATTTTTGAGGACGACGCCATCGGGCGCCTGGTGAGAGACGTGTTGATAGAAAAAGCCCGCCAGGGCGTGGAGGTGCGTGTACTCTATGATGATGTGGGATGTTGGCATGTTCCACATCGCTTTTACGAAGAGATGAGGGATGTGGGAATCGAAGTGAAGAGTTTCCTCAAAGTCCGTTTCCCTCTCTTTACCAGTAAGGTGAATTACAGAAACCATCGTAAGATTGTGGTGATTGACGGGCGGGTAGGTTTCATTGGGGGAATGAACTTGGCAGAAAGATATATGCGCGGCTTTTCGTGGGGTATATGGAGGGATACCCATATCCTGTTGGAAGGCAAGGCGGTGCATGGCTTGCAAACGACTTTTTTGCTGGACTGGTATTTTGTAGACAGAACGTTGATTACTGCTTCCCGTTATTTCCCTAAAATGGATGTTTGCGGTTCTTCCCTTGTACAGATTGTTACAAGTGAACCCATTGGTCCGTGGAAAGAAATTATGCAGGGACTGACAATGGCCATTTCGGGAGCCCGCCGCTATTTCTACATGCAAACTCCCTATTTTCTTCCTACAGAGCAGATATTGGCGGCGATGCAGACCGCTGCTTTATCGGGTGTGGACGTGAGACTGATGTTGCCGGAAAAAGCTGACAACCGGATTACCCATTTAGGTTCCCATTCCTATTTGTCGGATGTATTGAGAGCAGGTGTCAAAGTCTATTTCTATAAGAAAGGTTTTCTGCATTCCAAGCTGATGGTGTCGGATGATATGCTCTCTACGGTGGGTTCTACCAATGTGGATTTCCGAAGTTTCGAGCACAATTTCGAAGTGAATGCTTTCATGTATGACATGGAGACTGCTCTGCAGATGAAAGAGATATTCTTGCAGGACCAGCGGCAGAGTACACAGATATTTTTAAAGAACTGGATGAAACGGTCTTGGCGGCAGAAAACATTGGAGTCAGTAGTCCGTTTACTGGCCCCATTGCTATGAGAGGATGTTCAAGGCCGGAAAAAAGAGAAATTTACGCTTCCGTATATTCTTCTTTCTATAAAATGAGGATTTTCTTCGAAGTTGTTCTGTTTGCCATGTTCCAATACGAACAAGCCGTCTTCTTTCAATAGCTTGTTTTCCAGGATAAGTTCGGGCAAAGTCTCGAGTCCGGGAAGCGCATAAGGAGGGTCGGCAAAGATAAAATCGAATTGCTCTTTACATCCCTGTATAAACTTAAATACATCTCCGCGGATAGGGAAGCAATTCCCGGCTTTTAATTCTTTTATCACTTTGCAGATAAAAGCATAGTGGGCAGCATCTTTTTCTATGCTGATGACACGTTCGCATCCCCGGGAGAGGAGTTCCAGGCTAATGCTACCGGTTCCGGCAAACAAGTCTAGTGCCGAGACGCCTTCTTCAAAGTCCATGTAATTGTTGAGCACATTAAACAGATTCTCTTTGGCGAAGTCTGTTGTGGGGCGTGCCTTAAAGGTCCGGGGCACTTCGAATCTTCTTCTTTTATATATACCGCTGATTATTCGCATGTCAATAAAGCTTGTAAATCAATGTTGGTTTCAGTATTCATGATAAACACCTGGAGGACAAACTTGCGTAGTTCCTGTATCAAGGTTTCTTTGTCGATAAGAGTGCCTGTAAGGTGGAGTTCATCTCTTTCCTGGTCAAAGTTCTGTTGTTTCCAGATGTATAAGAGGTAATAAATCCGGTCTGCCGTTTGTTTGCATTCAAAAGAGTTGGCTAGCAACAGGCGTCCCCGTTCATAGCAATATACATCCATTTCACGGTTTCTCATGGCAACATACATCTTTTTGCTGTTTCCCAGCTTGCTTTTGGCGGAGAAATATTCGATGAGCGCGCTTGCTTGGGAGTAGAAACGGGCATCCGGATAACATTCATTCAGGAATTGCCAGGTACTTTTATCTATGCCGAAAACTACTGCTACGTTGTTCTTACGGAGAATATTGGTACATATTCTTTCGTTTTCCCGTTTGATATGGTTGTGATAGAAGAATGTTTCCGCCTGCTCCTCCTCAAAGAATTCCAAAGGGAGCAAGGTAAAACGTTTGCTTGCCATCAGGATATTCACCCGCTTATAGGTATAAGAAAGGAACTCCGATTCACGGAACACTGCTTTTAAGTTTGCTGTCAGGGAGAGGGAAGAGTCAATCTTCTTTTCCAGCAGAGAGCTGTGCAGATCTTGAATCGGATTATAGATAGAAAAAGAAAATCCATCCGTACAAAGACGGATGGATAATGTATATTGTCCTGATTTAGTGAAATCAATCATTATTCCCAGTTACCAGCACCGTTGTTAGGTGTGTCGATAGAACCTACCATCAAGCCGCAGTATTTACCAAGTTTGTTTTGAACGTCTTTCAAGTTAACAATTTCCTGCTTATCCAGACCGTTCAAGTAAACATCATACGGAGTTTTCACTTCGAACAAGTATACCGGTGCGCCTGATTTGGCTGTATCGTTCTTGATATTCATTTCAAAGATTGCGCCGTTTCCATAAGGAACATATTTCATAGAATCTGCATTGAAACCTCTCGGATAGATAGTATCCAGCACGGCTACCCACATAGTATCACGTCTGAAGTTCTCGAGTCCCCATTTCTTTACTTCATCATATTTACCGGTCTTTTTAGCTTTGTTGATGATGCTCATTGCTTTCTTTTCTGTCAGACCGTCTTCCAGTTGTTTATCTGTTAATTGTCCTTCTTTCTTAATGAAAGGAAGTTTTTGATTTTTAACGAAGTCAATCAGGCTGTCGAAGCTTGCAGTGTACTGTCCGTGGTGCAGTGTACGGTATTCCAATTGAGCCTTACGGATGTCAATCAGGCGGGCAATAACTGCTTTTTCTCTCGCTTTTTTAGCGTCTTCGAATTTGATAGGGCCTGTGATACTGTTGTAGCAAATATAAATCAAAGCTACTGCACAGAGCACTAACACGATATTAAATACTGTTTTCATGATAAAATATGTTTTTTAGTTGTTATATTCGCATCGCAAAAATAGAATAAATAAATTTAAATACGATAGTTCCGGGAACTTTTTTCTCGTACAAAAATGATAAATAACTATTTAGAAAGGCAAATTAAGGAAAATTTTCCTTATCAACCAACTTTTGAGCAGGAAATAGCTGTAAAATCTCTTTCAGAATTTATAGTATCTGCGGCTAACGATGGTATTTTTGTGCTTCGCGGCTATGCCGGTACGGGCAAGACATCGTTGGTAGGAGCCTTGGTGAAGACGCTTGATAAACTTCAACAAAAGTCCGTGTTGCTGGCTCCTACGGGACGCGCGGCTAAGGTCTTTTCTACTTATGCGGGACATCCGGCTTTCACCATTCATAAGAAAATATATCGCCAGCAATCCTTTTCCAACGAGATGAGTAATTTCTCAGTAAGTGATAATCTTGCTACTAATACCTTATTTATAGTAGACGAGGCTTCGATGATTTCTAATGAAGGCTTGTCGGGGAATGTGTTTGGAACAGGACGCTTGTTGGACGACTTGGTTCAGTTCGTGTATTCCGGCACAGGATGCCGGTTGCTGCTGATGGGAGATACTGCCCAGCTTCCTCCTGTGGGAGAAGAGCAGAGCCCCGCTTTGTATACAGAGGCATTAAAGGGCTATGGACTGAAAGTGTGGGAAACGAACTTGACCGAAGTGGTGCGCCAAGTGCATAATTCGGGTATTCTGTGGAATGCTACCCAATTGCGTAAGCTTATAGCCGAAGACGATTGTTTCTCTCTGCCTAAAATAAAGGTGACCGGCTTTCCAGATATTCGCACCGTTCCGGGCAATGAATTGATTGATACTCTCAATGCCTGTTATGAGAAAGACGGGATGGACGATACCATCGTTATCTGCCGTTCAAACAAACGTGCTAATATATATAATAATGGTATACGTGCTCAAATCCTTTGGCGCGAAGACGAATTAAACACCGGAGACATGCTCATGGTGGCGAAAAACAACTATTACTGGACTAAGCAGTATAAAGAAATGGATTTCATAGCAAATGGTGAGATAGCGGTAGTCCGTCGTGTGCGCCGCACTCGCGAAATGTATGGTTTCCGGTTTGCAGAGGTTGTTCTTTCTTTTCCTGACCAGGGAAACTTCGAAGTGGAAGTGAATCTTCTGTTGGATACACTGCGTTCGGATGCCCCGGCGCTTCCCAAGGCAGACAACGACCGGCTGTTTTACAGTGTGTTGGAGGATTATGCAGATATTCCCCTGAAAAGAGACAGGATGAAGAAGATGAAAGAAGATCCTTATTACAATGCCTTGCAAGTGAAATATGCGTATGCCGTCACTTGCCACAAGGCTCAGGGCGGGCAGTGGAAGAATGTATTTCTGGATCAAGGATATATGACGGACGAGTATGTGACGCCCGATTATTTCCGTTGGTTATATACGGCTTTTACACGGGCAACGCAGATGTTGTATTTGGTGAACTATCCAAAGGATCAAGTGGAGTAGCATTCTTTTAAAGACCGAATATCTTTCGAATCGACCGGATATTCAAAGAACTTCCCCTTATTACCTTCCCTATCAATTCATTGAATAGGGAGGGAATAAGGGGATTTTTGATAGAGTATGTCCGTTGAAAAGTAGGGAAGATGATACAGTGCATACAGTTGGTTTATAGATAAAGTATAGATAGACTATATTTTTTCTCTTAAGCCTTAGTAAAGGCTCACTAGTGTGAACAAGTCAGCTTACAATTGTGAGCTGATTTGTTCACAACTGTAAGCTGGTTAGCTAACAACTGTGAGCCTCTAAGGAATAACTAAGGCTAAAAGAAGGGGAACAGAGCGTTAATGTATCACTTATGGAGGATAAAACAGCAGAATAGCTACTTATGCGATGATTTTAGGGGATATAATGCATACTATATGGCAATTTTTGTGCTATATCGTTTTGTTTGGAAAAATTGTGTATGAAAATGTTTATTGTTTTAATAATAAGTGTTTTATAATAAGTGTAGAATGATGAAATCTTTAGGATAAGGAGATTTTAGAGTGAGAGCAAACGGTTGCTCTCACTCTGCTCTCACGCTATCTCTCACTCCTGAAATACCGATGAATAAAGGGATACAGACAAAAAAGTGAGACCGTGATAGTAACAAGTCATTTAACTCCTGAGAAAGAGAATAGAATAACAAATCATTTAAAGAAAATCCCTTTATTTTCCCCTTTCAGTTCATAGAACAAGGGGAGAATAAAGGGATTTTTATATGAGAAGTTACCTCTTATGACTCGTTTACATTTTATTTATAAACGATTTCCGTTGCATCATTCTTTGTAAGATTCGGAATAGTCTGACCTTTTTTCAAATAAAGGGTTTTAACCTTGCTACCCCGGTCAGCATTCAACGTGGTCAGTGCCGGACATCCTGAAACATCGATTGACGTCACCTTGTCGTAATACTGGGCATAAAATGAATAGATACTTAAATCTATGGACTCAAGCTTATCACTGGTGATTTTGAGACTTTCCGAGTAACAGAATGAGTAAGTTCCACCCGCTTCAAAACTTGTAATCGGGTTATTTCCAAAGTTGTATTCTCCGCAATATTCAACGTCACTGTATGACAGCTCTGACACTTTGTGCAAACCGGAAATATCCATTTTCTTCATCTTCGAGCAAGAACCTAACTTTAACGAAGTCAGATTGGGGAAATTCTCGATTCCCGTGAGGTCGCTGATGGGAGTAGAATAAGAAGAATTGGAGAATGACGTAGCGTTTAATCCTGCTTCAAGTATGGCACATTGAGAACCGGCAATCGGAAGAATCCAATTGTTCTGGAAACAGATTGACCGGAGATTGCTATCCAAGATTTCTACTAACACCACATCCGGGTCCTTCTGCACGATAGTCACTTCGTTGCTGATGGCTCCATCTTTGCTTGTAATGCGGATGATACCTCCGCGGGTAATGGATGTATCGCCTAATGTATAGGACAAAGTGACGGTCGACAAACCGTCTTCACCTGTTTGAGGTTCAGAAACCGACTGGCCGGTAATCCATTCACTTCCTCGAATGATGGAAATGTTATAATCAACATTATATTTCACAGTGAATGAGATGGTACGTCCTGAGAAGTCATACATCAACCTGTTGTTTTCGACGATAATGGCATCTGTTTGTTTTTGAGTCACCTGAACATTCACGGGCTCTGAAACAAGAGGACTCGAAAGCGTGATGGTAGAAGAACGCTCTTTGTATGTCTCGTTTTTAGCTGCGGTGAATGAGAAAGTAACCTTGCCGCCAAAATCACTGCGCTTTTCAAGCGTCAACCATTGTTCACCGCCGTCACTGAAAGTGATGGTAGGCTCGGCTACATTCGTATTAAGTTGTATTTTTAAGGAATGTGCGTCTTTTGATATGGAAAGGTTGCTTTCTGAAAGTAAATCCATTATGTAGGCAGGCGCAGATTCTATTTGCAAAGGCACAACCGCAGAGCCGGTGAAAAACTTGAAAGTGGTAGAGCGATTTTCAACAAGCGTGTTGGGGTCGATGGTGAAGGTTACCACGTCACCGTTCTTTCCCGAGGTCATTGATGGATGTGCCCAATCGCACACTCCCGATAACCGCCAATCGCCGGAGCTGGTTACAGTTACTGTAGCGTCACCTCCGTTTCTGTCCACTTGGATGATGCCGGTCGACAATGAAATGGTTGCGTTGCCTGCATCGGTCGATTCGTCATCGTCTGAGCAGCCCCATAGTATAAGGGCTGCCGATAATGCTATCATTATTTTCTTAAGAATATCCATTATTTTCTTTTTTAGGGTAAAACATTAGCTTCCGTTCAGAGAGCTTTTCGTTCCGTGCTGTTTTTACTGTAATAGTGGCTGGGATAGATGAGCGCTTCGTCATACAATCCTTTGCAAACTGTTTGGCAGCGTCCTACTTGCGAACGGTATAGCGAAGGATCAAGTGCAAAGAACATATAATATCCGTAACCGGCTTCTTTTCTCATACGTGCTGTTGCTTCACTGGAGTTTCCAATGTTGCGGCGAAGTTCAAGTGACATTCCTCCACACTGTTTCAAGGTCATGCCGGGAGCCGGGGCGGCTGCACCGCCATAGTCGGCTACAGCATAATCGCAATATTGACCCGGGTCGACTCCATCGATTACTTGTAGGCCATAGGAATATATGGCGCCGAGATCGTAGATGGAAACAATCTTTTCGGGCATTATTGCTTTGCATTCGTATACCAGTCTTGAACCTGCATAAATTGAATGGTTTGCAAACCAGGGGTTGGACAGATCCGGTGAGTTTGAATATTCGTCATCGAAAGCAACGCCGTCCAGATTATAAGCGCGGCAGTAGGCTGCCAGTTCACGGGCAAACTCTTTGGCTCCCATATCCGAAAGTTGGGCAACGCCCGCTGCGTCGTGATTGCCAAGGATGCTGATGATAACTTTCATGCCTGCTTTGCGAAGCGGTTGCAGATACTTATCATTGTTGTCGAGAAGGAATTGAACGTTCTCGTTGTTTGATAAGTATACCCGTTGTTTCTCAGGGTCCCAGTTAATGTTGGCGGCAAAAAGCACAACGTGGTCAAAGAAATACTTGCCGCTTTCGGTCAGGAACTCGAGTGCATTGAGCGGGTTGGTGTCGTTGACCTCAAAGTAGAGCACCGTTTGCACCGCATTTTCCCCTTTGTTGGTAGTGGGTTTATTGCGGAAGTCTTGAACAAGAAGCACCATGTGTTTGGAAGCATCGGTGAAGGTAACTCCCTCGGTGGTTGAGGTAGCTGTCAGGGGAACTATGTATGTTTTGTCCTCTTGCATTCCCTCAAACGCAGTAAGCGTGACTTCTATGCCCGGAGTGGCTTTATCGTCCGGCGCAAGCACGAAAGTGCCGTTATGGGCAATTTTCACGTTAGCGGCAGGGAACATCTCGAAGTCTGTTTCATGGGCAGCATTGTAAGTTGCTACGTAAGATTCATCGACTGCAATCTGAACATCTACTCCTTTTTGAGGTAGTTTCGAGAGACGGAACACCACGTTTGTTGTGTATTCATTATTCCGGAGTTCAACCACCGAACTGTTTTTGTTGGTAGTCTCGTCAAGCAGCAGGCCGCTCAACTGGGTGGAAGCCAAATAGGGCGATTCATCTACCGCATGCCCTACTTCGATGTCGTCTTCGCAAGCAGTGAACATCGCTGCTGCGAGCATCGCCAGGGGTAGGAAGCTATATTTGATATTATTGATTAAATTCATATAGGTTTCTTGATTTTATTAGTTAACTAATTAAGGTAATGCAACGGTTTCCCATTTCGGTTCGTTTTCGATGGTAAGGTCGTAGCCATTGGCGCTGTAATCTTTGGCCAGTGTGCCCGAACCTTCGTTGAATTTCCAGTAAGCTATGAGTCCTTCCGAAGCAGGGTCTACTGTGTAGAAGTGGTTTGTTGCTTGGATTTCTTCGGCACTGAGCGCACGGTTCCAGATTCTGGCTTCAGAAACTACACCATCGAAATAGCGGTCGCTTGAGTAAGAATAACCCACCCAGAAACAGCGTGAACCGTCCTCTTCATTCGTATGCTGGGCGCCGAGGCTGACGGAAGTTTTGGATACCGAAGCCGAAAGCTTTTCTGCCCCGTTGACGTATATTTTGATAGCACCTCTGTCGAATGTGACTGCCACATGATACCATTTTCCGCTTTCGAACTGAAGGTCGGCATTTGAGCAATTACCTCCTGAAGTAGCTACTTGGAGCTGGTTAGAGGGAACTCCAGCATCGCCAAGGCGGAGCAAGTAACTGCCTTCGATACCCATCAGCGTATTCAGTGTGTTGGGGAAGGAAGTTGCCTTGAACAGTATCTCCAGGGTGTTCTGAGTTAAGTTGTTGAACTGTGGATCGTTGTTAAAGTCCGGATAAGCGCGGTTACGGCTGATATTACATACAACATTGATGAGCGACGCCCCTTGGAATACGTAATAATATGTTTTGGCACTTTGCAGTATGTCGATTCCTTCTACCGACTTAATGGTGACCGGAAGCACATAGATAGTGTTGAGGTCGAGCTCGCCTGTATTGATAAATTTGATAGGCAGTGTTGGGCTGACTACACTTCCCGGAACGATGCTGATAGTAGTTTCCGGTATTGAGTAGTGTTCTTCGGGAAGAATCACTGCATCGTCATTATAATAAGCCAGTTTATAGGTTGCCAGAAGTTCGGGTGCAGCTGCCATAGTCACCTTGATTTCGTGTCCTACGGGTTTTGCAATAGCCACTTTGATGCCTGCTTCTACGTTGGTATCGCCTGTCTTGAAAAGCACATTCTCCGTAAAGCTCGAAGCTGAGATGAAGAGCTTGTTGTCGTAGTGCTGTTCATTATCGTCGGTTTCCTGGCAGCCGGCGAAAGCCATTGAGAAACCGGCAAGGGCTGCAATCATTAATTTATTTAATTTCATAAGGCAGTGTTATTTAACGGTTGGGCTCAATATGTTAATAGCTTCTCTGATATTAGGATAAATCTTTTCGATGTTGAAATAGTCTTGTTCGGCTCCATCGATAGAGATTCCTGCTTTGGTGTAGTCCGGAGTTGCGGCTACTGCCCATTGGGCGGCACCTATAATGGCAGACGAGCCATCACCGAATTTACCGTTATAAGCTCCCGAGTTGGTGAGATAGGGCGTTGTCACACCTATCACGAAACGGTCCGTCGGAACATTCTGAGCGGATGCCATGAGTATGAGATAGGACATCTCGTATTGGTTGTTGGCACTGTGTGCATTGACAATGATATATTTGCAAGCAGAAAGAAGATCTTTGCCCATCACGTTCTGGGGAAGTCCCTTAAAGATGAGTACTTTGGAGGCATTATTATTCTTCCATTCGGCTATTGCATCAAAGAAGGCTGCCTGACGTGCTGTTTCGGCAGCGATGGCATCTTCTTCAACGAGGGCATTGAGGTCGAATCCGGTGTAGTTGGCAATGATTCCGTCTACTCCCAGCGCATTGCTTGCTGCGATTTGTTTTGCTACTTCGCTCTTGCAATACTCAATGAAGCGTGCTGCGTTGTCCACTGTTTCTTCGCCTTCTGCTGCTTCGGGATTGGCGGCGTCGTTTTCAGCCTCTTCTTCGAGTATGGCTTTCCATGCGCTTTCTATTGCATCGAAGTTTACCAAACCTAAGACTTTAGTGCCCAGCTTCCGTACTTCTTCTATTTCTGCTTTGTTTGCCTCGCTCACTCCGGCAGTGTTATTCAAGCATAGATAGTCGATGCTATCGGGCAAATTGGTCAGATGTTGGTTGCGTGCGGCGGGCGCAGTACTTACGTTGTCGATGGAGGCAATCACCACTTGGTGGTCGGTCGCTTTGAAGTCGTTAAGGGACTTCACATATTGGGCATAAAGTTCCGGGTTCTGGTCCTGGATAGAAGGATTGTGAATATTCAGGCTTTCCGTTTCGGTCCAATCATCGCAAGATGCAAACGAAAGAGCCGCGACCAATGCCGAAACCACAACTTTATTTATATTTAGTTTCATAGTCATATTAACTTTGGAGTTTTAAATTATTTAATAGCCGGATTGCAATCCCACCATACGCGGGTAGCCATGTTATCCGGACCTTTGAGGTGGGAAGAAACGGCTTGCTGCACGTTGGCGTTGTTGGTGGTGTACTCTTGTGTCGGATAAGGCATGCGGCGTGCTCCGAGTTTGGAATTCACTACTCCGAGGCTTTGGTTACCTTGGTCGGTAGCCGGAATGATGTGGGGATAGCCCGTGCGGCGGTAATCCGCCCATGCTTCATTGCCGAGTTGCCAGTTGGCAATCCATTTCTGGGTGATGATGCGTTCCTGCTTTTCGGCGGGAGTGGCGTTCTCGTCCCATGCTATTGTAATCTTGGAGAGGGCAGTGTTGTAGGTGTTCACGCCGTATGGATCGATGTAGTTCTCCGGAACACTTGTTGCATCGACTATATAACTGTCGACACCCGTTGTACCCCATTGTTCGAACGAGAGGCGAATGCCCTGGTTATAAAACTCCTTGCCTGTTCCGCCCATGTTGAATCCGAATACGGACGCAGCTTCGGCGCGGAGGAATGCCACTTCGGCAGCGTTCATCCATACCACAGGAGAAGTGACGGCTACGTTTACACCCGAATACTTACGTGTGACGCTCTTTTCCGGAATGATAATTCCGTGGCGGAGCCCGACGTATTCGTATCCTTCCCATTCGGCGGGGATGAAATAGGCTGTGCGGCGCGGGTCTTTGTATCCGTTCATGTAAGCGATGATGTCGGCGGCGGCATGCGTATCTCCACCAGTGGTTGCATCTTCGCGGTTATAGTTCACAGCTGTATACAGCGGGTTACCCTTGTCACCGAAGTTGCTCAACTTAGCATTGTCGGCATTGTCCGTCATCACGCCTACTTCGTTGTTGACTGCTTCTTCTGCCATTTGTTTAGCTTTTACCGGAGCGGCATAGACGATGCGCATTGCCAGGCGGAGTTTTAGCGAGTTGGCAAACTTAGCCCATTTCTCTACGCTACCACCATAGATGTAGTCGGTAGTCGCAGGAATAGAAGTGGCCCGGTAAGTGGTAAGCACTTCGATAGCTGCGTTGAGCTCTTCGAACATCTTGTCGTAAACAGTCTCCTGCGAGTCGTAGGCTACCTGAAGCTCGCCTCCGGCGCTGATGTTGCTGTAAGGGATGGGTCCGTAAGTATCTGTCACGCGGTGCATGGCAGCCACCTTGATTACCTGGGCAATGGCAAGCACCACCGGGTCGTCGGTGTTCTTTTTCAGTTCAGCTATGTTGCTGTAAATCTTAGGCACGCACTGGTCGCTGGCGAGAAATACATTGGTCCAGTTGTCCGTAGCGTTGTAAGTTGCTATGGCACGGGTCCATGAAGCGTTTGAGTCGGCAAAGTAACCTCCGAGAGGTCCGCCTAGCAGACATTCCGTGAATTGGGCTGTATTGACGTCGGTCGAAATCACTGTACTTGCCAAGTTTGAAAGTGCTGTACTGATGATGTAACCGTCAGCCTGCATTTGGTCGCCGTTCGGTTCGTAGGGTTTGCTGTTGATGTCTAGATAATTACTGGTACATCCAACAAGCGAAAGAGCCAATAAGGGAACTGCTGTTTTTATATTTAGTTTCATGTCATCAACGGGTTTTAGAATTTAAGACGAATATTGAAACCGATGTTGCGCATCGAGGGTGTCATGAAGTAGTCGATTCCTGAATAGAAATTGCCTGTCGTTGCGATGCTTTCGGGGTCGAACGGAGCTTTCTTATAAAGGAAGAACAAGTTACGACCTACTACCGACAGTTGAAGGTCGAATGCATTGCCGAACCATTTCTTCGGGAATGTGTAGCCGAATGTTGCCTCTTGCAAGCGTACATTGGTTGCCGAGTAAGTGTAGTATTGGGGAACAACATCTCCACCTGCAACTGCGTTATACCAAGTGTTGGCATTCATCAGGTCGCTGCCGTTCACCATTACGCCACCTTTATCGCGGGCTGCTGCCGTAGCTTCGGATACGCCGTAGTAATCGAGCATTGCCTGTGTACGTGAGAATACCACGCCACCCAAACGGGCGGATACTACAAACCCGAGGTTGAAACCGGCAAACTTGAAGTCGTTGCGCCAAGCCATGTTTGCCTTCGGAAGCACGGAACCCAGCTTGATGAAATCGTCGGCATTGCTGATGGTTTCCGAAGCAATCTTTCCGTTTTCGTCAATGTAGATGTCTCCGTTGCTGTCGCGCTTCATGTCTACGATAGAATAGAGGTCACCGAGTGAGCCGCCTTCTTTCAGGATGAAGTGCGCATTGCCAAGTCCCTTCATATCGAGCATGTTGATTGAAATGGTCTTCCCGGTGCTGGGATCGACTACATTGTTGGCAAGCGAAAGAATCTTGTTCCGGTTGACCGACAACGTATAGTTAGTGGACCAGGAGAACTTGTTCCATGTATTGTTGTATCCAAGTGACAACTCAACACCACGGTTGCGGACGTTACCGGACTGAATCTTGAACGAACTGGAACCTGAACCTACCGACACACTCGGGTCGAATGTCTGGTCTTTGGTATTTGTATTATAATAAGTAATGTCCATGTTAAAGTGGTCGAGGAAATTAACCGTAAGACCTACTTCCACTGAGTTGGTACGTTCGGGTTTCAAGTCGTAGATAGGATATTCTGTTTGGGTGCTCCACGAAAGGCTGCTCGTATTCCAGCTATAAAGCGGATTGGCAATATAGCGCTCAAATGCCACACCTACCGATGCCCATGATGCACGAAGTTTCATATAATTGATTTGCTTGGGCAGCTTGAATATTTCGCTCAGGATGACAGAACCTCCGACAGAGGGATAGAAGAATGAGCTTTTCTTTGAGTGAGGACCGGCAAGCTGTGAAGGCCAGTCGTTACGTCCGGTCAGTGTCAGATAGTAAGCATGCTTATATCCAAGTTCGGCAGATGCAAAGATGGACTGAGTCTGCTCATGCCATCCTTCCTGACGACGGGTGGTGATTGCTGTGTTACTGAGGTTCTGTACAGCGAAGAAGTTAGGCAGAAGCGCTTTTTCCGAGGTGATGATACCATCGGGGATAGGACCGGATATGATGTTGGCATCTTGACGCATATCAGAGAGTGATGCACCGATGTTGGCTTGTAGAGACCAGTCGTTACCAAAGTATTTGTTGATATTTGCCATCACATCGCCATAGAGCTGCTTATCCTGCATCTTGTTGATTCCGTAGAAACCGTTGATGGAACCTTCGGTGCGTTGAGTGTTGGTCGAAGCATAATTCTTTTCACTGTAGTCAGTGTAAGAATTATCAAGGCGGATACGTCCTGCGATGTTCAACCAGTCGCATACCTTATAAGAAAGTGATGCATTGAGCATGTAGCGGCTCTTGCTGTTCTGGCGGAGTTCACGGTAGTTAATCCAGTAAGGATTCTCCATTACGATACCTGCATCGCCCACCGGCCAGTATTGTGTGTAGAGGTTGCGCGAGGAGTCATAGCGTTCGTACATGGCTATGTCGTTCCAGTCGTTTCCGCGCGGGAAGAGGTAAGCACCTACCAATGGGTTACCATACACACCCTGATTAATCATATTGCGATCCTTTTGATAGATGTAGCTGGCACCGGCATCGAGCTTCATCTTTCCGTCAAGGAACTCTGTCGTATTACGGAAGGTGAAGTTGTAGCGCTCGTACTTATTATTAGGTACGATGCCTTTCGAATTGGTTGAACCAATTGACAGGTAAGTCTGGTTTTTCTCTGTTCCTGTGGAGAGAGAAACTGTTTCGGTTGCGGTGATGCCGGTTTTCAAATAGTCCTTCACCGGATCATATCCCATGTAGTTGGCGCTGTTGAGCCTGTTTCCCCAGCTCTTGACTGATGAGCCTTCGCTGGAATTCAAGTCACCCGTACCGTAGCGATTCTGAAATTCGGGTGTCGAAGTAGCTTGCATCCAGTCTACATTGCTTGTCACGGTTACCGTTGTCTTATCTGATTGACCGGATTTGGTAGTAACAATGATGGCTCCATTGGCGGCGTCCGAACCGTAGAGGGCGGCTGCTGCTGCACCATTCAATACCGAAATAGACTCAATATCTTCGGGATTGATGTCTGCTATCGGGTCTGTGGAACCACTGGAACCGAACTCAGAGCTTCCTTCACCTGCTGTCTTTAGCATGGGTACACCGTCGATTACATAGAGTGCATTAGAAGATTGTGTGATTGATTTCTGACCGCGAATCACTACTTTCGATGCACTACCCACACCACCGGAGGAGGAGTTAATCGTCAGACCGGGAACTTTTCCATTCAAGGAGTTGATGAAGTTCACATCTTTATTTTGTGTGATGTCGTCCGCTTTGATTTGCGATACATTATAAGAAAGTGCTTTTTCTGAACGCTTGATACCCAAAGCGGTTACAACTACTTCGTCCACCAATTGTGCATCATCCACCAATGTTACATTGACTGATGTTTGTCCTTTCAACGGAACTTCTTGTGTCTTGTAACCGATGTAAGAATACACAATGATAGGATTGCTGCTTTTGGTTACTATCTTATAGTTACCGTTTAAATCGGTGATAGCTCCATCTGTAGTTCCTTTCACCAGAACATTCACGCCGATAAGAGGTTCGCCGGTAGAATCTAAGACTTGTCCGGTTACGGTACGTTCTTTGCCGGGTTGTTGTTGATTGACGCCGGCAGCTCCTTTCTCTGATAAGTAGACGATGTTCTCTTCTATTTTATAAGAAACATCTTTGTTTTTAAGAAGTTCGTCCAGAACTTGTTTTAACGAAGCGTCTTTTACCTTCAGCGGGTTCACAGTGATGCCCGAGAGTTTGTCATTGTAAAAGAACTGATACTTGGATTGGGACTGAATTTGTTTTATTACAATTCCTAAAGTGGTGCGCGGGGTTGTTAAAGTTAGCTGAGCCCTGGCCCATTGTAGAGGAACTGCTATAAACAAAAGAATCAATAGTGCTCGAAAAAACTTCGATTTTCGAATCGAATGATTGCTTTCCATACAATTAATTTAATGGTTATACAATTAGTTTTAGGTGAAAGCGGTTGTCGACTTTCCCGCCTTTCGATAATAAAACAACGCTAATTTAAGAAACACTTACCCTATTTCTTCTTTTTTTTATAAAGAAATCTCTAGAAAGCTTAAAAAGGGGTGAAAAAGGGGTCGGAGGGAAGAGTGGCAAAAAATCACTTATTCCTTATTTATAATCTAAAATAAATCCATATATTTGAAGCCTGGCAGACATTAGTTGCCTAAAGAAACTTTGGATTGGCACACACATACAAACAATTGAATTTATAATAACCGTAAATAGAACAATATGAAAACGGAAAAATCTGGAAAAGAGCCCTTGTTTGGCGGACAGAGTGCTGAATTCTATAAGTCTATACTCGAAGCATTGCCCCATACCACTTTTTTATGCGACCGGAAGAAAAGGATTCTCGATATTTACCATCCATCCCTTTTCCCCATAGAAGACTTTGACAAAGGATTATATATAGGAAAAGAAATCCCTGAGCTTCTCAAAAACATCCATTCTTCTCCTCCTTTACAGGAACTGTTCCGGAAAATCAATGAAAACCTTGATAGAATGTTCCATACCGGAAAGCCGGAACAAACAGAATATGAATGGAATGGCGAATGTTTAAGCTTGGGTTTCTCTTTGTTGAATGCCGACTATGCCATCTTCTATATAAGTCCTCTTTCTCCTACCTCTGTCGGACACACGTCTTTCAATAAAATATATACCCAACTCTACAATCAGATGATGACTATTATAGATGCATTGCCTGTAGGAGTAGAAGTATATGACACTGACGGGCAACTTATCTTTGTGAATCATGCGGAATATGAGATTTTCGGTTTGGATGAAAAATCTTTTGATTGTAGCCGGGTGACGATACATGGCAATCCCAACTTGTGCGCCGAATTGAAAGAAGACGTGAGAAAGGGCAAAGACACGCATCTTTTCTTTACTTATAATTTCGACTTGGTGAAGGATACCGAATTCTATCCTACTTCACGAAGTAACACCATAGAAGTAGAATACAAAGGTCGTCCCGTTATAGGGGCTTCGGGGCAGGTGGAAAACTATGTGTTTATTGTGCGCGACGTCACGAAGGAGGTACATATCAATAACGAACTGAGGCAAAGCAAACGCAAAACAGAATTGGCAATGCAGACGGCTGACATTATGTTGTGGGAGTTTGACGTCCATCGCCAGCTTTTCTTTTGCGAGAACGAATCGCTTAACGAATTTGACCGTAACCGACCTCTTCTTGGAATAGATTATGATGCATGCAGGCATCCTGGCGATCAAGCTAAGGTGCAGGCTGTGTTCCGCAGGATGTGTCAAGGTGAAGATTTTTCTTTCAAGTTCGATTCGCGCGTGAAGTTGCCCGGATGTACCGATTGGCAATATTGCACTATCAATGGTTCTCCATTCGAAAAAGATGCTGACGGCAAAGTAACGAAATATATAGGTACACGCAAGAACACAACCGAACTTCAAAAGAAAAAGCAGCTACAGGAAAATATACTCAACAGTATTCCGGTCTCTATACATATAAAGGATGTAGACGATAATTTCCGATATGTATTCTGCAATGATGAGAGTAAACGTTTGTTTGATACGAGTGAAGATAAAACCACTTATGATGTAATGGATGCCGACAAAGTGGCACGTATCGAGAAGACAGACAAAGAAGTCTTTGCCACCGGTAAGCCTTACTTCGGATTGGAACATATCGAACTGAAGGACGGGCGGATATATGATACATTGGTGCGTAAGAGCATCATCTATGACAATAATAAACGCCTGCTGCTTAACGTCCGTTGGGACCAAAGCTTGCAAAACGACCTGGAACGCCGTGCCAAGGTGCTTAATATCTCCATGGAATCTATGAATGCTTACAGTTGGTTCTATGAACCGGAGAAAAACAAGATTAGCTTCGGCGAAGGTTCCGACAAGATAGGACGCACTCCTACTCAATATGACACTTTGGAGACTTTTGTCAGCTTCGTACATCCCGAAGACCGCCAAGTTTTTATGGATACTTTCTCTAAGACGCTTAACCACGAAATAGACGAATGGAATGTGGAATATCGCGCAGACCTCAATCATGACGGCATCTACGAATGGTGGCAAACACGAGGATTGTGTGAAACAATTCTCCGGGACGAGCTTCCTTATACCTATATGTTCGGGATGTCTATCAGCATCGAGAAACATAAGCAAACGGAACTGACCCTATTAAGGAATAAAGAGAAACTGGACCGTTTGGTCCGGCAGAACGAGATGGTGCTCAACAATACCAATTCAGGGTTGGCATATATCACTACGGATTATATCGTACAATGGGAAAATATCTCCATTTGCTCTGCCAGCCTTTCTTACGAAGCCTACAAGCAAGGAGAACTTTGCTATAAAAGCGTTCAGGGTCGTACTTCTCCTTGTAAAGACTGCGTCATGAAACGTGCTTTCCAGTCGCGTCAAATGGAAAAAATGAAGTTTTCTTTCGAGAATGGCAATATGGTAGAAGTATTTGCAACTCCTGTTTTCAGCGAAGACCAGACAATGGAGGGTATCGTTATCCGTGTAGATGATGTGACCGAACGCGAACAGATGATTAAAGAACTGCAAAAAGCCAAAGCTATGGCAGAACAGTCGGATAAGCTTAAGTCGGCTTTCCTTGCTAATATGAGCCACGAAATCCGTACGCCTCTCAATGCCATTGTCGGTTTCTCGGGATTGCTTGCAGACACCATCTCACAGGAAGAAAAGGAAGAGTATCTGAAAATCATTAATATAAACAATGACCTCTTGCTGAAATTAATCAGCGACATTCTCGACCTCTCTAAAATAGAAGCCGGCACAGTGGAACTGAAATACGAAGAATTTGATTTTTCGGAGTATTTCGACGATATGAGTGTCTCCATGAAACAACGTGTCACTAATCCTAATGTACGTCTGATAGCCAATAATCCTTATCCTCACTGCATCGTGAAATTGGATAAAAACCGTGTGGCGCAGATTATGACTAATTATGTGACGAACGCCATCAAGTATACTCCCAAGGGATTTATCGAGATGGGCTACGAGATGATGAACGAGGGCATCCGTCTTTTCGTCAAAGACACAGGCATAGGCATTCAGGAGGAAAAGAAGAATAAAGTATTCCATCGTTTTGAGAAACTCGACGAGTTTGCCCAAGGGACGGGGTTGGGACTTTCTATCTGTAAAGCCATAGCCGAATCGATGGGAGGTAGCGTAGGCTTTCAATCCACGTATGGAGAAGGTTCGTATTTCTGGGCTATCTTGCCTTGCGACATGGATACTTTGTTTGAGAACAAGTTGCAGGGAACGTTCGATGTAGAAAGAAAGGATGATGCGCATCCTGATGTACATCCTGAAGTAATGGTTTCTTCTGCCGAACGAAAAGTTATCCTGGTGGCAGAGGATATACAAAGCAACTATTTGCTTATTTCGGCACTGCTCAAGAAATACTTTGACCTGGTGAATGCCAAAAATGGTCAGGAAGCAGTAGAAGCGGTGAAGCACCGCCATTTCGATTTGGTCCTCCTGGACATGAAGATGCCGGTGATGGATGGGCTTACAGCTACTGCGGAAATTAGAAAATTCAATAAAGAGCTTCCTATCATTGCACTGACTGCCCATGCTTTCGATACCGATCAACAAGCGGCGCTCGATGCAGGCTGTAACGAATATCTGGTGAAGCCTGTTAATAAGATGAAACTGCTGGCAGTGCTGCAAAAGTATTGTGGGAAGGAATAAGAATCAGGTGCTTTGTCATTTATCCTAATAAAAGTCCCTGATAATAAGAACTCTCACTTCTATTTTATCAGGGACTTATTGCATCCTTTCCTAAGAACTCTATTGAAAACCGTTCACTTTTACTCCATTATAATTGTACCTCGACAACCGGAGAATAATTATATTTAGCTTGTATTCCCTCTCCTAAATCTTTCGGCAAAGCACCAATGCGAAAGAAGTATGTTTTTCCTGCTTTGAGTTTTTTGCCTTCGTCGGAATTCAAGTTGAGAGTAAGGGTAAATACTTTATCTTGATTGTGGCTATTATTCTCAAAGTCGATATTCTCTTCTTCTATGTTCTTTTCTAT
The DNA here is from genome assembly GCA_030844565.1 of Bacteroides ovatus. Lineage (GTDB taxonomy): Bacteria > Bacteroidota > Bacteroidia > Bacteroidales > Bacteroidaceae > Bacteroides > Bacteroides ovatus_A. The sequence continues at coordinate 24,872 of JAUUNK010000013.1, forward strand.
ATGTGCCAGGTTAAAAGAAGAAGAGGGATTCTTGTCCGATTGAACAAACAAAGCAATTTTCTCTGCTTTTCCCGTAGAGTGACCGTATTGCAGCTTGAAAGTAGCTACAATCGCTTGGTCCTTTTGTTGGATGGAAGGTTCTTGAATGCGAAGATTAGGGATGACTTTGAAATCAAGTTTATTTCCCCCCTTTCCGAAGCGGTAGGCTTTGAGAGTATCCAGTTTCATGAAGTTTCCGTTGTTCATGATAATGTCATAAGTGCCGGAGAATACAAGGTTGTTACGGTATTCTCCATTCACCATGATTTTCCATTGTTGCACTTTGCGAATGGCATAACCGTATTCAATAACTTGCACACAGGCGGCGTCTCCGCTTGTTCCTATTTCTTGCTGAATCGGTTCGTTAGTTTCTATGTCTATTACTGTGCCATATACTTGTGCATCCGGACCATCGAAGTTATCCAGTTCACAACTTCCTAATATAAGCGTGGCACTGATTGCAGTTATAAGATATTTTGTTGTTTTCATATTCCGTTTAAATTAAGGGTTCTGAATCATTTGGTTGATAGCATTGCGTGGTACATCTTCGTAATATTCGGAGATGGAATAATTATTAGGACCATTGAGGCTGGCACCTAAAGTAGTTTTCCGAATGAAGATGAGAGAGGGATTGGTATCCCGTAAATCCAGCATCGGAACCAGGATGTCATGGGAGAAATTATTCATCAATGTGTGTAACACTCTCCAACGGCGCAAGTCCCAGATGCGGATATTTTCAAAAGCAAGCTCTACAAAGCGTTCTTTTCGGATATTATCCCTTGTCAGCTCGATAGAATTGGTATGTGCAGCTCTTCTACGGATGTCGTTTAATGCTTTTTCAGCTACGGTTTTGTCTCCCAGTCCACTTTCGTATACTGCTTCCGCATAGTTGAGCAGAACTTCGGCGTAGCGGAACACAATGTAGTCCAGAGTGGTTTTATGATATTGCGCAGGCATACTTTCGCTAATCATTTTCTTCATGAGGAAACCTGACATAGAGTGAGTGCCGTCGCCGGGCCAGAAGCCTGATACCTGATGTTTTTCACCGCCAAGAGTATAGTAAGTCTTTCCGCCTTTTCCTTCGGCAGTAGTAGGCACGCGGTATAATTCTTTTCCGTCCGGTTGAATTACGCCTCCTTGCATTATAATTTTAGTTCCTTTCCATTCCGTCCCCGGTAGGATGATGGAAGCCCATAGCCGTGCATCTTTGGCTTTCTTTTCATCGCCATAGGCTACACCGTTGAATAAGTCATAGGGAGTATCTTTATCTACTTTAATGTAATCGGTGGCGGCAGGGTCGAACCCTGCGTTCGAATACGCGTCGGCAAGGCGGGTTTTAACTTTAGCTTCCGAGCGGAGTCCCGGAGCGTCGGTATAGTCTTCGTAAGCATCTACCAGGTTGAGTGCCGGAGACATTTTACCTACTCCTTGAGTTTGATAAGGTTCAATATAATAGTTGAGACTGCTTGCAAAGTCGGAGCCTTCTTTTACGATGCCTTTGATAAAGATAGCTTCCCCGTCTGTCTGATTCGGATTAGTGAAAATACTGCGATAGTTTTCTTCGGCTTCTTTCGGGTTAGTGGGGGTCGGTTTATATAGTTTATGGTTTGATTGGGACATGATGGCTAGCGATGCATCTATGCAATGCTGATAGAAATAGTTGGCGTCAGCGGGTTTCATGCCAGCCAATCCCAGAGTAACGGCTTCTCCTTCCATCGGAGCCAGTTCGCCAAACTTGGCGATGGAAGCAGCGTAGAGTGCGGCGCGGGATTTAAGCGCGAGCGCAGCCCATTTCGTTGCTCTCCGGTCTTCGCGTTTTGCCGGAAGTTGATTAGCTGCAAGGTCGCATTGCTGCATGACATATTCCCAAGTGTCGAATTCTGTGCTACGTGGCACTACCAAGGCATCCGGATTGGCTGGGTCGTAATTTTGTAATTCTTTGATAAGAGGCACTCCGCCGAATTTCTCTGCCAGATAGAAGTATACATAAGCAGTCATAAAGGCGGCTTCCCCTTCCAGTTCTTTTTTTTCGCCGTCGCGAATGTCCAGCGTGGGGATGATACTTTTTAATAGATTGATATTGCAGATAGTTTCGTATCCATGATTGAAGTAATCGGCACGGATGACATATCCCGGAGATTGTTCACCCCATTGGCTTTGCACAGCTTCTTCACAAATGTTGGCATACCATAGCAGACCAATATTCCCGGTCGGGTTGTTGAAACCTCCTTCGCCGCTAGTGCCCGGCATAAACATATAGTCCTCAATCGGTAACTCGCGGTAAATAGTTGCCATGAAAGCTTTGGCGCCGTTAGGGTTATTGAACAAGTCGTTGGGAGTAAGCTTATTGTTGGGCTCGATGTCCAACAGGTCGGTGCACGCTGTAAACATTATAGCGAGAGCCAATGTCAGATAGTATTTTATATTTTTCATATCTCGTGTATTTTATATTAAAAGCTAACATTCACACCGAAGTTGATAGAAGAGGAAAGAGGATAATTCATCATCCGGTTATCTTGCCCTGCCGTCTTTTCGGGGTCCAGTTTCAAATCTTTCTTCAGATAAGAATCGCAGAAAGTAAAGATGTTGTAAGCATTGATATAGACGCGCAACTGTTGCAGACCTACGTAATTGGCAAGGCGCTGAGGCAACGTGTATCCAAGTTCTATGCTTTTGAGGCGTAGGTAGCTGCCGTCTACCGTGTTCCGGTCGGTTTCCTGAGCATTATTTCCCATAGGATTGTAATTGGCTGCGCGAGCTGCCGGAAATCTGCCGGAAATCCATTGACTATTGGCATCGAACGGGTCTTCCCGATGCCATCTGTCAAAGAGATAGGCAGAAGAGTTTCCTTCCCATGGGGCATAGTTACGAAGATTATCCGGGATCTGAATGGAATAGCAAGCGGCTCCCTGAAATAGTGCCATAAAGTCGAGCCATTTCCAGGCTGCGGTCAGGGTGATGCCATAGTTGAGTGCAGGCATGTTAAGTCCGTAGTATTTAGGTTTCATGTCGTTACCATCTATATAACCATCCCCATTTAGGTCTTCCAGATAATAATCTCCAGGCAATATCATCGTATTTCCCTGGTCACCGCTTTGTACGGGAGCATTATAAATCTGTTTTTGATTGTGGAATTGTCCGGCTGTGGTATATCCCCATCCGATGCCACTCCAACGACCTTCGGTAGCCGCTCTCCATACGTCCCAGCTACTTTCATATTCACCGTGAACCTGGCGGGTTGTTTTGGTGCGGGCAAAGTTAAGATTGCCTTGTATGCCATAGGATATATCATTTATCTTCCCCCGATGTCCTAGCGTAAATTCAATTCCTTCGGTGCGGTCCGCATTCAGATTCTCTTCGGGGAGAGAGGCGCCGAAAGTGTTCGTTAGCTGGCTGCCTCGGGTAGCCAACAAGCCATCCCTGTCTCGGCGGTAAATGTCGAAAGTAAAATCAATCATTCCGTTCCAGAGGGTTAGGTCTACACCTAAATCATAAGTCCGCGTTGTAATCCAAGTCAGGTCTTTATTAATTAAAGCGGGAGTGAGAACACCATTGGTTTGTGTGCCGTCCGTAAATTCATACCCTTTCGTACCCAGAGTGAAGCCTTCGATATATTGAAACTCATTGCCTGCATCAATGCCGGTTTCTCCATAAGAACCTCTTAGTTTCAGGTTGCTGATAAAGGCAGCATGGTCTTTTATAAACGATTCTTCCGATATTCTCCAACCTGCGCTTACTACCGGAAAGAATCCCCAACGTTTACCGGGTGCATACCGGTAGGAACCATTATAGCGGAAAGCGCCTTCCAACAGATATTTGCCTTTATAGTCATAATTCAGCCGCCCCAGGTAAGAGATGTTCGCTGTCTCACCGTAGCCGCCGGAATTCTGGATATTTGTTTGAGAGCCTAAGTCGAGGATGGGTTTGGAATAGATTTCATATTCGCGAGTAGCCGATGTATAGTCATTCCAACCATGATTCATTTCATACGCTGCCATGACCGATATGTTATGGTCTTGGGCAATGGTAGTATTGTATGATATTTGCGCCTGAATATTCAGATTGTTTCCGTTATTCATGCTTACATACAAGCTGCTGGGATCGTTGATGCTTTTAGATACATCGTATGACCCTTCCTGAGAATTGTAACTATAAAGTTGATAAAGTTTTCTTTCGTGAGAGGTCCGGCTATCACTGGCATCATACGAAGCCATGAGTTTTGCTTTTAATCCTTTCACCCACGGGACATCATAAGTTAGCGATGCCGAAGATTGCATGCTTCTTCCCCGGTTTGTATTCAATCCGGAGAGATTTCCGTCCATTGCCGCTACAGGATTGTCAAGAAAGGGATAAGCGGCATTGTAATAATCATGATTATTGTTGGCATATACTCCTGAAGTCGGTCTCATCAAGGTTGATTTGAACAAGAGCTCGAATACTCCTTGGATGGGTGCATTGGTTACATCATATCTTCCCGAAACATTTACTTCTGCCTTCAGATATTTAGATAGCTGTGCCGTGAAGTTGCTACGCAGGGTATATCGCTTGTAATTAAAATCACCTCCTCGCGTCAAATCTCCGTCGTGAGCATAGCCGAAGCTGGCATAATATGTCATTTTATCACTTCCTCCTTCTACCGAAAGGGTATGCTGTTGGCTACCCGCAGAGTTCTTAAATACTTCATCGAGCCAATTGGTGCTTTCGTAACCGGGACCTCCTTCTTTCCATTTGGCAAGTTCTTCGGGAGTAGTGGTGGGTCCTGTGCCTGCATTCATAGAAAGCTCGTTGGCTATCTCCGCATATTGTGCTGCATTCATCACTTTCAGCATGGAAGTAGGGAAGATAGCAGTAAAGGAACCGTTATAATTGAAGCGGGCTTTACCTTTTCTTCCTTTCTTTGTAGTGATGATAACAACACCATTGGCTGCATTCATACCATAGATAGCTGCCGCTCCGTCTTTCAGGACAGAGATATTTTCAATGTCTTCGGGATTCATTCGTTGAAACTCCGAAGCGCCGTCTCCACTATCGCGAACTACTCCGTCGATAACATATAGCGGGCTTCCGAAACCACGTATCTGCACCATAGAGCTAAAAGAACCGGGCTGTCCGTCTTGCTGGCGTATCTGTACACCTGCTATTTTCCCTTGCAGGCTTTGTGCCACGCTTGTACTCTTAGTTGTTAGCACCTTTTCTCCGCTAAGCGTAGAGATGGCGCCTGTTAAAGTTTGTTTCTTTTGGGTCCCATAGCCCACTACAACTACCTCATTGAGCATAGCTTCGTCTTCTCTTAATATCACTTTTATCGAACTATCTTTTCCCGTTTTCACTTCTTCCGTCTGAAATCCGATATAAGATATTTGCAATAGCGTGCCCTTCGCAAGATTTTGCAGGCGGAACTCTCCATACATATCCGTTACTGTGTTTTTGTCTGCGGAACCTTTAACAAGAACGGTTGCTCCAATAAGTGGATTCCCTTCAGCATCGGTCACTTGTCCTTTCAATTGCACCAGTTGTGCGTATGCCATTGTGCTACACAATAGCATCAGATACCCTGCTATGAGGGTACGTGCCAGATAATTCATGTGTTTTCTCATATTAATAAAAGATTATTAGTGGATATAATTTCCTTTCGTGTTTACATACCGGAAGTCATGTTTGTCTGCATCGGGGAGGAGGGGACTTTCCAATCGGCTATCGATAATAAGATCCCAATAAGGACTAAGGTCCAGAGTTTTTCCTTCTTCCACCACAAATTCCTTGATAGCAATTTCTTTCTTTCCGGAAGTAGGAAGTCCTGCAGGCTGAGAAATTATTTTATTAAAACTGATGTGCTCTTTACCATATCTTTTCAGAATATTCAGCGTAAGGGACTTCTTTTGAGGATCGGCTGTCAACATTCCCCAGAAATCGGGATAGAACAAAGGAAGACGAATCATATTTCCATCTGCCAGAATAGGGGCCAGGCGAAGTTCTTTTTGCGGAATATGAATACCTGCTCCTGCCAGCACATCGGTGGAAAACCAGGTAACCGGAGCCGTCATATATGTAATATCCCCCGGATTCCACAAATTTTGCGTCCATGTCCAACCCTGGCGCAAGTGTACCAGCTGAATATGTTTCATTATGTCCATAGCATCCGCATAAAATCCTGCTTGCATACCGGCAAGAGCTGTATAACTCTCCAGATAGAAAGGCCAACATTGAGAACCTTTATTATCTATACCGCGATTCAGGTTAATATCCCATACTTTATTGGCATAATAGTCAGGAGACTGTGAAAGAGATATTTTAAATTGGGACACAAGAGATGCTTTTATGATGTCCATCGGGTAAATATCTCCCCAACCGCAATAGCGGCTAAGAAACTGTCCGGCAAGTTGTCCGGTGAAGAGAATGTTATCGAGCCTTTTAGAACCATCCGGTTCGCAGCCATAAGCAAAGAATCGCCCGTTCCATAACTTATCAATAGCTTCTTTTTGGGATATATTGAATTGGTAATGGGCTTGCTCTATCATCTTTTCATCTTTCACTGCTTTTCCTATAGCTTCATACGCTTTCAGTGTTGTCAACCACACTCCTGCATAGTAAGAATACAAAGGAGGATGGGAAAAATCATCGTAGGTAGTGGCTCCCACAGGGATAGTACTTCCTTCCGGCATACGGCTATACAAAAATTTCATGGCACGCTTTACTCCGGTGAGATGCTCTTTTAAATAAGCTATATCTCCGGTTTGTTCATAATCCTTGGCAAGTTGGATAATCCATCCCGAAGTATTATCCAGCATCCATCCTTTTTCAGTAGGTACACGTCCACCCACCGAGCCCATGCCGACATAATAATGTCCGATGAAGTGAAGGATATATCCGTCGGGGTCCATTGCATCTGCAAAGATGTTCATTTCTGAGCGATCTAGCCGGGTGAAGAACTTCTGGTAGAAAGGATGGGCACTCAGCCTCTGATCCATGGTTCCGGCAAATCCCCCCATTGCCCCTTCGTTCACCATCACGTCTCCTCCTTTAGTCAATACCATATTGGTATAAATGACATATCCGCTATTAATTAATTTGAATTTATACCAATCAGGGAGAGTGCTTTTAAGTACAGGTTGATGCCATTCGATAGTTTCCCGGGCTATTCTTTCCCGATTAACAGTGGCATAACTTACCAGAGATTCCAGATTCTTAAAATAATTGTGATAATACTTATTATAATCAGAACCACAAGGCCAGTAACTTCCGATAGGAGCTAGGGTTGCATCGATATGAAGCTCCGGAGCATACCAAGCCAGCATAAAACGGATGGTTTTCTTTTCTCCCGCTTTTAAATGGGTCTTCACGGCAATAGCTGAGGCGGAAGAGGGCTGACCAGCCTCAGAAAGCAACGTCTTTTCACTAAAAGAAGAAAACTCTCCCTTCTCTTGAAAAGATTTCCATGCTGAAAGGGAATGGGCATGATAAGAAGGGAGATAAGATATATTCTTTTCTCCTTCTACGGCTATCATTACTTTATTTACATAGTTCTGGAAAGTTAATTTTCTAGGTTGGAGGCTGTCTGTCGCATATTGAATCAATCCATGCAGGGAACCTGCCTGATAAAGTTTTGTATACGTTTGTGCTTTCTCATGTAAACGCCAATTTTCTCCATTCACTTTATCTGCTCTTCCATCACTGAGCAGTGGGCCATTATCAAAACCCTCCAAATTTTCGGGGTCATTGAATAGTCCGATAAAGTCTTCCCACGAAAAGGCTATGGAAGTGTCCACCTCTTCTTTGGCTTTTAAAGTTACTTCGAACCAGACGACAGGTAAAGAAGAATCTTTAATGTTATGAGGTATTAGTCCAGAATATGCACGAATGACCGGAGATACTTTTAATGTGTTATCTTCATAGCTTAACTCTGCTGTAGGAAAAAGTCCTCGATATTGAGTATGCTCCACTCCCTTCATTCCATATCGTGTCTTATTATCTTTTACTAGGCGGATGGTTTCACTTTGATTCCCTTTCTTTATCCATAAAGAAAAGAAAGAAAGTTCCGACCGTTTAATAGGAGTATGGATATTATTTATTCCTATCCGGGTGAACTGTCCGCTAGGAGTAAAGTTAATGTTTCCTACTCCGATTCCTCCTAAAGGAACTCCACTGACATCCTTATGATCTTTTAAGGAAAGATAATCATAATCGGTTTGTCCACCAAGCACTCCGTTTTGAAGACGGAATTTTGTGTTGGCTTCTTCAACTCCGTAGTTGTTTTGGTTCTTACTTTTATTTTGTCCGCATAACAGGATGCTGCCTGTCAAGCAAAAGACTAAATAGACAAAGGTTCTTTTATCCATAAGTATATTTTTAAAACGTTGATATGTGAGCAAAAATAAATAGATGGGGGTTACAAAAGCGGTTACATTGCGGTTAATCGGAGGTTAATTTAGGATTTTATTTTATTAATTATCCGCTTTAGTGAAAGAATATAATGTCAGCGGAAGAATTTTGCTTCTTTCGATATGGGTTATTCCACAAAACGCCAGTTATGGCTTTTCTTCTTTGAATTTATTCCAAATCTGCCCTTAAATCGTTGTGAATGATGTCCGGATAAGAATATGGATAGCTGTGCCCCATACTTTTAGTATATTCGGCAATATATAGATAGTATTTTTTCATAGCTTGTTCTTCTTTCTTTAATTTATGGCAGGAGTTTAACAAATACCAAAGCGCTATATCATTGAATGGATCTGTTTTCAAAAGAATTTCAGAAAATTGAATCGACATTTCATAGTCTGCTTTGGCATATAGATGATTTAATTCAATTAGGATCAATTCACGAAGCGTAGTCTCCTGCTCATTCTTGAAAGAATCCAAAATTGAATCGTCCAGAGATTTGAGAAACTTTCCTCGTGATAAGATTTGGAGTAAGGATTGAGATACATGCGAATGTGGCAAGTCGTTATGTCTGATAGTTTGCATTTGCTCCAAATATTCGCGATAGTCACAGTAAAAACTATTTAATAGTTGAATGAAATAGTGATTGTTGGCATAAACCAATTCTATTCCTTCCAAGTCGTCTAGTATTTTTCTAAGTCGGTTGATGGTGACTCCTTTCAGATTTTTAGCGCTGCTCACTTCTTTTTCAGGCCATAAGAGTCCGTAGATGTACGTAGAAGTAACCCCTTTTTCTTTTTCTAGACTGTTGAGAAGTACGAGTAGAAATAACTGTTTTATTTTGCCGCTAAGCAAGTATGTGATGTCTTTCCCTTTTTTATCGAGTAGAGTAAGCTCCCCAAAAAGGTATAAAGCATTTTCCTGCACCGCTTTTTCTTTTTTCCTTGTCGCGGACATATCGATAAGAGGCATAGGGGCTTCTCCGCATTGCTCTTTCTTTTTACTTCTCCGCCATAACAGGACAACGATGAAAAATGCAGTTAAGAGAAGGATGGCAACAAAAACGTAATAAAAAGAAGGAGATTTTTCAGAAGAATAGATAAGCAAAGCTTCCTTGGCAATGGCAGGCGCAGATAAAGAATAGAAACGAGTAATGGACGAGCAGCCCCCGTGCTCGTCAAACTCCTGTGTACAACAGTAAAATTCCTGAGTAAATTTATTATAATATAGGTTTGCATTAGAGAGAATAGCTTTGGATTCCATGGGAAGTTGATTTCCAAGTATCTCGTAAGAGTCATCTGTCAAAGAGAATCTATATAGTTGTAGATGAGAGGAGGCTTCCTGCATAGGATAGCATAATGTATAAAAAGCTGTGCTGTCTTCACTTAAAATGAGGTTGCGGACAGGAACAAAGTCTTGTCCGGTATGCAAATAATCTCTTATCTTTTGGATGGTTGCCTCTTTCAGGTTTATTTTGTAGAGGTCGTAATAATAGAGTCGTCCTACGCTTTGGTCCCCACTCTTGTTTCCTGTGCCTCCAAAGAGAAAAAGTTCGTCCCTGTTGGCAGCACCCATAGAAGAGAAGAAACGGGGAGCAACGAAATCTCCTTTTAACTCTATTGTTTGCCAGCACTTTCGATGAAGGTCATATACTTCCAGCGTATTGGCATATTTGCGCGATCCGAATCCGCCAAAGATATAATATTTATGGGTGAGAGTATCCAGATAGGAAGAATGATGATGGCGTTGGAAAGATAGGTAGCTAGTATCTATTTGGCAGACTTCTCCGGTCAGCAAATCTAAAGAGCAGATGTTGCATGTATCTTCCCGTTTGTTTACTTCATAGATATAGGCGGAATGAGTGTGGGGAAGGAAAAAGTTGGTTCCCAGATGTACACTCATGGGAAAAGGGGAGTGAGCGCGTCCTATCCAGCTATTTTGCCGAGTATCTAAGGTATAAATGGAGTCGGGGTTGAAATAGATAAAATTGCCTGTTTCCACGTCATAATTATAGCCGGCTGTAGTTTCCGAGACTTGGGCATGCAGCAGTTCCCAGTGATAAGAGTGGTTAATGAGCCAGATAGGAGTGATAGTTTGTCCTCTCATTTTTCCCTGATTATCATGTACCCGGGTTCCGGAGCTTTCATTGAGCGGAAAGGTAATTTCGTGTCCTGAACCGGATATTCGCAGATTCCGAATAGCAAAAGAAGGAACTTCTTCGGAGAATTTGCTACTTCCAAAAAGCAAATGAGGAGTGATTTTGGGAGGAAGTCCGAGGTTCCCTATGCGGTAGTGATTCCGGTCAATGATGAGATGTACTGAATCCTGTTCGAGGGAAAAGTCTATCCTGACAGGTATCCATCGCCTGGATCCCAGTCTTTTGTTGCACAAGGTATCTACCGCTTTGCATTCTTTTGCTTCAATGTTGAATTTCAGGTAACTCCTTTCGTCGTTATCGTAGGAAAAGACGAAACTGTATATATTTGAAGCTTCTTGTTTGCGGTCTTTTAGCCGAAAGATGTATCCGAAAGAACCGGCATCTAAAATGGCTAAATCGTAGGAGAGGGAGAATCTGTTTTCGAAGACAGGAATATCTTCTTCAAATACTGAATAGCTGGTTTTTTGTATGGTTTCCGATTCGTAGGTGCTGAATTCGATGCCTTGAGCATGTCCGAAGGGACATAACGAACACAAGAGTAGTATGAGGAGTAATATATGTTTCATTCGAAGGGTGCACATACGAAAACAATAAAGTCTATGCAAATTTAAATAAAAAACCGGAGAATGATATATCTGGATAATAAAAATGCAGCAGATACATCAATCCTGAGAAAAGACTGATAGGCGTACCGGAAAGATTTCTTATTTTAGTTCTTAATCGGTTTGATTTAATGGATTGAGGAAAAAATTAGCAGAGTATTTGAAAGATAGAAGTAACACAGAATTCGCTTGCGAAAGAGAAAAATACACCCCAACAAAAAGAATATTTTTTAGAACTACGCCATAGAAAAACAATGCGTAACGAACGCTCTTTCAGCTAATTCGCTACGCATTGCTTAAATTTGTAATTCCGCTATGTGTTTATTTTAAGAGCTTCTCTTCCCCAAGTTTAGGATTCCTTCGAGAAAGAATAAGGCATGTCTTCTTCTTGGGTTCCCCTGTTCTGATTGGGACGGCTATCCATGGTACATTTGATAACTCCCCCTTTGAACAAGTCGTCGTGGTGGAAATAGTTCTTGGTATATTCCGTTCCATTGAATAAGAGAGATTTGATGTACAGGTTTTCCTTGCTGTTGTCCGGGGCATCGATTACTAGGCTATTTCCATTTTCGAAGTGGAGTGTTGCTTTCTTAAATAAAGGAGCTCCCAGCACATATTGGTCGGTACCGGGACATACGGGGTAGAAGCCCAAGGCGGAGAACACATACCAAGCGGAAGTCTGCCCGTTATCTTCATCGCCACAATACCCATCGGGTCCCGACGTGTACATCTTATTCATTACTTGGCGCAACCAATATTGAGCTTTCCAAGGTTGGCCGGCGTAGTTATATAAATAAATCATGTGTTGAACGGGCTGGTTGCCGTGTGCATAGTTGCCCATATTCATCACGGTCATCTCACGGATTTCATGGATAACTTGTCCGTAGTAACTATCGTCGAAAATAGGGGGAACGGCAAAGACGGAGTCCATCATGGTGACAAACATCTCTTTTCCTCCCATCAAGTCGATTAATCCTTGTGGGTCGTGGAATACAGACCATGTATAGTGCCAGCTATTCCCTTCGGTGAAGGCGTCGCCCCATTTCAGCGGAGAAAAAGGAGACTGGAATGTGCCATCCTCATTACGTCCACGCATAAGCTTGGATTCCGGGTCAAAGAGATTCTTGTAATTCATGGCGCGTTTGGCAAATAACTTAATTTCTTTCTTGGGACGTTTCAGTTCTTTTGCCAATTGGTAGATGCACCAGTCGTTATAGGCATATTCCAAGGTGCGGGCAGCATTCTCGTTGATTTTTACGTTGTAAGGCACATACCCCAGCTTGTTATAGTATTCGTATCCAAGGCGTCCTGTGGAAGATACTTCGGGATGTACATTTTCTGTGCCATGAAGCAAACCTTCGTAAAGAGTGTTTATATCTTCTACTTTCACTCCCTTAAAGTAAGCATCTACAAGGATAGAAGCTGAATTGTTTCCTACCATGCAACCTCTATGTCCCGGACTCGCCCATTCAGGGAAAAAACCGCTTTCTTTGTAAGTATTGATAAGTCCTTCTTGCATTTCTTTGTTTACAGAAGGATACATGAGGTTCAGTAGAGGGAACAGGCAACGGAAGGTATCCCAGAAACCTGTGTCGGTATACATATAGCCAGATAGTACTTGTCCATTATAGGGGCTGTAGTGAACAGCTTGTCCGTTGCCATCTATTTCATAAAACTTACGTGGAAACAGCAAAGAACGATAGAGGCAAGAGTAAAATGTGCGATATTGGTCGAGGTTGCCGCCTTCCACTTCAATTTTGCCCAGCACCTGGTTCCATGCATCTTTTCCTTTCTGCGCTATTTGTTCGAGTGAATCATTGCCCAACTCTTTCAGATTAAGGGCAGCCTGGTCGAAACTGATAAAAGAGGAAGCAACGCGGGCATGCACTTTTTCTCCCTTGCAGGTCTGGAAGCCGATGATGGCGCCTGCGTGGTCAGTCGTTTGTTCCGCAATATTCTCTTGTATTTTTCCGTTGGAAACTGTTGCTTTGTAGGTAAAAGGCTTGTCGAACTGAATGATGAAATAGTTCTTAAAGTTTTGTGGTACTCCTCCACTGTTGCGGGTAGTGTAGCCTATTATTTTATTTTCTTCCGGGATAACTTTCACATAAGAACCTTTATCGAAAGCATCAACTACGATATACGAATGGTCGTTCTCTGGAAAGGTGAAGCGGAAAATGGCGGCTCTTTCCGTAGGAGCCATTTCCGTTACTACGTCATGTTCGGCAAGATATACCTTATAGTAATAAGGAGTAGCTTCTTCTCCTTTATGAGAAAACCAGCTGGCACGTTTCTCTTCGTCAAACTCCGCTTTGCCTACTATTGGCATAATGGAAAATTGTCCGTAGTCGTTAATCCACGGGCTAGGCTGGTGGGTTTGTTTAAATCCACGGATTTTGTTAGCTGTGTACACATATTGCCATCCGTCTCCCATCTTTCCAGTCTGAGGAGTCCAGAAATTCATACCCCACGGGCGGGCAATGGCTGGATAGGTGTTACCTGTTGATAATTCAAAGGTGGACTGTGAACCCATTAGCGGGTTAACGTACTGAGTCCAGTCGTTGGCATGCACCAACACGAGGTTGGCTATCATGCAGGCTAATAAGGCGAGTTTTTTCATGTTATTAATTTATTAGTGATTTATTGTTTAACTCCCCATTGAGTGGGTTTATCGGTCATCTTAATCTCCAGCGTGCTTCCTGCCCGGATAGCCGAATGGTTAAAGAAAGGAGTAACCAGAGGTTCTCCGTTGAGCATAACGGACTCGATATACTTATTAGTCTTCGAATTGTTCTTTACCACCACCGTGAAGACTTTATCTTCGGGGAGGCGAACCACCACTTTGTCGAAAGCGGGGCGTCCGATAGAATATATCGGCTTTCCCGGGCATACCTGATAGAATCCCATAGCATTTAATATGTACCATGCTGACATTTGACCGCAATCTTCGTTTCCGGATAAGCCGTCCGGAGCATTCCGGTATTGGCTGTGGTATACGCTGTCTACTAATTCCTGAGTTTTCCAAGGACGGTTCACGTAGTTGTATAGATGAATAATGTGGTGGCTCGGTTCATTGCCATGTGCATATTGTCCGATAAGTCCGCTGATGTCCGATGAAGTAGTTTCTCCTTCCAAGGTAGAATCAGCAGTGAACAGAGAGTCCAGCTTGCTTACGAATGCTTCCTGTCCACCCATGAGTTTTACGAGTCCTTCGATGTCGTGAGGTACAAACCAACTCCATTGCCAGGCTGTTCCTTCACAATAATCATCATTACGATGGGTGGATGCACGCGGATTGAACGGAGTACGCCATTCTCCTTTGGAGTCGAGTCCGCGCATGAAACGGGTGGATTTATCAAAGTAAAATTCGTAGGCTTTAGCAAAGCGGGCATATTTGTTTCGTGTATCGTAGTCAGTTAATGCATCAGCAAAGATGGAGATACACCAATCGTCGTAAGCATATTCCAACGCTTTGGCTACCGATTCATTTTCGCGGTCACAGGGAATATAGCCGATAGAGTTTTTGTAATATTTTGCTTTTGGCATTAAATGAGGTAATACAAGGCTGGGACAACGAATGCCTGTAGTGTCATATTCGGCTGTTCGTAGCGATGCTTTATAAGCTTCCTGAATGTCAAAGTTGCGATAGCCTTTCATATAAGCATCTACTATGACGGGTACGGCGTGATATCCGATCATCGTTCCCGTATAATTGGAAGCCATGTCCCACATCGGGAAGATTCCGCCCTCTTGGTGTTTCTTTATCAAGGAATTGATAAACTGATTGTTTAAATCCGGATCTATGATGGTCATTAGCGGATGGAAAGCACGGAAGGTATCCCATAAGGAGAAGATGGAGTAAACAGGGGCGATAGTATCTCCCTGATGTACTTCAAGGTCCATACCCAAGTAGCGTCCGTCTACGTCTGTGAAGATACTCGGGCTGATTCCCGTGTGATAGAGGGCAGTATAAAAAATAGTTTTAGCATTCTCATCCGGAGTGGTAATATCAATTTTAGATAGGTAGCGGTTCCATGCTTCACGGGCACTGCTGCATACTTTCTCAAAGTTCCAATCAGGAATTTCAGCGTTTACATTCTTCTTGGCGCCTTCTATGTCTACGGCAGAGATGCCTACCTTTACCAATACCTGTTCATCTTTCTGGGTATCGAAATGAAGAAGAGCTTTACATATAGGGAGTTGCTTTCCGCTAGCATCGGTCTGCACCGTGTCCACCAATGTGTAGGTGAAGGGTTTGGAAAACTTTGCATAGAAGTTGATAACCTGATCGAAAGCCCAATAGACCGTTTTCTTATGCCCGCAAATTTCCGTATCGCTGAGTACGGTTATCTCCATGTCTTTGTTAGTCTGTCGTTGAAGGCTGTAATCTAAGTCCAAGATGAAACCGGCTTCCTTGCTTGCGGGGAAAGTGTAGCGATGGATAGCAGCACGGGTAGTAGCGGATAGTTCGGCTTTTACGCCGTAAGTATCTAAAAATACGCTATAATAGCCCGGTTGCGCCGTTTCATTGTCATGAGAAAAAGAGGAAGCATAAGCTAGCGTCTGGCTTGCAGTATCCGACCAATAGAGTTGCTTGCCTACTGTAGGCATGAGGAGAATATCTCCATAGTCGCAACAACCGGTTCCGCTAAGATGGGTATGAGAGAATCCGTTAATGGTAGAATCCTCGTAATAGTAGCCGGAACAGGCATCCCATCCATCGATACGGGTGTCTGGGCTCGGCTGAATCATGCCACGAGGCACTATGGCGCCCGGAAAAGTATGTCCATGTCCTCCTGTTCCTATAAACGGGTTGACATAGACGCTATAGTTTTGCGAGTCACTGCTATCTGTGCAGGAACTTATGAGCAGTCCTCCTAAGCATCCTATAAGAAGTGTTCTTAATTTCATAGTAATATGGGGGTTTTAGTTTCTCTCTCTTATTTGATGTCGGAAGAAATAAATATATTGTTGCCGACAATCTTATAATTGATGGGGATAGAGTTCTTCAGTGAATTCAAGACGGACTCTATTGTATCTTTTTTCTTTAATACACCCGAGTAGGTCTTGTCGGACTGAATATCGGGCGAAAGAATGATTTTCACATCATAAAAACGTTCCAGGACTTTTGCAATAGCAAAGATATTTGCTTTCTCGAAAGGAATCAGGTTATCGTGCCACACTGCATCCAGCTTAGCCTCTACTTGCTTTACTTTCAGACGGCGGCTGGTACGGTCTAATTGGGCTTTTTGTCCCGGTGCCAGGATTATCATGCCTTCTTCGTTGTTGCCTTTCACTTCGATTTCTCCCTCAATCAGTGTTGCTTCGGCAATGTGCCTGGATTTGTAGGACTTGAAGTTGAAAACAGTTCCCAGTACTCGTATCCGCATGGCTTCACTCTCTACGATGAAGGGTTTCTCGCGGTTTTTAGATACTTCGAAATAAGCTTCTCCTTCCAAGAAAACATTTCTTTCCCGGGGAGAGAATTGTCGTGGATATTTCAGCATTGCCTGATGATTGAGCCATACTTTGCTTCCATCGGGAAGGACAATTTTCTTTATGCTTCCTTCCGGAGCAGTCACTATCATCATCTCTTTATTGAAGTCTGTCTGGAAATACACATAACTAAATGCGCCTCCTAAAAGCATGAGTACAGCGAAGATGGCGGCATACTTCATCCATGTGTGCTTTCTGGTTATACGTAGTTTGCGCGTCTTTTCTTCTTCAATCTTCCTATAAAGGCGTTTTTCAGCGTATGCTGCTTTCTTTTGTTCGTCAATACCGTTTCTTTTACCTAAGAAGAATATTTCTTCCATCCGGAACAGCTTGCTCGCATTTTCTTCCGATTCATCTATCCAAGCATTTATCTGGTCATAATCTTCCTCACAGCACTTGTTTTCTAAATATCTTCTTAATATGTCTTCATCTAGATCCTTCATCTATTTTCTCATTATATATTATGTAACAACTAAAATTAAGAAATCACTTACTTGTCTATTGAAAATAAAATAAATAGTAAGAGAATCCACAGGTGCTCCAGCCGACTGCGCAAAAATTTCAGGGCTTTGTACATGTGAGCTTCCACCGTACGGAGGGATACTCCCAAGACATCTGCTATTTCTTTGTTTTTCATGTCGTGCAGGTAGCTTAGTTTGAACACTTCCCGGCATTTTTCAGGGAGTTCGTTGATGGCATCATAGATTTCTTTCCTCAGTTCCCGGTCTTCGATTCTCCGAATCACCTCGTTGTTGTCGGGCTGATAGAATTCTGCCCGTTTTTGATTGATTTCTGCCAATGCCGCACAATATCCATCTTCGATGTTTCGATGTTTCAGAACATTTAGGGAGCGGGTATAGACAGCCCGGTAGAGGAAGGCTTGTATCTGGTCGCCTATTTCCATGGAGTCTTTGCGTCGCCAAAGCTCCACAAAAACATCCTGTACTACGTCTTCTGCGTCGTCGTCACCCAGCAGCCGGGTGGCGTAGAAGAGCAGATTGGCGTAGTACTTGCGGAATAGGGCTTTATAAACTCTGTCAAAATCGTTATTCATTCCCGTCCTTATTGTTGGAGTGTTTGATACCAGACTGGCCCTGGCTTGCTTCCCATTTCGAATTCAAGGGTAGCTCCGTTCATAATCTGTTCATGAGTAATATAACTTTTGTCATAGGGTTGTCCATTCAGTTTTACCGATTGGATGTAAATGTTTTCCTTACTTACAGCGGGAGCCATTACGGTAAATGTCTTGCCGTTCACTAAATGGAGTTTCATTTCCGGGAAAAGAGGAGTGCCTATTTCGTACTGTCCGCTGACAGGATTGACCGGATAGAATCCCATGGCACTGAATACATACCAAGCCGACATCTGTCCACAATCTTCGTTACCGCAAAGCCCTGCCGGAGTGTTCCGGTAAAGTTCATGCATTACTTTAGCGGCATATTCTTGCGTTTTCCAAGGTTGATTCACTGCATTATGCAGGTAGATGACATGGTGGCTCGGTTCGTTGCCGTGTGCATACTGACCTATCATTCCAGTGCTGAAAATGGGGAGTTCGTCTTCTGTCGAAGGATGATAAGTGAACATGCTGTCCAGTTTTTGTGCAAACCGCTCTTTGCTGCCTACCAAATTGATAAGTCCGGGGATGTCATGCTGAACTGACCAGAAATATTGCCAGCCATTGCTTTCACAGATGTGTGGCGTGTATTCATCAGCCTTGAAGGTTGCAATAAATGTTCCTTTATCATCGCGGGGTTGCATGAAAGAGGTTTCCGGGTTATAGACATTTTTATAGTTCAGGGAACGTTGGTAGAATTCGTTGGCTATATCTTTCTTCCCCATCTTTTCTGCCATCTGAGCGATGCAATAGTCATCAAAGGCATACTCGAGAGTCTTAGAAAGCGACCAGTTCTCTGCATTATAGTGGTCGGTCACGTTGTAGGGGATGTAACCGGATTTTTTGTAAAGCCCGATACCACGATATTCATCCAGATTGGCTGTTGTCACGCAGGCGGTTAGCGCTTTTTCTGCATCAAAGTCGCCGATTCCTTTCATATAAGCATCTACAATGATGGGAACTGCATGATAGCCTATCATCATATCTGTTTCACTTCCATAGAAGTTCCATACCGGCAGGCGTCCATTTTGTTCGTAAAAGGCAATAAAAGACTTTATCATGTCGTTTGCACGTTCAGGTTCGGTGTAAGTGAAGAGCGGATGAGAGGCGCGGTAGGTGTCCCATAAGGAGAA
The DNA here is from genome assembly GCA_030844565.1 of Bacteroides ovatus. Classification (GTDB taxonomy): domain Bacteria; phylum Bacteroidota; class Bacteroidia; order Bacteroidales; family Bacteroidaceae; genus Bacteroides; species Bacteroides ovatus_A. The sequence goes on from JAUUNK010000013.1 coordinate 43,790, forward strand.
AGTACTGTAATTAGTCCATCCATCCGCTTGGTGTATCTTTTTATCGGGACCATAATAAGATCCGTCTACGTCGCTATAGATGGTAGGGGCAATCATGGAATGATATAAAGCTGTATAGAAAGTGATAAGCTGGTCTTGATCTGTGCTTTTTACTTCTATTTTTGCAAGCTGTTGATTCCAATTATCTTTGGCTTGCGCCAGATATTTATCGAAGTTGTCTTCGGGAGCTTCGGCTTGCAAGTTTTTGGCTGCTCCTTCCATGCTGACACCAGACAGGGCTGTGGTGACGAGTATTTCTTCACCTTCGCGAGTATTGAAATCAAAACGTGCGATGGTGGCTGTACCGATCCGCTTTCCTTCATTCACAATGGCGGTAGTATCTATCGCTACTTTCTCGAACGGTTTAGAGAAACGGCTGCGGAAATAAACATGTTGGTCGCGCGCCCAACCGTTGGAGAACCGGTAGCCCTGGATGGTTACAGAGTCGATCACCTCTATATGGGAATCGTTGGTAGCATCCCAATTCATGGCTTTCTTTAAGTTTAGAAAGATAGCTGCTTTTGCTTCAGGAAAAGTATATCGTTGTATGCCACAACGTTCGGTAGCTGTTAGTTCTACATTGATGTTATAGTCTTTTAGGCGCACCTGATAATATCCAGCATAAGCACTTTCGTCTTCGTGGGAGAATTTGGAATGAATGCCTAAGGGAGGTTCTGCTTCATTATAGGGAAGGGTGACCGGCATAAACGAAATATCATATAAATCTCCCGCTCCTGTACCCGAGAGATGGGTGTGGCTGAAACCGGCAATGGTGCTGTCGGGATAGAAATAACCCGATATGCGGTCCCAGCCGGGAAGTCCGTTGTCAGGACTTAATTGCACCATACCAAAAGGGGTCTGAGCACCGGGATAAGTGTTTCCTGTAAAATCTGTCCCGATAAAAGGATTTACGTAAGCCGTATAATCAATTTCTGCTTGTTTAGATGAAGGAGTACATGCTGTAAGCAACCATATAGGCAATAAAGATAAGTAAAAGGAGATTTTCATGGGCTAAACTTGGTTAATGTGAGACATCATTTTATTGTTTCCGGTACAAAAGTAGGAAAATAAACTGATTTTGTCTCTTACCTGTGAGCTAGAACCATTTCTTTTCTTTTAAAAGTCTTTCAACGGAGGCAGCATGTTTGGCATAAACCCCGTTATCTTGTTGGAGTTTTGTGGCATATTGTAGCGCTTGAGTGCGGTCATTGATTTGCAGATAGCAGCATAGCAATAGCCATTCTGCTTCTTCCTGATAAGGAGAAGTGCAGAGAGGAGACAATAAAGAGATAGCTGTTGCAGCCTGTTTTTGTTCCAAGAAGGCGATACTTATATACAATAAGGTGGAAGCCGGTAATTCTTTCGTGAATTGAGATATATTTTCTTGCTGATAGAGCTCTATGATTTCTTTATAGCTCTTTTGTTCATAATAACTAATGATTTTCTGGTTCCAGGAAGCTACCTTTCCTGATAAACCATTTCCGCGCGCACGTTCTACAGGAGGTATCACATAGCAGGATTGATAGATTTCCTGAGTCGTGTATTGATAAGAGTTTCCTATATAGAAGGCGATACCGAACAATAAACATGCTAAACAAGCCGCAACTAGCCATGGACGCAGGGGGGCAGGCTGTCTGTGATTTGCTTCCATCGCTTTTCTGGCTTTCTCTTCAGCACGGATGAGTTCTCCTTCCACTAGCACCAGTCGGAGTTTTACTTGTTCTTTCAACTCCGGCTCGAGTTCCATTTTCCGGCAAAAGTTCTCTTGTTCCGAAGGAGACATCTCGTTGCCGATAAATCGGTCTATTTGTTGTTCAATTTCTTGTCTATCCATGGTTCTGCCTTTTATTTGCCAAGTCTTATTCCTGCAGCTTCCAGTCTTCTTTTTAGCTCGAAAGATAGTCTGCGCAGGCACGAACTCTTTTTGTTTTTAGCTACCTGTTCTGATTTATAATTCATGCATCGGGCTATTTCTTCCATTTTGCGGTGTTCCCAATAATAGAGGGTAAGTATTTTATTGCAGTCTGTATCGGCATCCTCTATCAATTGGGCAACGATTCCTTGTGCTTCATTCCATTCTTCGGATGAATAATTTTGCCGAGCCCATTCGGAGGCTAAAGTTTGGACGACAGATGCTTCTTTTTGTTCTTTGTTCAGCGACTTGAAAATATGGTGTTTTCCGATTTCAAACAAGTAAGTTTTCAGTGAAGTTTTCCGGTCGGTATATTTGCCATTACGTATGTTCTCATACATTGCTGTGAAGCTTTCCTGATATACGTCTGCTGCTGTTTCTGCATCAATAGGATAGTTGCGGATGGCAAACTGAATAAAAGGTTGCTTATACAGTTCATACAAATACTCAATCTCCCGGTTTGTTTCCTGAGAATGAGTTCTTTTTCCTGGCGTAATCCTCCACATTCTATTGTTTTCTTCCTAAAAAAATAGGAGGGAGTGTGCGGACTCCCTCCCTTCTTCATTTTATTTAGTTAGATTCCTGCCAATTCAAGTACTTTATCTACAGCTGCGTTTAGTGCATCCGGATTCTTACCTCCCGCTGTTGCGAAGTGAGGTTGTCCACCACCACCACCTTGTATCAACTTGGCTGCTTCCTTCACCAGGTTGCCAGCCTTTAGTCCGCTTGCTACGAGGTTATCGCTTAACATCACGGTTAACATTGGTTTGTTATTATCCACGCTTCCGGCAACGAAGAAAAGGTTTTCCGTAATCTCTCCCCGAAGTTGGAAAGCAATATTCTTCACAACTTCTGCGGGTAACGGGGCACAGAACTTCACTACTTTGATTCCATTAATTTCTTGTACGTTCTTCAAAAGCCTTTCTTTGAGTGCTGCTTCTTTTTCTTTCATGAAGTCTTCCAACTGTTTTTTCAGCCCGGCATTTTCGTCAATGTATTTGCGGATGGCCACTTTCAAGTCCGGCGCGTTGTTGAAGAGAGCTTTTAAGTCGGTCATGGTGTCTTGAATTGCATCCAGCATTTCTTCTACGCGTGCTCCTGTATAAGCTTCGATACGGCGTACACCTGCTGCAACGGAACTTTCAGATATAATCTTTACCATTCCGATATTACCGGTTGCTGCGACATGCGTACCTCCGCAGAACTCTACGGAAGAACCGAATTGGATAACACGTACATGGTCACCGTACTTTTCGCCGAACAAAGCGATAGCGCCCAGTTCTTTGGCTTCTTCAATAGGAAGGTTGCGATATTCTTTTAATGGAACGTTAGCACGGATTTTAGCGTTAACCAGATGTTCTACTTTGCGGATTTCTTCGTCTGTCACTTTCTGGAAGTGGGAGAAATCGAAACGCAGTGACTCCGGTGTAACTAAAGAACCTTTTTGTTCTACATGTTCGCCCAAGACCTGGCGGAGCGCCTCGTCCAATAGGTGGGTAGCAGAGTGATTGGCAGCACACGCAGCACGCTTATCTGTATCCACACAAGCCATCATCGGAGCTTCCGGATGCTCGGGCAATTTCTTGGTGATATGTATGGGGAGGTTGTTTTCCTTTTTCGTGTCGACTACTTCTATCGTTTCGAATTCGCTGACTAGTACACCTGTATCACCTACCTGACCGCCACTTTCGGCATAGAAAGGAGTATAGTCTAACACAATCTGATACAGTGTCTGGTTCTTTTGCTTGATTTGTCGGTAACGGAGGATAGACGTTTCATATTCTGTATAGTCGTAGCCTACAAATTCGGTAGTGCCTTCTTTCAAAATAATCCAGTCGCCTGTTTCTATGGCGGCAGCATTCCGCGCACGTTGTTTCTGCTGTTGCATTTCGGCATTGAACTCTTCGATGTTTACCGTCATTCCATTTTCGCGAAGAATCAATTCTGTCAGGTCGAGAGGGAAACCAAAGGTATCATATAAGGTAAAGGCATCCTTACCGCTAATTTCTGTTTTGCCGGCAGTTTTGGTATCCTCCATCGTTTTATCGAGCAAACGAATACCGGTTTCCAGTGTACGGAGGAAGGCTTCTTCTTCTTCCTTAATAACCTTTTCGATAAGACCTTTCTGGGCATTCAGTTCCGGATAAGCATCGCCCATATTGTCAATGAGTACAGGGAGAAGTTTATACATGAACGCTTGTTTTTGCCCTAAGAATGTATATCCGTAGCGAACGGCACGGCGAAGAATACGGCGGATAACGTATCCGGCTTTTGCATTCGAAGGTAATTGTCCGTCAGTGATAGAGAAAGCAATGGTACGAATGTGGTCGGCAATCACACGCATAGCTATGTCTTGCTGTTGATTTTTACCGTATTCAGTTCCAGCCATGGCAGCAATGGCTTTAATCATAGGCTGGAATACATCAGTGTCATAGTTGGAAGTCTTTCCCTGCAATGCCATACACAGACGCTCGAAGCCCATACCGGTGTCGATAACCTTTGCGGGAAGAGGTTCGAGGCTGCTGTCTGCTTTCCGATTATACTGCATGAACACGAGATTCCAGATTTCAATGACTTGGGGATGGTCATGATTCACCAACTCGCGTCCCGGAATTTGTGCACGTTCTTCGGCAGGACGGAGGTCAATATGGATTTCAGAGCAGGGACCACAGGGACCGGTATCTCCCATTTCCCAAAAGTTGTCGTGTTTATTTCCATTGATAATATGGTCTTTGGGCAGGAATTGTTCCCAGTAAGAGGCGGCTTCGTCGTCACGGCTCAGTCCTTCTTCGGGGCTTCCTTCAAATACGGTGGCGTATAGATGGGAGGGGTCTAGCTTCAATACATCTACCAAGTATTCCCATGCCCAGCCGATGGCCTCTTTCTTAAAATAGTCGCCAAACGACCAATTACCAAGCATTTCGAACATGGTATGGTGATATGTGTCGTGTCCGACTTCCTCCAAGTCATTGTGTTTGCCGCTTACACGCAGGCACTTCTGAGAGTCTGCTACTCTGCGGTATTTCGCTGGGTGGTTGCCCAAAATAATATCTTTAAACTGATTCATCCCTGCGTTGGTGAACATCAGGGTAGGGTCATCTTTAATTACCATGGGAGCCGAGGGAACGATTTGGTGTCCTTTGGACTCAAAGAAATTCTTAAACGAATCTCTGGTTTCTTTTGCAGTCAACATACTTCTATATATCTATCGTTGAGGTTAATATTCTCAAAAAAACTGTGCAAAGATAGCTTGTTTTTATTATTTTTGCCGCATTAACAAGCGAAATATTTCCAAAACATGCGCAAAGTTTACTATATCTACAATCCTCAAACGCAAACATACGACCGGATTTATCCTACAGTTCGTCAGCGGGCACTTAGTATTTTGCGAAGACTTTTCATTGGTATGGGGCTCGGCGCGGGGAGCTTCATCGTGCTTCTTCTTATCTTCGGCTCTCCTTCAGAAAAAGAATTGAGAAAAGAAAATAACCGTTTACTCGCTCAATATAATGTACTTTCACGCCGCTTGGACGACGCGTTAGGGGTGCTTCAGGACATTCAGCAGAGGGACGACAATCTCTATAGAGTTATTTTCATGGCAGATCCTGTTTCTCCAGCTATTCGCCAGGCTGGATATGGCGGAACCAACCGTTATGAGGAGCTGATGGATTTGGCAAACTCGGACTTGGTGATCAACACCACACAGAAGCTGGACATTTTGTCTAAGCAACTGTATATTCAATCCAAGTCTTTTGACGACGTTGTAGATCTATGCAAGAAACATGACGAGATGTTAAAGTGTATTCCCGCTATCCAGCCTATATCCAATAAAGACCTCCGTCAGACTGCTTCCGGTTACGGTACACGTATCGACCCTATTTATGGCACGACTAAGTTCCATTCAGGAATGGACTTCTCTGCCCACCCCGGTACTGATGTATATGCTACGGGAGATGGTACTGTCGTCAAGATGGGTTGGGAGTCAGGTTATGGTAATACGATTGAGATTGACCACGGCTTCGGGTATATGACCCGTTATGCTCATTTACAAGGCTTTTCTACCAAATTAGGAAAGAAAGTGGTGAGAGGAGAAATTATTGGAAAAGTAGGAAGTACCGGAAAGAGTACCGGACCTCATCTACACTATGAAGTTCATGTCAAAGGTCAGGTTGTGAACCCGGTAAATTATTACTTCATGGATTTGAGTGCCGAAGATTATGATAAGATGGTGCAATTAGCTGCCAATCATGGTAAGGTATTCGATTAATAACCACTCTTACGTATGGGAAAAGAATTAAAACTATATTACTCCATAGCCGAGGTGGCAGAGATGTTTGACGTAAAGCCTTCCTTACTTCGCTTTTGGGAAAAAGAGTTTCCGCAAATAGCTCCTAAGACGAATCCCCGTGGAGTGAGGCAGTACCGTAAAGAAGATGTCGAGACTATTCGTCTTATCTACCATTTGGTGAAAGAAAAAGGAATGACTCTGCCCGGGGCACGTCAGAAACTGAAAGATAATCGCGAAGCTACCGTTCGCAATTTTGAAATTATCAATCGTTTGAAAGCAGTAAGGGAAGAACTGCTGGCTATAAAGAAGGAGCTAGACGAGAAAGAAGAATAGGCAACGGGGATGAAAAAAATAGTGATGTCCTTGAAAAGCTTTTTGTTTACTTTAAAGACCCTTCAAAAACATCACCATCTGATTCCTTTATCCTTCTATTCGATTAACTTGCTTGATGTTCTGGATTTTTCTTAAGTTCTCGCAGATTGTTTTTACATCTTCCACATCATGTACCCAAAGTTGTATTTTCCCTTCAAAGATGCCATCTTCTGTTTCGATGGTCAGCTTACGGATGTTGACGTTGAGTTGGCGGGAAATTACCTGAGTCACTTCATTGAGTAATCCCAGACCATCGATGCCTTTGATGTAGATATAGACAAGAAACGAAAGTTTTTTGTGTGTATCCCATACGGTGGCGAGGATGCGGTTGCCATAGCTGGTCTTCAGTTTAGCTGCTACGGGACATTGGCGTTTATGAATAATAATACGGTCATTTTCGTCTACATATCCCAACACATCATCTCCCGGTATGGGGTGGCAACATTCTGCCATCGTGTAATTCTTCTGTATAGTTTCTTCTGTTAATTTCAGAACTTCCTTCGGGTTGATTTTTTCCTTGCCGGCAGGTTCTTTCTCTTCAGTTTTTTCTTTATTGTTGTTACCGCCGAAAGAGAAAGTGAGGTATTTCTTCCAGTTGCTGGTTTGTTTTTCCTTTAGTTCATTCTTGTCTGCTTCTCCCAACACGATGGCTTTGCTGCCGATGGCAACCTGGAGTTCTTCTTCGTTTTTCACGT
>JAUUNK010000190.1 GCA_030844565.1 Bacteroides ovatus
TGAACAAAAAGATATGTCGGGAGATAATACCTTAAGCGGGGGAGGATTCAATATCAACCCCGTTGACATCATCATGTACCTGTTGTCCAAATGGTACTGGTTTGTATTGTCGGTCAGTCTGTTCGGCGGATATGCATGGTATCAATATGCCAAACTTCCCTTTATCTATTCACGGTCAGCCACCGTCATGATAAAGGACGCCTATTCAAACAACATCGGTCGCGGGCTGGACCGTTTTAACACCTATTCATATACCAATGTATCCAATGAGATCCTGCAATTCCAGTCACACAAACTCATGCGCGATGTGGTGAACCGTCTTCACGCCAATGTATGCTACCTCATCATGGATGACTTGCGTGAGGAGGAACTTTATACGCAAGCCCCTGTCAAGGTTTCATTCCCGGAAGAAGAGGATCATCTTGATTTCAGCCTGACAGTCAGAATCCTGAACAGGAAGCAAGTCCGGTTATCCGATTTCTCGACAGACGCCACAAGTATAACGCTAACAGCCAATCTGGGTGACACCATCCAATCGCACATAGGAAAAATAGTGGTCTCACCCACCTTATATTATACAGACAAGTGGTTCAATACACCAATTACGATACGCCGGCAGAGTACGGACACAATGGCCAGCCTGTTCAGAAGCAACCTGAACATCAGTCAGGCCGAGAATGATGCCTCCATCCTCTACCTGTCACTCCGTGATTACTCCACCGCCCGTGCCGAAGATGTACTCAATATGCTGATTACAGTGTATAATGAAGAGACTATCAAAGATAAGAACCAGATAGCCATCAATACCTCCAACTTCATCAACGAGCGTTTGGTCATCATCGAAAAAGAACTAGGAGGCGTGGAAAACGAACTTCAGTCTTACAAACAAAACAATGATATTATTGATATCGGTTCGGCCGCTTCCATGTCCATGTCAGACAAACGGCAGTACAGCTCGACCACTCAGGAACTGGAATTGCAGGCACGCATGGCACGCTACATCAAGGGCTACCTAGTGGACCCATCCAAAGAGACTGAGCTTATCCCTTCAAACACCGGCATAGCCGACATCAACATTGAAACCCAGATAGCGGCCTACAACGCCAACAAGTTGAAACGGGACAAACTGATAGAAGGAAGCAGTGACAAAAACCCCATCGTCCAGGAACTGAACAAGAATCTGATTGCCATGCGACAGAATATCATCCGGGCCATCGACAACATGATTGTCAGCATCGATGTGAAACTGAACGAGGCCCGAAGCAGGGCCGGAGAAGCCCAGTGGCGGGTGACCAACATACCCAGACAACAGCAACAGATGCTTTCTATCGAACGTCAGCAACGCATCAAAGAGGAACTTTACCTCTATCTATTGAACAAACGTGAAGAAAATGCGCTGGGCCAGGCCACCACCGAAACCGACGCCCGTGTACTCGACCCTGCCGGAGGAGGGGATACTCCGATTTCTCCCAACGGACGCAGCATGATCATGGCAGGTATCATGAAAGGAATCGCCCTGCCGGCAATTGTCCTGCTATTGTTCCTGTTCTTCGATACCCGCATACGCAACCGCAAGGACATCGAGGATGCTGTAACCGTTCCTTTCTTAGGCGAAATACCCAAGGATTCATCCAAAAGGAAGATAGAGAATAAAAAAACAGCGCATGGCATCGCTGTCCGTGCCCAGGGGCGTGACATTGTATCGGAAGCCTTCCGTATAATACGCACCAATATGGATTTTATGCGTGTCAAGTCAAAGAACATGCAAGTCGTCACTTTCAGTTCGTTCGGACCGGGTGCCGGCAAGACATACGTATCCAGCAATCTGGCGGCCAGTTTCGCGCAAACCGACAAGAAAGTCATCCTGATTGACATGGATATCCGTAAAGGGACTTTGACTTCACATACCCGTCTTCATACAGAAGAAAAAGGAATGACCTCCTTCCTGGCAGGCAAGGCCACGACGGATGAAATCATCAAGCACAACGAAATCTGTGAAAACCTAGATTTCATTCCGGCCGGTCCCATCGCACCCAACCCATCAGAGCTATTGCTCAGCGAACAATTGGAAGTGATGATTGCCGAACTGCGTAACCGTTATGACTATATCTTTGTCGACAATGTGCCTGTAGGAGTAGTGGCCGATGCCGCCATCACCAACCGCATAGCCGACTTGACCATCTTCGTGGTACGGGTTGGCAAGCTAGACCGCCGCATGTTGCCGGAGTTGGAAAAAATATACCGTAGCGGACAATTGAACAATATGTCGTTAGTACTTAACGGTGCTATAGTAAAAACAAGCGGATACGGAGGATACGGCTACGGTTACGGATATGGCTACGGTTATGTGGATGGTTCCGAATCAAGCTGGAAACGATTGTTCAAAAAGAAATCCTGAAACCTTAAGAAGAAAGATGTTTGGTATATTCAAGTCCAAATACAATTTGATTAATTCTGGTTTAATGAAGGGTATGACCGATATCCACTCCCATGTTCTTCCCGGAGTGGATGACGGTTCACCCGACATAAATACCAGTCTGTCCCTGCTACGCTATATGGAATCCATAGGGTTACGGGAAGTGTGGCTCACTCCCCATATCATGGAGGATTATCCCACGCTGAACAAGAAGCTGCAGCAACAGTTCGACGTGTTGAAGGCAGCCTATTCCGGCCCGTTGAATCTGCGGCTGTCTTCTGAATATATGATGGATGCCGCTTTTACAAACAAGTTGGATGGAGAAGTGCTACCTTTGGGCAGCAGCCACCTGCTGGTCGAAACATCCTACATGTACCCTCCTCCCGGTTTGCCGGATATCCTGATGAAAATATGGAATGCCGGTTATCAACCGGTCATCGCCCACCCGGAGCGTTACCTGTACATGGAAGAAAAAGATTACCTTCTGCTGAAAGAGAAAGGTTACAGCTTTCAACTCAATCTGATGTCACTGAGCGGTTACTATGGCCCGCACCCCAAAGTGGTCAGCGAAAAGCTGTTAAAACAAAAAATGTACGATTTTGTGGGTACGGACCTGCACCATTTGGAGCGTTACCGGCCCATGCTTGACCAATTGAGGTTGACCCGAAGACAACTCGAAGCTTTAGAAGGTCTGATTGCCAACAATGCGCGTATTTAACTGTCTGTCGGGAAGTATCCTGTGCGGTCTGACACTGCTGTTGATATTTCTCCCCTGCTTCACTCCCGAGTGGGCCGGAAATTTTATCCTCATCAGTCTATCGGCAATTCCTATATGCATAGCCGATGGAATTATTTTCGCGATTCTGCTCTGGAGGCACAACCGCTGGTGGATGCTTTACTTGTTTTTGTTATTGGGGAGTCTGCCGGTTCTAGCATGTCAGTTCCCGTTTCATTTCCTGCACAAAGAAAAAGTGCTGGATTCCAATCAGCTGAAATTGGTTTGCTGGAATACCGAAGGGTTCAGGCTGAACAAAGACACTCTGACAAAGGCCGCCCATAGCATTCGTGTCCTGCAACCCGGCATCGTCTGTCTGCAAGAACGTCCTCATACCAATCTTCTGGCATGGGACACCATTCGGGCTGCTTTTCCTGATTATCCCTATTGCATCATCAACTCGCGGGAAGATGAAGTCCTTAATCTGGCCGTCTTCAGCCGCTGGCCTATCGGAAACGTTCAAGAGTACTACTTTCCAAACAGCTACAACAAAATACTTCAAGCGGATATCCAGATGACAGGGCAAACTTTCCGGTTATTCAACGTCCATCTGCAAACTACAGGCATGAATGAATCATACTCAATGAAAGACAGATTTCAGGCGATGCGCCACCACACCGTCCAGCGTAACCGGCAAGCCGATCTCTTGACAAAAGCCATCGCCGAGAGCCCTTATCCGGTCATCGTGTGCGGTGATTTCAATGACACACCTGCCTCGTATGCTTACCGGAAAATCAGCCGGTTACTACAGGATTGCTTCCTCCAGGCCGGGCAGACATGGAGCGGCAGTTACCAATGCTGGGGCGGTTTTTTACGAATAGATTATACGTTCTGTTCACCTGCATTCCAAGTGAATCGTTACCTACTGATTTCCAATCCCTGGAGCGACCACAAACAGCAGCACTGTGTGCTCTATCTGGACAAATGCTCCTGAAAAAACAAGATCTCAAAAAAATGACTAAAGAAAACTGGACAATAGAAATAAAACCAAAGAAAAAATGGCTGGATATAGACCTGAAAGGTATATGGCGGTACCGTGACCTATACTATATGTACGTGAAACGCGACATCGTCACCGTATACAAACAAACCATTCTGGGTCCTCTCTGGTTCCTCATCCAACCAATCTTCACTACCGTAATATATATGTTCATATTCGGCGGCTTGGCAGGTATCTCAACGGACGGAGTACCACAGCCTTTGTTCTACATGGCAGGTATCATGCTGTGGAATTATTTCAGTTCCGCGTTCAACGTATCCTCCAATGTGTTCACTGCCAATGCGGGTGTGTTCGGCAAAGTCTATTTCCCCCGTCTAGTCGTGCCGTTGTCCGGCATCACCTCCAACCTGATCAAGTTCGGAATACAACTGTTGTTGTTCATTGCCATGTATCTCTATTTTTATGTGAAAGGAGCTTCACTGCATGTCAATGCCGCCCTGCTGTTATTTCCGTTCCTGATATTCCTAACCGCATTCCATGCCATGTCTTGGGGGTTGATCATATCAGCGCTGACCACCAAATACCGTGACCTTACCCAGTTGGTCACTTTCGGCCTGCAACTATTTATGTATGCCACTCCGGTCATTTATCCGCTAAACGCAGCTCCGGAAAAATACCGTGACATCATCGCGCTCAACCCGTTGACACCCATATTCGAGACCTTTAAATACAGCTGCATGGGGTGTGGTTCACTTGATTGGGGCGGATTGGCATATAGCACTTTGTTTATGCTCTCCACCCTGTTCTGCGCAGTAGTCATCTTCAGCCGGGTGGAACGCAATTTTATGGATACAGTGTAAGCAGCAGAATTAAAAAAAGAGAATAAGAATGAACGATATAGCAATCCGGTTTGACCATGTAGGCAAACTCTACAAACTCGGTCTGGTCGGCACCGGCACACTGAGCCACGACCTCAACCGCTGGTGGAAAACGACCATTCTCCGCCAGGAAGACCCCTATCTGAAGATAGGCGAAACCAACGACCGCAGCAAGAAAGGCGCGTCGGAATATGTCTGGGCGTTGAAAGACATCACCTTCGATGTGCATCAAGGCGATGTAGTAGGCATTATCGGAAAAAACGGTGCCGGGAAGTCCACCTTGTTGAAACTTCTGTCGCGTGTCACCTCCCCTACCACCGGAGCCATCCGTGCCCGTGGCCGCATTGCCTATCTCTTGGAAGTCGGTACCGGTTTCCATCCGGAGCTGACCGGCCGTGAGAACATCTACATGAACGGCTCCATCATGGGCATGACTCGCCACGAAATCTCCCACAAGTTGGACGAGATAGTCGACTTTGCCGGTGTGGAACGCTATGTAGATACCCCCGTAAAACGCTATTCCAGCGGCATGACTGTCCGTCTGGGCTTTGCCGTAGCCGCTTTTCTGGAACCGGAAATACTGGTAGTAGATGAGGTACTTGCCGTAGGTGATGCCGAATTCCAGAAGAAAGCTATCGGCAAGATGCAGGACGTGTCGAAAGGCGAAGGGAGGACGGTGTTGTTTGTGAGTCATAATATGGCGGCGGTACGAGTTCTTTGCAAACAAGGGATAGTACTCAACAACGGAACTGTAGCCTATACGGGAAGTATAGAGGACTGCGTTAATTATTATATAGGTAATAATATATCTTCTTTCAACACACATACTATCATCAATGATAAACAAAGAAGGGAGAAAGGAGCATTTTTAAGAGAAATTGAATTTTTGGAAGCTCGCTTATTTAATGATCCAAAAACTGTAGGCAACAACGAACCAATAGAACTGGAAATTAAGCTTAAAAAAAACATTACTAATATAGATGTCTGCCAATATACCGTAAATTTCACAGATGATGCTGATGTATTGGTAGAATCATTCATAACTGCACCGATCCCTGTTCCAAAAGACAAAGATGAATATACAGTTCGTCTGAAAGTTTCCAGCCATGGATTAACCAAACGCTGCTACCACATCTCGTTCGTTGCAGGATTGAAAGACTTCTCAATAGGTGCAAGAAACTTTGATATTGTGAGAGACGTATTGTCATTCGAAGTAAGTTACTACCAAAAGAATCCCGACAAAAAATATCTTATATGGTACAGAGATTGGGGAGCTGTAGTACACAACAATGAAAACATTGCTGTAGAAGTTATCTGATAATCAAAAATAATATAGCCACTTTATGATCAGCATTATAGATAAGGAAAAATGTTGTGGATGTAATGCATGTGGTGATATATGCAATCAACATGCCATAACATTTCACCTCGATCGGGAAGGATTTTGGTACCCTCGTGTTGACCCTAATCTATGCACGAACTGTGGTATGTGCGAACGTACCTGTCCACAATTGGTTAAATACGATCAAAAACACTACCATTTACAAACTCCACGAGTTTTTGCTGCATACAGCAAAGATGAAGATATTAGAATGGATAGTACATCGGGGGGGATACATTCAATGTTGGCTTTAAATATATACAAAAAACAAGGATACGTAGGAGGCGCTATTTATAATAGCGACCATACCGTATCGCAAACTATAAGCTATGATAAAGAACTTTTATCACAAATACGCAGTTCCAAATATTTGCAAAGCAATGCAGAAGGCATTTATCGCCATATACAATCATTATTAAAGCAAGATAAATTAGTGTTTTTTTGTGGCACACCTTGCCAAATAAAAGCTCTTCATTTATTCCTTCGAAAAGATTATGAAAACCTCATCACATGCGATTTTGTTTGTAGAGGCGTTAACTCGCCCAAAGTGTTTCTATCTTATATGAAAATGCTCGAAAAAGAGTTTAAATCGACTGCTACAAACATCAAATTTAAAGCGAAAGATGAAGGGTGGCACAACTTTTCAATGCGTGTAAAATTTGCCAATGGAAAAGAGTATTGCAAAAATCGATGGCAGGATTTATTCTTTATAGGTTACCTTCAAAATGGAGTATTCACTCGTCCCTCTTGTTTTGCTTGCCGATTTAAAGGCTTTCCAAGGACATCAGACATTACGTTGGCTGATTTTTGGGGTATAGAAAACATTGACCCGTCTATGGACCAAGATAAAGGTACATCGTTAGTTATGATTAATTCCCCAAAAGGCATGAAGTTATTTGAATCTATCAAAGAGCAAATTGAATGGAAGGAGTTTTCTTACGAAGAAGCACTTAAAGAGAATCCTGCTATTGAAAATTCCTTAAATAGACCCGATACCAATCGAGAAATCTTCTTTAATGACATTGATAAACTACCATATTATAAAGTTGCACAAAAATATTTCGTTCAACAGTCTACAAAAGAAAGTATATTAAAACGAATCAAACTCAAACTCGGATATATGTACTACATGGCTCAAAAATTTAAAAAAGGCATAAAACCATTACACTATTCTTATTCCGACATTAAAACCTTTAAATTCATTAATCTTTCGTCTGATCAAGTGGTACGGGCTTTTGACTATCCTTTTCAAAACTACAAATACAGTCTTGTACAAATAGACAAAGGAGCACAATTAGTATTAAACTCCAAGTTTGAAATGGGAGTAAAACAAGTCGAGATGTCACGAATAGAGACAAGAATCCTGCTTGAGAACAACTCAAAAATGATTGTTAATGGACTTTTCCGAATGTATGCAGGTTCGTATATTCGTGTCATCGAGAGTGGAACATTGATTATTCATGGAGGATTTATCAATGAAAATGTACAGATAATTTGTGGAGATACGATTGAAATCGGAAAAGATTGTACCATTGGGAGAGATGTCGTAATTCGCTCTTATGATGCACATAAAATCATCAAAGAGGAATATCAGATTTCGGAACCGATTCACATCGGCGAACATGTGTGGATAGGCCAAGGTGCAACCATATTGAAAGGTGTAACGATTGGCAATGGTGCTATCATAGCTGCTGGAGCTATCGTTACAAGAGATGTGCCTGCTCATGCGATAGTAGCTGGTATTCCAGCCAAAATAGTTGAAACAAACGTAAATTGGGAATAGTATGAAGATAGCAATATTAACATTACCGCTTCATACAAACTATGGAGGGCTGTTGCAGGCATATGCATTACAATCAGCCTTAGAGCGTATGGGATATGAAGTTTCTGTCTTAGATAAAATACGCAAGCCAAAGGTTCAAATACCGTTCAGCGTGTCTGTTAAGAGATTGATAATAAAGTTCATCCTGCGTAAGAATGTTGCTCCTATAGGTCAATTAGAGGATTACAAGCGAAGAAAAAAGCGAAATACGAATACTTGGAAATTTGCCGACAAGTATATTCACAGACACGAGTTGGACAACCTTGGTTCAATAAAGGAGGATGATTATGATGTTTTTGTCGTGGGTAGTGACCAGATATGGCGAAGAGAGTATATTTTGAATAGTTTCAAGTGTGTCGAAGATGCGTTCTTGGGCTTTGCGAAGACATGGAATGTTAAAAGAATAGCTTATGCACCATCTTTCGGTCATGATGTCTGGGATTATACGCCAGAAGAAACTGTAAGTATTAGGGCATTGCTCCGGCTGTTTGATTATTTGTCTGTACGTGAGGAATCTGGCGTGGAACTCTGCATGCGAGAACTGGGGTTAACCACAAAGCATGTGGCTGATCCGACTATGCTCCTAACTGCAGAGGATTACAAAGTGCTGATAAAGAATACAAGTAAGTCAAGTGGCAATCTATTGTGCTACGTGCTGGATATGACAGAAGAGAAGCAACAGGAAATCAATGCTATTCTCAAAGAATACAATCTGAAGCCTTTTACCGTTAATGCTAATGTGGAAGCTGAGTGGGACTCTGACAAAGTCAGTGTGCAGCCACCTGTAGAACAATGGTTGCGAGGCTTTATGGATGCTGACTTGGTTATTACAGACTCGTTCCATGCTTGCGTATTCTCCATCATATTTAATAAGAAATTCATCGTAATGGGAAACTCCCACAGAGGTACAGCCCGAATAAACTCCTTGCTTCGCACTTTTGGCAGCGAACCTAGTTCTGAAAGGTTGGCAAAGCTGAACGAATTGAGAGTAGAAGGACTCATTTTTTTATCGAATGCATTATGCCAAAGATAATATATAGTATAGTCATACCACACTACAATATACCCGATTTGTTGGAACGCGCTTTGAATTCCATTCCACAGCGAGAGGACATCGAGATAATAGTCGTTGATGATAACAGCGATCCTGCGAAAGTTGATTTCGAACATTTTCCTGGTCTCGACCGCCCCAACACCCATTGCGTGCTCCTGAAGAAAAATGGTGGAGCGGGCATAGCTCGGAATACAGCTATCTCTATGGCAAAAGGACGATGGATTTTGTGTGTAGATGCGGATGACTTCCTTATGAATGATGCTTTCGATAAGATAGATAAGTACCGCTATTCAGATTCGGATGTGGTGGTATTTAAAGCTGATAGCTGTATGTCTGACGAGGTAGCCAAGAAGGGAGAACGTCATCATGCATCACAGTTGTGTAGTTTTATAGACGAATGTCTCAGTGGTAAGCGTGAGGTTCGGAATCTGTTGTTCTCTATCTGGTCACCATGGTGTAAACTGGTTAAACGTGAATTTTTGATTGACAATCAACCCGTTGGCGGAATTAAGCCAGTGCATACTTGACTCTTCCAATGGGTCTAT
>JAUUNK010000191.1 GCA_030844565.1 Bacteroides ovatus
CCGCACCATAGAGTTTCTGAAAGAAATAGTTACTCGTATTTATGCAGCAATGATTCGTACCGAATATATGGTATACGAAATGTACCCGCAGATAAAACCTTGTCTGCCTCAGAAACTACATTTCATCCATTCCGAAGAGTTGCGCCAATTGTATCCCAACCTGGAACCCAAGTGCCGTGAACATGCTATCTGCCAGAAATATGGAGCTGTGTTTATCATCGGCATTGGCTGTAAACTGAGCGACGGAAAGAAACACGACGGTCGTGCCCCGGACTATGACGACTACACCACCAAAGGACTGAATGACCTGCCGGGACTGAACGGAGACCTTCTTTTGTGGGATGATGTGCTGCAACGTTCCATCGAACTTTCGTCTATGGGTATCCGTGTGGATAAGGAAGCTTTGAAACACCAGTTGAAAGAAGAAAAAGAAGAAAAAAGACTCGAACTTTATTTTCACAAACGCCTGATGAACGACACTCTTCCTTTATCTATAGGTGGAGGTATCGGTCAATCTCGTTTGTGTATGTTCTATTTGCGCAAAGCCCATATCGGAGAGATACAAGCCAGTATTTGGCCCGAAGATATGCGTCGTGAATGTGAGCTGCTTGATATACACCTTATATAATATCCTTATAATACCATGAATGTACAAATAGAAGAGAGTTGGAAGGTACGCTTACAACCGGAATTTGAAAAAGACTATTTCCGTACGTTGACGGAATTTGTGCGAAACGAATATTGCCACTATCAGGTTTTTCCTCCGGGAAGGTTGATATTTAATGCTTTCAACTTATGTCCGTTCGACAAAGTGAAGGTAGTAATTATTGGGCAAGACCCTTATCATGGTCCCGGTCAGGCACATGGACTTTGCTTTTCAGTGAACGACGGAATACCTTTTCCTCCGTCATTGGTAAATATATTTAAGGAGATTAAAGACGATATTGGTACGCCTACTCCCACTACGGGGAATCTGACTCGTTGGGCAGAGCAGGGAGTACTCTTGCTCAATGCTACCCTTACCGTGAGAGCGCATCAGGCAGGTTCTCACCAACGTCATGGCTGGGAAGAGTTTACAGATGCCGCTATACGGATTTTAGCAGAAGAAAGAGAAAATCTGGTATTTATTCTTTGGGGAAGTTATGCACAGAAGAAGGGAGCTTTTATCGACCGTAGCAAACACCTCGTGCTCACTTCTGCACATCCCTCTCCGTTGTCTGCTTATAACGGTTTCTTTGGGAACAGGCATTTCAGCAAGACGAATGAATACCTGAGGGCTCACGGTAAATCCGCAATTATCTGGTAAGCTGTAGCCACCATGTCATTTTGGTCAAGAAATAAGTATAGATACTTTCAAAAGAAGGTATCTATACTTATTTCTTGGATGTTGATTATCATTGAGGTATAAATCATTGATAGATAAAATGAAAAAAGCTCCGCAAAAGAGAACTTTATCTTCTTTTACTTTTTCAAATATTCTTCTACTGCTTTATCCCAGCCTTCATATAACGCAGCCATTGAAGGAAAAAGCAAGTCCGCTCCAGCATCTAACAGAACCTGTCCATCAAGGGGACCGGTATTAACAGCGATAGTAAAGATACCTGCTTTATGTCCTGCTTCCACGCCTAGCGGTGCATTTTCTACTACGATTGCTTCCTCCGCTTTTAGCTCGCCTTTTTTCAATGCCATCAGGTAAGGTTCGGGATGGGGCTTCCCATATTGCACATCGAAAGCTGTCACCATCAGTTCTTTGCGAAACATGCCTGGAAAATTATGTTCCAGACGGTCCAGCAAGGAAAGCTGTCCCGAGCCTGTAACTACGGTAGGCACTACGCCCGAAGATTTTATTTTTTGTAGCAATTGCCAGACACATTCTATCGGAGCAGGTTCGGGAAATTTATTAAATTCGATACTTTTTTCTTTGTAGATAGCTTCTATTTCTTCTGCCGTAGCTTCGCGCCCCAATTCACGTTGAAAAACAATGTTGATGGTTCCTGCGCCTGTACGTCCTTCGTGCAAGTAAGCTTCTTCGCGGCTAAGGTTCAATCCGTGGGATTTCATTACCTTATGCCATGCTTCCGAATGGTAGGGCATAGAATTAAAGAGCACTCCGTCCATATCGAAAAGGACAGATTTTAGTGACTTTTTGTTCTCAGACATATTCTTAATACCTATTGATTTTGAGGCGCAAAGTTACTCATTTTTTGCTAATATGAATATAATATGTATTTTTGTGGTGTTATTAATCAAATCGGAAGCATGAAAAAACTACTTATATTCCTTTTGCCCTTGTTATGGATGGGGTGTTCCGACAGTGTTGATAGTCCTGTTATCGAAGTAAAGGGACTGTATATAGAAAGTGACAACGCTGCAGAGGCTAATAAGAATTATGCCGATGCTATGGATGAATTGCCTGTGCTCAGTGTAGGCGATTTTGTGAAAGTCAATTTGCTGCTGGATGGCAACGGCTCTGAGCTGAAATCCTTCCTGCTCAAATCGGATGAAAATGTAGACACCCAGCTTTATTTTGAACACACAGAGGTATCGGACGAAGAGAACCTGACGAATCCCGAACACGGTCAGTTAAGGTTTTCGGATGGTGTGGACAAAGCACGATTGATGGTAAAGGCTACTGTAACTGCTGCTGATAGTGAAGGAAATGCAAAACTAATCTTTTATCTTTCTTCCAAAGCCGAATGTGATGGTGCCCAGGAGGAAATCGAACTCAAAACAGGGACATATTAAGAGCTTATTTAAGTGGATGCAATAACGAGAACGGTACTGTGAATTTTATTGTATCCGTGCTTATCGTTCCATACTTCTACCGGAATACTCGGATTCATATCCAATCCTCCCGTGAAGCTGAATGAAAACTTAGGTTTGGTAGATTTCTCTTGACTAAATTAGCGAATAGTTCCTGTTTTTCTTACCTTTGGAAGCTTTTTTAAATCAAACCCAGGTGAAAAACATGAAAAAGATTCTTTTATTGATTTCCGCGAGCCTGTTTCTTTTCTCGCTGCAAGCTCAAAATACGTTGAAGCTGATGACCTATAACATTAAAAATGCCAATGGCATGGATGATGTTTGCAGTTTCCAGCGGGTGGCAAATGTGATTACCAATGCCTCTCCCGATGTAGTGGCGGTGCAAGAGGTGGATAGTATGACCCATCGCAGCGGGCAAAAATACGTATTGGGAGAGATTGCAGAGCGTGCACAGATGCATGCTTACTTTGCTCCGGCTATCGACTATGACGGAGGAAAGTATGGAATCGGATTGTTGACCAAACAAGTGCCGCTACGCTTGCAGACACTGGCTTTGCCGGGAAGGGAAGAGGCACGCGCCTTGATTCTGGCAGAGTTTGACGACTATATTTATTGTTGCACTCATTTATCGCTTACGGAGGAAGACCGGATGAAGTCATTGGAACTGTTAAAGGCTTGCGCTGCTTCCGCTAAAAAGCCTTTTTTCCTGGCGGGAGATATGAATGCTGAACCGGAATCAGACTTTATAAAGGGGCTGCAGAAAGATTTCAGAATACTTACTAATACAAGACAGCGTAGCTTTCCTGCCCCAGAGCCTAAAGAAACATTAGACTATATTGTTACTTCCAAACAAAATGATAAAGGCTTTGCGGTTGTATCCGCACAAGTATTGAACGAACCCGTGGCATCCGACCATCGTCCGGTGGTTGTAGAAATGCGTATTGCAGAAAAAGTTGATAAGATATTCCGTACAAAGCCTTATTTGCAAAACCCGCTTGAGGGAGGCGTCACTGTTATGTGGGAGACGACGGTTCCTGCTTATTCTTGGGTGGAATATGGTACGGATACTACCCAGCTAAAGCGAGCCCGTACTCTTGTAAATGGGCAAGTTGTGTGCAACAATAAATTGCATAAAATACGTATCGAAGGGCTACAACCGGGCAAGAAGTATTATTACCGGATATGTTCACAAGAGATGTTGCTCTATCAAGCTTATAAGAAGATGTTTGGAAATACGGCACGCTCTGTTTTCAGCGAATTTACTCTACCTGCAATGAACGAGAATTCATTTACCGCTGTGGTCTTTAATGACTTACATCAGCATACAAACACTTTTCGCGCCTTATGCAAACAGATTCGGGATGTAGACTATAACTTTGTTGTTTTTAACGGTGACTGTGTGGATGACCCTGTCGACCACAATCAGGCTACTGCTTTTATCAGCGAACTAACGGAGGGAGTACGTGGCGACGCCATACCCGTTTTCTTTATGAGAGGCAACCATGAAATCCGGAATGCTTATTCCATCGGCTTACGTGATCATTTTGATTATGTGGGAGATAAAACTTACGGTTCTTTTAATTGGGGGGATACTCGTATTGTTATGTTGGATTGTGGAGAGGATAAGGTAGACAGTCATCCTGTGTATTATGATTTAAATGATTTCACTCGGTTACGCAATGAGCAAGTGGATTTCTTGAGAAAAGAACTTTCTTCTAAAGAATTCAAGAAAGCTGAAAAGCGCATTCTTCTGCATCATATTCCACTTTATGGCAACTATGAGAAGAATCTGTGTGCTGATCTTTGGACCCCCTTATTGGAGAAAGCTCCCTTTGATGTCAGCTTGAACGCGCATACCCATAAATATGCCTTTCACCCGAAAGGAGAGTTAGAAAATAACTATCCGGTTATTATCGGTGGAGGATATAAAATGGAGAGTGCTACGGTGATGATTCTTGAGAAGAGGAAAGAGGAATTGAAAATCAGGGTAGTGAACACGAAAGGAGAAATACTGCTAGATATTACGGTGTGATTTGATTTGTTTGAAAGAAGCCACAAAGGATATTTTCGTTCTTTGTGGCTTCTTTTTTTAATGGGTGTGTAATTGTTATTTGCTCTCTCTTTTATTCTTTGATTCGTTCATAAAGAGATAAGATTTCTTATAACCGCCGTAGTCTATCACCAGTTTCTCAAGCACAATGCCGGGAGCAAGAGGTTTAAATGTCAGCGTCTGCATACCGTCCGGGGTGCTTGGTACCTCCAGTTTTACTTCCTTCTCAACAATGCGGCGTGCCGCGGTGGGATAAAATACGGTGTACACATTCTCGGGCAGTTCGTTTAGATTGTGGTTGAAATTGATAGTTTGTTGGTTGCCTCCTTCAAAACCGATGTTATACTCATGCCCTTTAGGGTCGTGGAAAGCGAGGGTGGACTTTACAATGATATGTACAGTGACCGTGTGGACCTCTTGTGGTAGTTTCATTTTGTAAGAGATAGAAGCTCCGTCCACCGGTTGGGTATAAGGCATCAGCGCCATACCGCTTAGGGTACGTCCCATATAAGGTATCACCGTCCATTTGGCAGAGGGCGCCTCTTTTTTACAGAAGTAATGTTCGGCTTCCATAGCTACATAGCCGTTCTGCCCGGTGAAGATATAGCTACCCGCAGCATTCGCCGGGTTTTTGATGCGGAAAACTTCCGGTAGTCGGTCTGCCGGGAAGTCGTCATTCCAGGAAGTGTAGCCGATGTGTTTTTGAATCATCATATTCTTCCATTTACCGTTGGACATCACGTTGTTATAGTCATCGCTCAACGTCTTGTCCCGCGCAAAGGCTTGCTCCGCTTTATCCGCCCACTCGTTTGCCTGCGGATTGTTTTCTGCGTATAGCTTGTGGTTCATAGCTTGGGCGTAATACATCTCATATAAGTTTGCCATTGCCTGAACGGGGAAAAGAATCAATTGTTTGTAGGCATCTTTGTATTCCGGTTTCAAGGATATATATTGTCTGAGCGCTTCAGCTTCCAGTTTCAGGTATTCGTCGGACACCTGTTTCCATTCGCCTGTTTCCAGATTATAGGTTTGGTAGTCAAGCATTTCGCCGGTTACGCGTCCGTTGTATTTGCTGTATAGGTTCAGGATACGGGCTGCTTCGTCTGCCTGATCTTCGCCAAACTGTTGTGCGCAAAAACGGCGGGGATGTTCGAGCAGGTTGTCAACCGTGTATTCTTTGGGATTCCATGCCATGTCCATGAAGAGCGTGATGGGATATTCCATCGGCTTTAAGTCGCCCACATTCAGTATCCACAACTTTTCCACTCCGTAGTTATAGGTGAGTTGAAGCTGTTCCCACATATTTTGTATGGGGGTGACATTCAGCCATTTTGAGTTGCGCGGGGCGCCTACGTAGTCCACATGGTAGTACATTCCCCAACCGCCCGGATGCTTACGTTCTTTAGCATTAGGCAATCGGCAGACATCTCCCCAGTTGTCATCACACAGTAGCATAATCACATCATCGGGCACCCGCATGCCTTTGTCGTAGTAATCTAGCACTTCTTTATAGAGTGCCCACACTTGCGGAGTCTTTTTAGCAGGGCGTTTGGTTACTTCTTCGATAATTTTACGTTGGTTTTTAACAATGTCTTCCAGGAGTTTTACGTTGGTGCTTTCGCTCATGGCTGCATCGCCGTCACCACGCATGCCGATGGTGACGAGGTCCTCCGTTCCCTGCATCCGTTGGATGCCTTCCCGGAAGAATCGGTCGATTACTTCTTTGTTGGTTGTATAGTTCCATGCACCGTATTCCTTACGCTTGCGTGCCCATTCCTGGTGGTTGCGTGCCATAGGCTCGTGGTGGGATGTGCCGATAATCACTCCCATTTCATGCGCCGTTTTGCTGTTGAGCGGATCGTCTTGATAGAAAGCCCAGCTCCACATGGCAGGCCACAGGAAATTACCTTTCAGGCGAAGTATTAATTCGCAGACTTGTGCATAAAAACGGTGATCGCCATATCCGGTTCCATACGTATGTTTCACCCATCCCGTCAGGCAAGGAGCTTCGTCATTCAGGAATATGCCACGATAGGTGACAGCCGGTTCTCCATCGGTGTAACTTCCCGGTTTGATGTATACATTTTCTTGTTTTCTTATGGGCACGTCCGCCCACCAATACCAGGGAGATACCCCCATTTGTTCGCCAAGTTCGTAGATGCCGTAGATGGTACCTCGCCGGTCGCTCCCTGCAATAACTAATGCTTCCTCTACTCCTTTGCAGGGGGCGGGGACAACTTGCAGGATGTATTTTTCATTTTTTCCGGCTAATTCTTTGGAATCGAGTTTTCCTGCTTTTATTAATTTTTGTATGAGGGGAGTGTCGTAAGTGCCTGCTATGACACATCGTTTGGCGGTTGTCTCCGTCAGGATTTCCGGCTTGGTACCACATACTTGTAGAATATCTTGTTGCAGATTGCCGATGGCTATCTTTACTCCTTGGTCATCTGACGGGTCTATGCATATTGCACAAGGAGTCTTTTGAGTAATTAAGGGAAAATAATTATCTGTCGCTTCAAATACGACAAACTGGTCGGCAGCAAATGACTCCATACTTACAATTGACAGGCATAAAAAGAAGAATATCTTTTTCATGATGCAACCCGATAAAACTTGTTTCCTCATACTAATCATAATTATTTTGTTTTATTTCTCGTTTGCAAAGATAGCTGTTTTGTCTTTTCTGTTTTTGTTTCTTTGATACCTCTTATAGAGACATACGTAACCTGGGCTATTCTATTTGTTTCATTTTCATTTCGTGGTGTTTCATTTGCTTATTTGGGGAGAGGGGACTCGTCGGGAACGGCGATGGTGTCGAGAACGGAAGGCTCCGGTCAGGCATCTGTCCGCGCTTCCCCATCCTTTTCTTCTGCCACTCTCTCCGTAGAGGGAGCCGGGGAAGAGAAACCTATGGTCACTACCTCTCCCCACCCGGGATGTGCCGAAGAATGGTTGATGGTCCGGAAGTCCCGTTCGCGCAAGAGGCGCAGGGTGCGTAGGAAATTAGTTGTTAGGATGCTTTACTGATAAGGAGGGAGAATTCTATTTAATTTATCCATCTTCTTTTATTGCCTGCGGAAAAAGATTTATCCTTTTGCCTAAAATCATTTTGCGTTTATGCATAAAAGCTTGAAGAGTTTTAGGCAAAACTATCTTCCTGTTTATAATAAACTCCATATATGTGTTTTTAGGTGATAAAACTCGCGATATTTAACAAAAAAGGCTGCAATCCCTATGAGGGGTTGCAGCCTAAAGCTTATGCAGGTGATGTCTATATTCTAATTTGTATAGGAAATTCTTGAATGCTTTGTTGTAATATTATATTTTATTGTATGCATATTCATCTCTTCTTAACAGGTTTGGTTTATAGTTATGCCTGCAAATATACAACATAAAAAGGGCTTTGTCAAGTCCCCGCGATATTTTTGCGTTATAATGCCTTGTTAAGAGCCTTATATTCTTTTAGAAAAGAGGGGCTCTGGAGAGCCCCCTTCTCTTACAATCTTGCTTGAATAGCTTTTGTTTCTTCTTCGTATCCCGGTTTGTTGAGCAAAGCAAACATGTTTTTCTTGTAAGCTTCTACACCCGGCTGGTTGAAAGGATTCACGCCCAGCAGATAACCGCTTATGCCACAAGCTATCTCGAAGAAATACAGCAATTGTCCGATGCAGTATTCGTTCAGTTCAGGAACGATAATACGGATATTTGGAACTCCTCCGTCTACGTGAGCTAGCTGAGTGCCTAATTCTGCCATTTTATTCACTTCGTCTACACGTTTGCCGGCAAGGAAGTTAAGACCATCGAGGTTAGCTTCATCCGAAGGAACTTCCAGTTTATGATTCACCTTTTCTACAGAAATGACAGTTTCGAAGATAGTGCGTTCACCTTCCTGAATCCATTGTCCCATGGAGTGCAGGTCGGTGGAGAAGTCTACGGCAGCAGGGAAAATACCTTTGTTTTCTTTTCCTTCTGATTCACCATACAGCTGTTTCCACCATTCGCTTACATAATGTAATTTAGGATTGAAGTTGACAAGAATTTCGATTTTCTTTCCGTTCTTATACAGTTCATTACGAGTAGCTGCATAAATAGCTGCGGGATTTTCAGTAAACGGAACGTTTACGCCACACGCCTTTTCCATGTCGGCAGCACCGGCTACTAACTTCTCGATGTCGAATCCTGCTACAGCGATAGGAAGCAAACCTACCGGAGTCAAGACAGAGAAACGGCCGCCCACATTGTCGGGAATGATGAATGATTTGTATCCTTCTTTGTCTGCCGTTATGCGAGCTGCACCTTTCTTAGCGTCGGTGATGGCAACAATAACTTTTTGAGCCATTTCTTTTCCGCGTTGGTCTTCGCACTGCTTTTTTAGCAGACGGAAAGCCAGGGCGGTTTCGGTGGTGGTTCCTGATTTGGAGATATTTATCACACCGAATTTCTTGCCTTTCAAGTATTCGGTAAGTTCATAAAGATAATCTTCGCCAATGTTGTGTCCGGCATAGAGAATCACCGGTGAATTCTTGTGATCCTGCAACCAGGTGAAGCTGTTGGACAATGCTTCGATTACGGCACGTGCTCCCAGATAGCTTCCGCCTATACCTGCTACAACTACTACTTCGCAGTTGTCTCTCAGTACTTGGGCTGTTGCTTTCAGGTCTGCCAGGTGTTCTTTTGTGATAGAAGAGGGCAGGTGCAACCATCCTAAGAAGTCGTTACCTTTACCTGTTCCGTTTTCCAACGCTTCCTGTGCGGCTTTTACCTGAGCCTCGTAGGCAGAAACCGTTTCTTTGGAGATGAATCCAAAAGTCTTTTCAATGTTCAAATTAATCATATCTTCGTTAATTTATAAGGTTTTAATAAAGTGGTCACCTGAACGAGTCGGTGAGCAGTTTAATTTCTATCATCGGCGATATGCGTTCGTACAGGATGTTGTATACTGCATCGAGTATGGGCAT
>JAUUNK010000192.1 GCA_030844565.1 Bacteroides ovatus
TTTACTCATTATGATTAACTTTTATTAAGTCAACCTTTCCCAGTGTAAGACACCCTGCACGCAGGGTATTGTAGCAGGGTTTGAGCTAATTTATTTCCCTGTTAGTGTCTTATTCATAAAACGTGGGCGGGCGAATGCCTTCCCTGCCGATGGGGAAGTGGGCGAAACGCTGCGAAGACGCGGCGGCACTTGCTGGTCGAAGGCAACAAAGTCTTCATAATCTGGCGTTTTCCCGGTTCCTCTTTTCATTACCATGTCATATATCGCTTTCCGTGACGGTGCATTGAATCCCATTATGTTGTTGTTCATCATGCTTTCACGCGAGGGACGGTATACGTTTGTCATGTAAGTGCAGGCGCCTTCATAGATGCCTAGCCCTTCGGAGTCGTAGCGGCTATCGTTTAAGAAATTTGTCCATAACACATTGTTGCGGTCTTTGGTGAAGTCTACATTCAGCGCCCAACCGAATGCTTGCAGTTGTTGTACTTTCTTTATTTCTGAAGAGGGCATTTCACCGTTTCCGTCATAGCTGTATTCGTCTTCCAGCTTGACAAAGCCATGACCGGCAGCTTCGTGTACAAGCACTTGCCTGAAGCTTTCGCTTTCCAAATCGTTGATAACCGGACAATAGGCAATGGCAAATTCTACCATCTTTGACTGATAACCATATCCGAAATAGGTGGTTCCGGCATAAGCCGGTGAATTAAGAATGACAACTGTCAGCGCTCCCATCCAATCTATGCCGTCTACGCTTTGCACATACTCCATGATTTTCTCGTCATTTCCCGATATTCCCGTACTGCCTTCTCCTTCCAGTTCACAACTAAAGACAGTTTCATATCCTTTGGCAAAAAGGTTGTTTTTCGATACCGCTGTTACGGAATACACATTGAAATAGTGGCGCAATGATGTTAGAGGTTCTTCGGTAAAGAGGTTTTCCATTGCTTTCTCCATCACTTTGTCGTAAGTGCCGTCGGCAATTTCTGTGTCGATAAATCCGTCTCCCATAATCACGATAGGGATACCTTTGCCTGCTGTTGCTTTTTGTAGAATGTGTACACGCTTGTCTGCCGAATAGTCGATGGAAGTGCCTGACTCCGTTCCGTCTTGTACGATAGTCACTTTCTTGAGTAAGGCAAGTTCCTGGTTCTCTGTTTTATAAAAGTTGATGGTGGCGGTACGTCCTTGTTTATCCGGATTGGGAGAAGCAATCAATTTTACTACGTACGAATTTTCCGCCCGTGTCTTGGGTTGTGTCAACCAGTTAGCCTCTGAGCCCTTAACAACTAATTCATTGTCATCAACGTTCGTTGTAAACCCGATTTCCAATGGACCGCCTTTTGGGGAGACCTGATAAATATCTTGCTCCGTATTCACGTAGTCGCCGATTTCCTGTTCTATTGTAAGCTCCTTTGTTAGGTTCTTAGAAGTCAGTGTGATAGTTGCTTGGCGTGCAGCTCCGCTATTGTTGTTGCTGGTTGCTTTTATGGTAAGAGTGTGTGTGCCCGCTTTCCCGGAGGTGGGCGAAACGTCGAGCCATTCGCTCGTAGTGGCTGCTTGCCATTGTTGTGTACTCGTGAAACGGATGGTGGCTTCGGAATTTTTTTCGAATGCCAAGGTTATTTCTTTTTCGCTTTCTATCGTTAAACTGGGTGTCGTTTCCTCGTCAGAGCATCCGGCGAATAGACAGATACATAAAAAGAAAAGCAAGAAGGTGTTTAGTTTCATATTATTTTTGAAGAAGTTGCTGCAAGATTTCCAGATGGCTTTGGAGATTCTTCTCCAAGGAATTTAAACGCTGTTCGAGGCTGATATATTTTTCTTCCTTTTCGTTTAACAGGCGTTCATAAAGTTCGGCACATTTCTCTATCGGATGGATATTGTTAGTAGAAACGTTCTCGTTATCCTGTGCATATTGAACATTGCCTGAGGCATTGTCATTATTGTTAACAGTATTGTTCTCAAATATGAGGCTGGGCGCATCTTCTTGGAGTGTCTTTAAATATTCGAAGGGGACCTCCAAGGCACGGGCAAAGCGATGCAACATTTCGTCGTCAATCACTCTTGTCTTTTCATACTTCGAGATGGCAGGCTGGGAGAGGTGCACCAACTCGCTTAATACATCTTGCTTGATGTTTTTTTCAATCCGGGTGCGGCGTATATTACGTCCATGATGTACTTTCCCGGTGCTTAATTCTTCTGTCTCCATATTGATTGATTTTTTATTAAATTGCAACAAATGTACGGATGAAAAGTTTCTTTTGCAACAAATATACGAAAAAATAGAATGTATGTGATATTTTGGATAAAAGTAATATTACAGGAGGCGAAAACGTGATAATTTAGCTATTGCTTTTGCTAGGAAGAATGAAATAAAAGCGC
Source organism: Bacteroides ovatus (assembly GCA_030844565.1). GTDB lineage: Bacteria > Bacteroidota > Bacteroidia > Bacteroidales > Bacteroidaceae > Bacteroides > Bacteroides ovatus_A. The sequence goes on from JAUUNK010000192.1 coordinate 2,383, forward strand.
GTACTTTGCACTATTAGCATTATAACCCTAACCAGTTAATTCAGTGAAGCATCCTTGGAGGAAGGTCACTGCTTTCGTAGAAAATAAGTTCGTCTGATTACCCCTAATCAACCTAACCTTCCTCCGGGGCTCTGCTAAATGTTTTTTATTCATTTAGTTGCTTCTAATAGAAACAGTTTATCTCTTTTCTGCATGCCCATAGAGGGCGAAGCAAGTAATATTTGTTTAACTCCAAAACTTTTTGGGTAAAAAAGCCTTCTCTACGAGATTTTTCTCATATCTTTGCCGTGTGTTAAGTTAATAAATTGATTAAGGTCGATTTTTGACTGTTTCGAATCGGAAGGTATGGGGGTACTTTCCGATTCTTTTTTTATTCTATCCGGATGCTATCCCGTTGGGCATTGAGCTGATAGGAGAATGGGTATTGTTGCCGGAGCGTTGTCAGGATGTGGCTGATGTCGTCGTGGTCGGTGAATGTTGCGGTGTAGCGATGAGCTGCCAGGGCGGGATTTCGCAGGTCGATATTCACTTTATAATAGAGTGCGAGCTTGCTGCAAATGCGGCTTAGGGGCTGGTTGTCAAAGTTATAGATTCCTTCTTTCCATTTCAGGTAGTCGTAGGAGGGGAGGGAGGTCTTTTGGAATTTTCCATTGTGGGTGCGGAAAAGTTGTTTTTTGTCTAGCCGGGTCAGGGGACGGGGATTGTCTTTGGCATAGATGTCTACGATGCCTTCTACGAGGGTGGTTTCAAATTCGTGGCTGCCTTTGTAGGCACAGATGTTGAAGTGGGTGCCTACTGCATGCACCCGGTTTGTTTCGGTCAGCACCTGGAAGGGCAATTCTTTGTTGGGAGTCACTTCGAAATAGGCTTCTCCGTCGAGTTGGACGTCTCTTCCGTGGCGGGCGAAATCGGGTGCATAGCTTAGAGTGGACCCGGAGTTGAGCCACACTTTAGTGCCGTCTGCCAACACTAGTTGTGCCCGTTGTCCGGCGGGGGCGGTGACGGCTTGGAGACTTGTCGTCTTGTTGTAGTGGTATTCGGCATAAAGGATTCCGCAACTAAGTGCTACGACAAGGATGCTTGCCACCCGGATGCTCCACTTTATCATGTGCCGGATGCGGGTCTTCTTTTCTCTTCTCATTTGTGCCCGGGTCTTGTGGTGGTCCGGAACGAGGGCGATGTCATAAAACATGCGTTCCTTCTGGAACAGCTTGCGGTTTTCTTTCGAAGCTTCCAGCCATTCGAGTATTTGCCTTTCTTCCTTGCGGGTGGCATGTCCTTTGAAATATTTATGTAATAGTTCCTGAGTCATGCCATATATAACAGGCGAGGTAGGAGGATGGTTGCTTGCCAAGGCACGTTGGTACATAAAAAAATAGCTTGTCTACACATTGGCAGACAAGCTATTTACCGTTATAGAATCCAAAAAAAGGTGGTGGTTATTTATTTCTTTCCGGTTTTGGCAGCAATACTTTGCGTGAAAGCTTGAATTTGCCGGTCTTCGGGTCAATATCTATAAGTTTTACTTCGATTTCGTCTCCTTCTTTAATTCCGGCTTCTTCTACGTTTTCGAGGCGCTTCCAGTCTATTTCCGAGATATGGAGCAATCCGTCTTTGCCCGGCAAGAATTCGATGAATGCACCGTAAGGCATGATGGAGCGTACTTTACCTTTGTAAACTTCGCCAACTTCGGGCACAGCCACGATGTTCTTAATCATGCGCATAGCGTCGTCAATGCATTTCTTGTTGGTTCCGGCAATTTCGATGCGGCCCACGTTGTCGATTTCTTCGATAGTGATGGTAGCACCGGTTTCTTCCTGCATGCCCTGAATGATTTTTCCGCCCGGGCCGATGATAGCGCCGATGAATTCTTTAGGAATAGTCATTGTTTCAATACGCGGTGCGTGCGGTTTCAGTTCAGTGCGCGGTTCGGGGATAGTTTCCAGAATCTTGCCGAGGATGTGCATACGTCCTTCTTTAGCTTGGTTCAAAGCGCGTTCGAGGATGTCGAATGACAGACCGTCTACTTTGATGTCCATCTGTGTAGCTGTGATTCCGTTTTCGGTACCTGTTACTTTGAAGTCCATGTCGCCCAGGTGGTCTTCGTCGCCCAGGATGTCAGACAACACAGCATATTTCTCTTCGCCTGCGTTCTTGATAAGTCCCATGGCGATACCTGATACGGGTCTCTTAATCTGTACTCCGGCGTCCATCAATGCCAGGGTTCCGGCACATACGGTTGCCATAGAAGAGGAGCCGTTGGACTCAAGAATATCTGATACTACACGTACTACGTAGGGATATTCAGCAGGAATCATTCCCTTCAGTGCACGCCATGCAAGATGACCGTGACCGATTTCGCGGCGGCCTACGCCACGTTGGGCTTTTGCTTCTCCAGTAGAGAAAGGAGGGAAGTTATAGTGTAAAAGGAAACGTTCTTTGCCATGAACCAGCACGTCGTCTACAATCTTCTCGTCGAGCTTGGTTCCCAGAGTGACAGAGGTCAACGACTGAGTTTCGCCACGGGTGAAGATAGCCGAGCCGTGAGGACCGGGCAGATAGCCGACTTCGCACCAGATGGGGCGGATTACGGTGGTTTTACGTCCGTCGAGGCGCTTGCCTTCGTCGAGGATGCAACGGCGCATAGCGTCTTTTTCTACGTCGTGGTAGTAGCGGTCGATAAGCGGTCCTTTTTCTTCGAGTTCTTCTTCTGTATATTGTGCTTTGAATTCGTCGCGGATGGCGTCGAAAGCTTCCTGGCGTTCGTGCTTGTTTTTGTTGCCTGATTGTGCAACGGCGTATGCCTTGTCGTAGCATGCCTGGCGCACAGCTTCGCGAAGTTCTTCGTCGTTGACTTCGTGGCAGTATTCACGTTTTACGGTTTTGCCTACTTCTTCGGTCAACTCCATCTGTGCCTTGCAATGTACTTTGATGGCTTCGTGAGCCACTTTCATTGCTTCCAGCAATTCGGCTTCGGAAACTTCGTTCATTTCGCCTTCTACCATCATGATGTTTTCATAGGTAGCGGCTACCATGAGGTCCATGTCAGCTTGTTCCAGTTGGTCGAAAGTGGGGTTGATAACGTATTGTCCGTCAACGCGGGCTACACGTACTTCCGAAATCGGTCCGTTGAAGGGGATATCTGAAACGGCAAGGGCAGCCGAAGCAGCCAAACCTGCCAGAGCATCAGGCATATCCACACCATCGGCTGAGAAAAGGATAATGTTGACATATACCTCTGCGTGATAATTATCGGGGAATAAAGGGCGGAGAGCACGGTCTACCAGGCGGCAAGTTAGAATTTCGTAATCGGAAGCTCTTCCTTCTCTTTTAGTGAAACCACCGGGGAAGCGGCCGTAAGCGGCAAATTTTTCTTTGTACTCTACCTGTAATGGCATGAAATCTGTTCCGGGAACTGCATCTTTAGCGGCACAAACAGTAGCCAGCAACATGGTGTTTCCCATGCGTAGCATTACAGAACCGTCTGCCTGTTTTGCCAACTTTCCCGTCTCGAGTGTGATGGTTCTTCCATCAGGTAACTCGATCGTCTTAACAATTGGGTTAATCATAAAAATTGTTTTATCTATACTTTTCTTTCAAAATTCCCGCAAAGATACACATTTATCATACTAATCCGGTGGAAATGAGCTAAAAAGTTGTCTGGAATTTGATTTTTTTCATTTTTAAGGCGAAGAACCCGGCAAAATGCTTTGACTAATCTCTAAAAGAAGTATATTTGCAACTCGAAAAATAACACGCATATTATGAAAAAGATAACTGTTGTAGTGCTTGCTACGTTGGCTTTGAGCTCGTGCAATTCCGGTTCTAAGTTTACAGTAAATGGGGAGGTGTCCGGAGGTGACGGCAAAATGCTTTATCTGGAAGCGTCCAGCTTGGAAGGGATTGTACCTCTTGATTCGATGAAACTGAAAAAAGACGGTTCGTTTGATTTCAAACAGCCGCGACCCGAGTCTCCGGAGTTTTACCGTTTGCGCGTGGATGATAAAGTAATCAATTTCTCTGTGGATTCTACAGAAACCGTTCATATAAAAGCACCCTATGTGGATTTTGCTACCGCTTACACGGTAGAGGGCTCGGAGAATAGCAGCAAAATTAAAGAATTGACTCTGAAACAGATGGGGCTTCAACAAAATGTAGACGCTTTGGTGATGGCAGCACGTAATAATAAGGTGACCAATGACGTGTTCGAAGATAGTTTGGCTGCGTTAGTGCGCCACTATAAGGAAGACGTGAAGTTGAATTATATCTTTGCTGCGCCCAATACGGCTGCTGCCTATTTCGCTTTGTTCCAGAAGTTGAATAATTATATGATATTCGATCCTTTGAACAACAAGGAGGATGTGAAGTGTTTTGCTGCCGTGGCTACGAGTCTCAACAATGTGTATCCACATGCAGTTCGTTCCAAGAACCTTTATAATGTGGTGATTAAGGGAATGAAGAATACCCGTACACCCCAACGGAAAACATTGGAGATTCCTGAAGAAAAGATTGCCGAAACGGGACTTATCGACATCGCTTTGAGAGATATTCAGGGTAATATCCGCAAACTGAGCGATCTGAAAGGGAAAGTGGTATTGCTCGACTTCTCCGTTTATCAGGCACCTACGGGAGCTCCCCACAACCTGATGTTGCGCGACCTGTATAATAAGTACGCGAGCCAAGGATTGGAGATTTATCAGGTGTCGCTCGACGCTGACGAACATTTCTGGAAAACTTCGGCTGATAACCTGCCGTGGATTTGTGTGCGCGACGGAAACGGGGTCTACTCTTCCAATGTTTCCATCTATAACGTCCGTCAGGTGCCGGCTGTGTTCCTGATTAACCGTAACAATGAATTGAAGGCACGGGGCGAAGATATTAAGGACCTCGAAGCGGCTGTGAAGGCTTTGCTCTAAGTTGTTATAATTTAGAATATTTCTTTTAAATATGTTACATAGCATCGCTTTTTGCTTGACACGTATCTTTTAAAAGCCTATCTTTGCCGAGAGAATAAGAGTAGAAGAGGGTTCCAGCATGACTCATGTTGGAATTCTTTTTTGTTTTATATGACAGTAAAAAAATAAAGGAGGAAAAACATCATGGCTTATATGTCAGAAGAAGGTTACAAGAAATTGATGGCGGAACTGAAACAACTGGAAACAGTGGAACGCCCTAAGATTTCTGCCGCCATTGCCGAGGCACGCGATAAAGGCGACCTATCGGAAAATGCGGAATATGATGCAGCAAAAGAGGCTCAAGGAATGCTCGAGATGAAAATCAACAAGTTGAAGTCTATTATTGCTGATGCTAAAATTATTGATGAATCCAAGTTGAAGACCGATTCCGTCCAGATTTTGAATAAGGTGGAATTGAAAAACATGAAAAATGGTATGAAGATGATTTATACCATCGTGTCCGAAAGTGAGGCAAACCTGAAAGAAGGGAAAATCTCAGTGAACACCCCCATTGCACAAGGTTTGCTAGGCAAGAAAGTGGGTGATGTTGCTGAAATCAAAGTGCCGCAGGGTAAGATTCAGTTAGAAGTCGTTAATATTTCATTTTAACAAAAAGGCAGGCTCTTGTATGGGGCTTGCCTTATTTTTTAATATAGTAAGGCTATGGCAACAATATTCAGTAGAATCATTGCAGGTGAAATACCCTGTTACAAGGTGGCGGAAGACGAGAAGTTCTTTGCTTTCCTTGACATCAATCCGCTGGTGAAAGGACACACACTGGTGGTTCCCAAGCAGGAAGTGGATTACATTTTCGATTTGAGTGACGAAGATTTGGCAGCAATGCAAGTTTTTGCGAAGAAAGTGGCGCGTGCCATCGAGAAAGCATTCCCTTGCCAGAAAGTGGGCGAGGCGGTGATTGGACTGGAAGTTCCTCATGCACACATTCATTTGATTCCTATCCAGAAAGAATCTGATATGCTTTTCTCCAACCCCAAGCTGAAACTTTCGGGTGAAGAGTTTGCTGCTATTGCTGAAGCGATCCGTTCTTCTTTATAAAACTATGATGATATGATATGGGAAAGGGTATTTTCGCGAAGAAAATACCCTTAATTTTTATCAGATAAAATCGTCTCCCAGTTTGATTTGTGCATCATTGACATATTTGCGGATGGCATGCTCTTCGTCTTTCCGGCAAATGAGCAAGACATCCTGGGATTCCACCACCAAATATCCTTCCAGCCCATCTATCACGGCTAGCTTGCCTTTGGGCAACACTACTATATTATCCTGGCTATTGTATAAAAGCGATTCACATTTTAGGGTTACATTCCCTTCGGTGTCTTTTGCCGAGAGGTCGTAGAGAGAACTCCATGTGCCGAGGTCCGACCATCCGAAGTCTCCTAAAGAGACATACACATTATCTGCTTTTTCCATGATACCGAAGTCAATAGATACATTGGGACAGGCAGGGAAGTTTTCTTCGATAAATTCCTTTTCTTTTTCCGTGGCATATATTTCTTTTCCGGGCGCCAGCTTGGAGGCTAGTTCGGGCAGTAGCATTTCGCTGGCTTTGATGATGCTGTTTACGTTCCACATGAATAATCCGGAATTCCAGTAAAATTCTCCGCTTTCTACAAATACCTTGGCGAGTTCCAATTCGGGTTTCTCGGTGAAGGTCTTTACTTTATAGAAGTTGTCACCTTCTTGTTCGGCAATCTGAATGTAGCCATATCCGGTTTCTGGTCGGTTGGGTTTGATGCCGAGGGTGAGAAGCTTATCCGATTGGGCAACAAAATCGAGTCCTTTCTGAATGGCTTCCAGAAATTCTTCTTCTTTAAGGATTAAGTGGTCCGAGGGAGCCACTACGATGTTGGCATTAGGATTCAGTGCCCGGATGTGGTAGGAAGCCCACGCAATGCAGGGTGCGGTATTTCGTCGAGCGGGTTCCAGGAGTATTTGTTTGGGATTTAACTCCGGTAACTGTTCTTTTACCAGGTCCTCATAGATAGCATTTGTCACGATAAGTATGTTTTCCGTAGGGACAATTTTGCAGAATCGGTCAAATGTTTGTTGAAGTAGCGAACGCCCCGTACCAAAGAAGTCGAGGAATTGTTTAGGTAATGTTTTGCGGCTAAACGGCCAGAAGCGACTGCCAATGCCTCCGCCCATAATAACACAATAATTATCTTTGCTAGTCATGATAGGAACTATTTAAAAGTTTTCGCTAAAGTACATTTTATTCTCTGAATATAGAAGTGTTTAAGGAATGTTTTATTGTTTTTTACTCCTTTTTCTTGCAAAAGTCTTGCAAGTTCAAAAAAAAGCCGTATCTTTGCACCGCAATTGAGAAATCAAGCATTGCCCAGATGGCGGAATCGGTAGACGCGCTGGTCTCAAACACCAGTGGATTCACT
>JAUUNK010000193.1 GCA_030844565.1 Bacteroides ovatus
CCAATGGAATGGACTTTTACATATTTGTCTGCCCGAACCACCGTCCACGCCCCCGAAAGTAATGCACCGTAAGTTCGGGCTGAAAAATCCTTCAGATGTTTCAGCCCAATCCCAAGGAGGATATAGCGGATAGTTTAGTTTTGACACACCTTGATTTTAACAGGTCTGTTTGTAAAAGATATATAAGGTGCGGCGACACATTATATACTAAAGTTTCCCACATTATTTAATATGATTATCCCCATACCACCAAATACTAATTTATCGGTTAAACCGGAACGCAAATGACACAAATCTAACCTCTGGCAGGTTTATATCCATGCTGTGCAGTTATTAATTTGTGTCATTTGCGTTCCAATTTTAATTTGTAGAACGAAATAAATCCGCGTTCTATCCATAAATTTCCATTTATCATCTAGTGGTATATAGGCGGATAATCATGAAAAAAAACATTCAAACTTACAATTTAAAAGTATTTTTCACAATATAGCTTTCAAATATTAAATAGAAACGTCATATATACAACAAACTGTAATACAGAGACGCAAGACTGCATCTTTTTATCAAAAGAAAGCATCAACTCTTCATCAAAAAGAAATAAATTAGCTACTTTTGCAGAACAATATGAAATACAAACCAGCATTATTATAAACTAAAGATAGCAATAATGGTAAAAACAGAGCAAACAGGTCTTTATAACGCAACCAACGAACATGACGCTTGCGGCGTAGGCATGGTAGTCAACATTCATGGCAACAAGTCGCATGAATTGGTAGACTCCGCATTAAAGGTATTGGAAAACATGCGCCACCGAGGCGCGGAAGGAGCCGATAACAAAACCGGCGACGGAGCCGGAATCATGCTACAGATTCCCCACGAATTCATCCTCCTGCAAGGCATCCCCGTACCCGAAAAAGGAAAATACGGAACCGGACTCGTATTTCTGCCCAAAGACGAAAAAGAGCAGGCCGGCATCCTAAGCATTATGATTGAAGAAATAGAACGCGAAGGACTTACCTTGATGCACCTGCGCAATGTGCCCACCAACCCCGCCTGCCTGGGAAAGGACGCACGGGCCACCGAACCGGACATCAAACAGGTATTCATCACCGGAGTGACAGATGCGGACAGTCTGGAACGCACCCTCTACATCATCCGCAAGAAGATAGAAAAGCGCGTGCGGCACACGGACTTCTACATCGTTTCGCTATCGGCAAAAAACATTATATATAAAGGTATGCTCTCGTCCATGCAAGTGCGCGAGTACTTCCCGGACCTGACGCAACCCTACTTTACCAGCGGATTGGCATTGGTACACTCCCGTTTCAGCACCAACACATTTCCTACATGGAGCCTCGCCCAACCGTTCCGTTTGTTAGCGCACAACGGCGAAATCAATACCATCCGCGGTAACCGGGGTTGGATGGAGGCGCGCGAAAGTGTCCTTTCCTCTCCGGCATTGGGGGATGTCAAAGACATCCGTCCCATTATCCAGCCGGGCATGAGCGACAGTGCCTCACTGGACAATGTGCTGGAATTTTTTGTGATGTCGGGACTGAGCCTGCCCCATGCCATGGCGATGCTGGTACCCGAATCGTTCAACGACAAAAATCCCATCAGTGAAGATTTGAAAGCGTTTTACGAATATCACTCCATCCTGATGGAACCCTGGGACGGGCCTGCCGCACTGCTGTTCAGTGACGGACGGTTTGCCGGAGGAATGTTGGACCGCAACGGTCTGCGCCCTGCCCGTTACCTCATTACCAATAATGACATGATGGTAGTAGCCAGTGAAGTAGGCGTGATGGATTTCGAACCGGGAGAGATTAAAGAGAAAGGGCGCCTGCAACCGGGAAAAATACTGATGATTGATACCGAACAGGGTAAAATATATTATGACGGTGAACTGAAAGAACAACTGGCATCGGCACGTCCCTATCGCGCCTGGCTGTCTGCCAATCGCATCGAGCTCGATACCTTGAAAAGCGGACGCAAGATAGACAACCGAATAGACGGCTATGACCGTATGCTGCGTACCTTCGGCTTCTCGCGCGAGGATATAGAACGCACCCTCATGCCGATGTGCAACACAGGGGCCGAACCCATCGCCTCTATGGGTAACGACACGCCGCTGGCCGTCCTTTCGGACAGGGCGCAGTTGCTGTTCAACTATTTCCGGCAACAGTTTGCCCAAGTGACCAATCCCGCCATCGACCCTATCCGTGAAGAGTTAATCATGTCGCTCACCGAGTACATCGGGGCCGTGGGAATGAATATCCTGGTGCCCAGCGAAAGCCATTGCAAAATGGTACGCCTGCCCCATCCCGTGCTGAACAACACCCAACTGGACATCCTCTGCAACATCCGGTATAAAGGATTCAATACCGTGAAACTCCCTATCGTATTCGAGGTGAGCAAGGGAAAAGCCGGATTGCAAGAGGCCCTGAACGACCTGTGCAAAAAAGCCGAGCAATCCGTTACGGACGGAGTGAACTATATCATTCTGAGCGACCGTTTTGTGGACGACACCCATGCCGCCATCCCATCACTGCTGGCGGTTAGCGCTGTCCATCATCACCTCATCTCCGTTCAGAAACGCGTGCAAACCGCATTGATTGTAGAAAGCGGCGAGATTCGCGAGGTGATGCACGCCGCCCTGTTGCTGGGATATGGCGCCAGTGCCATCAATCCCTACATGGCCTTCGCCGTACTGGATGAACTGGTGAGGAAAGGCGATGTGCAGATGAATTACGAAACGGCCGAAAAAAATTATATCAAGGCCATCCGCAAGGGCTTGTTCAAGATCATGAGCAAGATGGGCATTTCTACGATCCGTTCCTACCGGGGCGCAAAAATTTTTGAAGCCGTAGGGATCAGTGAGGAATTACTGAGAAGCTATTTCGGCACACAGACATCCAGCATCGGAGGCATCCGTCTGGAAGAAGTCGCCAGAGACGCCATCGCCCTGCACGATGCCGGATTCGCTGCAAAAGAAGTGAGCGACATTTTACCGCACAACGGACTGTTCTCTTTCCGTAAAGACGGAGAACGGCACGCCTGGAATCCGGAAACCATCTCCACCCTGCAACTGGCCACCCGGCTGGGCAGCTACAAGAAGTTCAAGGAATTCACCTCCATGGTAGATGGAAAAGAGTCACCCCTCTTCCTGCGCGACTTCTTCGGACACAAACAAAACCCCATTGATATTGAAAAGGTGGAGCCGGTAGAAAACATCGTGAAACATTTCGTGACAGGAGCCATGTCCTTCGGCGCTATCAGCAAGGAGGCACATGAGGCGCTGGCACTGGCCATGAACAAACTGGGCGCACGCAGCAATACGGGTGAAGGAGGTGAGGACAGCGACCGCATTACCGGCACTTACCAGGGTATCTCACTTTGCAGCAAGACCAAGCAGATAGCATCGGGACGCTTCGGAGTCACCGCCGAATACCTGGTCCATGCCGAAGAGATCCAGATAAAGGTGGCCCAAGGCGCCAAGCCGGGAGAAGGAGGACAACTGCCGGGATTCAAGGTAGACGAGGTGATTGCCAAAACCCGCCACTCCATTCCGGGCATCTCGCTCATTTCCCCTCCACCCCACCATGACATTTATTCCATCGAAGATTTGGCCCAGTTGATATTCGACCTGAAAAACGTAAACCCACAGGCACGAATCAGCGTGAAACTGGTAGCCGAAAGCGGCGTGGGAACCATTGCCGCCGGAGTGGCCAAAGCGAAAGCCGACCTGATTGTCATCTCGGGAGCGGAAGGAGGAACCGGCGCATCGCCTGCATCGAGTATGCGGTATGCAGGTATCTCGCCCGAAATAGGACTGAGCGAGACGCAACAGACCTTGGTGTTGAACGGACTCCGCGGACAAGTGAAACTGCAAGTGGACGGACAGTTGAAAACCGGACGGGATATTATCAACATGGCCTTGCTGGGTGCGGAAGAATTCGGTTTCGGTACCACCGCATTGATTGTACTGGGATGCGTCATGATGCGCAAGTGCCACACCAACACCTGTCCCGTAGGCGTGGCCACCCAAGACCCCGAACTCCGCAAACATTTCCGCGGACACTATGAATATGTAGTGAATTATTTCACTTTCCTGGCACAGGAAGTACGCGAATATCTGTCCGAAATGGGATTCACCCGGTTGGAGGATATCATTGGACGGACAGACCTGATTGCAATACAACAAGCGCCAAGTGAGAAGAAATCCTCACTATTGGATTTCAGCAGACTGCTACACCGGGTGGACAACGGAGCTGCCATACACCATGTCATGGAACAGAAGCACGACATTGCCCATGTGAAGGATGTGACCATACTGGCCGCCGCCCGGGATGCCATAGAAAACGGAAAAGAGATTTCCCTGGAATACACCATCGCCAATACGGACCGTTCGGTAGGCGCCATGCTGGCAGGAGCGGTTGCCAAGAAATACGGGCAGGCAGGACTTCCGGAACAGACCATCCACATCAAATTCAAAGGTTCGGCAGGCCAAAGTTTCGGTGCGTTCCTGACCCACGGCATCAGTTTCAAGCTGGAAGGCGAAGCGAATGACTACCTGGGAAAAGGACTGAGCGGCGGACGCATTGCGGTACTGCCCCCCGTGCGCAGCAATTTCGATGCGGAAAAGAATACCATCGCCGGAAACACCCTGCTGTATGGCGCTACTGACGGCGAGGTGTATATCAACGGACGGGTGGGCGAACGCTTCGCCGTCCGCAATTCCGGTGTGACGGCCGTGGTAGAGGGTGTAGGCGACCACTGTTGCGAATACATGACCGGAGGACGGGTCGTGGTACTGGGGGAAACCGGACGGAATTTCGCTGCCGGAATGAGTGGCGGCGTGGCTTACGTGTGGAACAAGAACCACAACTTCGATTATTTCTGCAACATGGAGATGGTGGAGCTCTCACTTATCGAGGAGGCATCTTACCGGAAGGAACTGCATGAACTGATCCGTCAGCATTACCTCTATACCGGCTCCAAACTGGCAAGAACGATGTTGGATGACTGGAATCGCTATGTGGATGAATTTATTCAGGTAGTACCTATCGAATATAAACGAGTATTGCAAGAAGAACAAATGCGTAAGCTGCAACAAAAAATAGCTGATGTACAAAGAGATTATTAACGACAAAAGAAATACAACAAAGATATGGGAAATCCAAAAGCATTTTTAACTATTCCACGTCAGGAAGCGGGCTACCGCCCCATCCACGACCGGATATCAGATTATAGCGAGGTAGAACAGACTCTGAACAGCCGTGACCGGAAACTTCAAGCCTCACGCTGTATGGACTGCGGCGTTCCTTTCTGCCACTGGGCTTGTCCTCTGGGCAACAAGCAACCCGAATTTCAAGATGCCCTCTACAAGGGCAAATGGGAAGAAGCCTACAAGATATTGAACGAAACCAACGATTTTCCTGAGTTCACTGGCCGCATCTGCCCCGCCCTCTGCGAAAAGAGTTGCGTGCTGAAACTGAGCATGGACTCTCCCGTCACCATCCGCGAGAACGAAGTGGCCATTGCCGAAGCAGCCTTCCGCGAAGGTTACATCAAGCCCCGGAACATTGAACGCAACGGACGGAAAGTAGCCGTCATCGGTGCCGGGCCTGCCGGACTGGCCGCCGCCAACCAGCTCAACGGAAAAGGTTACACTGTGACCGTCTTCGACAAGAATGAGGCGCCCGGCGGCCTGCTGCGTTACGGCATCCCCAACTTCAAGTTGCACAAGCCCATCATCGACCGCCGTATCCGGGTGATGGAAGAAGAAGGCATCCACTTCAAAATGAACAGCGACGTGGATGTGCGGCAACTCCCCGAAGGTTTTGACGCCTACTGCATCTGCACCGGAGCTCCGACCGCCCGTGACCTCCCTGTCCCCGGACGCGAACTGAAAGGCATCCACCCGGCACTGGACATGCTGGCGCAACAAAACCGTATCCTTGCCGGCATGACGTTCCCGAAAGAACAACTGGTTACAGCCAAAGGCAAGAAGGTACTGGTCATCGGCGGAGGGGATACCGGCAGCGACTGCATAGGGACCAGCAACCGGCAAGGCGCCGTAAGCGTCACCCAAATAGAAATCATGCCCCAGCCGCCCGTAGGACAGAATCCTGCCACTCCATGGCCCCAATTCCCCATCGTACTGAAAACTACCTCTTCCCACGAAGAAGGGTGCAGCCGCCTATGGTCTCTCGCCACCCGTAAGTTTTTAGGCAAAAACGGTAAAGTGTGCGGTGTGGAAGTGGAACAGGTGGAATGGACTCCCGATCCCGACGGCGGCCGCCCTGCCATGAAGCCCACCGGAAAGGTGGAAGTGATCGAAGCCGACCTGGTTCTTCTGGCAATGGGATTCTTAAAACCCGAACATCCCCAATTCGCCGAAAACGTATTCGTAGCCGGCGATGCGGCAAGCGGAGCCAGCCTGGTGGTACGCGCCATTGCCAGCGGACGGAAAGCGGCAACGGACATAGACAGTTATCTCAATAAATAAATCAACAAATACAATTATGTGTGGAATCGTAGGAATATTCAAGATAAAGCAACAAACGCAAGAGTTGCGTCAGAAGGCATTGAAAATGTCACAAAAGCTCCGCCACCGCGGACCGGACTGGAACGGTATCTATGTAGGCGGCTCTACCATCCTGGCCCATGAACGCCTCTCCATCGTAGACCCTCAAAGCGGAGGGCAGCCCCTATACAGTCCCGACCGGAAACAAATCCTTGCCGTGAACGGAGAAATCTACAACCATCGGGATGTTCGTGCAAAGTACGCCGGAAAATATGATTTCCAAACCGGAAGCGACTGCGAAGTCATCCTTGCCCTTTACCGTGACAAAGGTATTCACTTCCTCGAAGACCTGAACGGCATCTTCGCCTTCGCCCTTTATGATGAGGAGAAAGACGATTTCCTCATTGCCCGCGACCCCATCGGAGTCATACCTTTATATATAGGTAAGGATAAGGACGGCAAAATATACTGCGCCAGCGAGTTGAAAGCCCTCGAAGGGTTCTGTGATGAATACGAACCCTTCCTTCCCGGCCATTACTATTGGGGAAAAGAAGGCAAGATGACCCGCTGGTACGTCCGCGACTGGTTTGAATACGAAGCCGTGAAAAACAACAATGCCTATTCCCAGGACATACACGACGGACTGGAAGAGGCCGTTAAACGCCAACTGATGAGTGATGTGCCCTACGGCGTACTTCTTTCCGGCGGTCTGGACAGTTCCGTCATCTCTGCCATTGCCAAGAAATATGCAGGCAAACGGGTAGAAACCGACAATAAAAAAGATGCCTGGTGGCCTCAGCTCCATTCCTTTGCTATCGGTCTGGAAGGTGCGCCCGACCTGATAAAAGCCCGCGAAGTGGCCCGCTTTATCGGAACCGTGCATCATGAAATCCACTATACCATCCAAGAAGGATTGGACGCTATCCGCGACGTCATTTACTACATCGAGACTTACGATGTCACCACCGTTCGCGCCTCTACCCCGATGTATTTGCTGGCACGCGTCATTAAAAGCATGGGAATCAAAATGGTGCTGAGTGGCGAAGGGGCTGATGAAGTGTTCGGCGGCTATCTCTATTTCCACAAAGCTCCTACAGCCCAAGCCTTTCATGAAGAGACCGTGCGTAAACTAGGCAAGCTTCACCTCTACGACTGCCTCCGTGCCAATAAATCCCTCGCAGCATGGGGAGTGGAAGGCCGAGTGCCTTTCCTGGACAAAGAATTTCTGGACATAGCCATGCGCCTCAATCCCGAGGCAAAGATGTGCCCCGGAAGCACCATCGAAAAGAAAATAGTCCGCAAAGCCTTTGCAGATATGTTGCCCGACAGTGTAGCATGGCGACAAAAAGAGCAGTTCAGCGACGGCGTGGGCTATAGTTGGATTGATACGCTGAAAGCCCTTACCGCCGAAGCCGTCAGTGACGAGCAAATGGCGCACGCAGCCGAACGGTTTCCTATCAATACGCCGCAAAACAAGGAAGAATATTACTATCGCAGCATCTTCCAGGAGCACTTTCCCAGTGAAAGCGCAGCCCGCAGCGTGCCAAGCGTGCCCAGTGTGGCATGTTCTACAGCCGAAGCCCTTGCGTGGGACGCCGCCTTCAAGAACATGAACGAACCAAGCGGACGGGCCGTGAAGGGAGTGCACGAAGAAGCATATGATTCATAATATGGCAACGTGAGTCTGATTCCAACAATTTCATGCATATCTTTACCGCTTCTCTTACAGCATGTATTCAAAGAAGAGATGCTTTGCACCCCGAAATCTTGCGCGGCCTTGCCTTCGAAAAGAGGAAGGCTGCGCGGTGCTTTTGCCAACGTTTTCGAAATAGAGTGGAAAAAACAGCCCTTTCCATGCCGGGTATCAGAAAAAAATGGTGTAACTTTGTATAGCTATAAAAAAGAGAAGAAGAAAGATGGAAACAAAAAAAGCGCCTCAAATCCCTTACGGCATCTCGGACTTTGTGCGGATGCGGACTGAAAATTATTATTATGTGGACAAGACCATGTATTTGCCCCTGATTGAAGATACAGCCAGCTATATCTTTATGATACGTCCGCGCCGTTTCGGAAAAAGCCTTTTCCTAAGTATAATGAAAGCCTACTATGACATTTTGCAAAAAGACCGTTTCGAAAGTTATTCAGCGGACTATGGATTGGTAAGAATTCCACCGACCAGCGCAACCGTTTCCAGATGATTTATTTTGATTTCTCAAAGGCAGGGGTTTCATTGGAAAGACTGGAAAAATGTTTTGAGACTTATTGCAATGTTGTCCTCTACCTGTTCATAAAGGATTACGCTTCTTATTATTATGATAATTTTGAAGAAAAGTGCTGTATCTGGCTCAAGGAACCACGTTACATAAAGTCCTGATATAGTTCAAAGGATGGGAAGTGGTGAGAAGTGAAAAAGATACACATTAAAAACACAATTAACAGATAAAATAATGAAAACACCTTTTATTCCTAAATTGATTCTCCTTTTTATCCTATTTTTTCTTTATTCTGCTGGATATGCACAACAACGGGATTCAGTAACCATACGCGGACAAGTAACAGATTATAACGGACAACCCATTGACAGTTGTTCCATCTTTTGGCAGAGCCCCTCTTTTGATGACATTAAACAAGCCATTACTGACAAAAACGGATACTACACCACCCGTATTCCTAAAGGAAAGTATCAAAGTATGGGAGCTATCAATATGTCTACCTACCCACATACCGTAAAACCCGGACTAGCGGAAAAAGACCAACGTCTCGAATTTTGGGCATGGAATTTCATTGCCGATCGTGATACCACTCTCAACATTCGCTATCATCGTATGGAAGTCTATGGACTACGTATTTTCCACATCCCTGGAGGCATGCCCACCTATCAGATATATGTTCGACCCATGAGTCTGACCCGCACCCTGCAATGGCAAAAAGAAGAAAAATCCTCACTTGTACATGCACAGGATCTTAGCAAGATTGAGCAAACAGGTTTAAGCAAACAAGCCAAAGGCGTTTTGCTGGCACCATCGGCAGACAAACTAAAAGCTATCGTTTGGATAGATGGAGAAAAAGTACCTGTTCTGATGAAACAAGAGATAAAAGAGTACTTCGATGCTACCGAATACGGCAATGCCTATCTGCTGACCGTGGATATGCCCAAACACCAGAAAAATATTCTCCCCTACCGAA
>JAUUNK010000194.1 GCA_030844565.1 Bacteroides ovatus
AGGTATCCAGTACTAAAGACAATAAATAAGGACATATAAAAGAGGTTGAAGATACCAAAAATATGGGTAGGAAAACTTCTTTTAAGTATTTCACAATAGATATTCTTATCATTTTCCTCATTAAATGCAGTCTTACAAATAAAAGAACTAAAGAAAAGAAACCATAAACATAAAAAATAGTTTGAGGACTTCCTCCTGCTTTAAGCAACATATAGGAAATAGGCAGATTAAGCATCAAACAAAATGAAACAATTATTTGGTAATTACGGATTCTCCCATACGCTTTGGCTACTGTCGCAAAAAGGTTGGATAAAATATCTATCATCGCATTTAATATTGCCAATTTACAAAACAATGAGGTATATTCCGGAACATTTTTCAGCCACAGTGTCAACACATAATCCATGTTTAATAACAAAGGAAGAGAAAGGCAATATAATAAATAAAACGATATTCTTATGCCACGAAAGGTTAGCTGAAGAGTGATTTCAAATTCATGGGCGGCATAAGTCTTTATTATCTGAGGATTAAGAGCTGTTTGGAAATTCTGTACAAACTTATTTAACGCAGCGTTTACCTGAAACGAAATACCACGCGCCGCATTAATCACAGGACTAAAAAACATATTCAACACAATATTTACACCTTGATTCACTGCCGTCCAAGCTACTTCTCCCAACGCCGTCCATGAAGCAAATCCTAGTAAATTCCTAAACATACGGCAATCCCAATAAAAGCGAAAATGAAAATCAGCAAATTTTCTGCGACAGTAAATTATATATGTAAGTGTAATCACAATAGAGACCGCGAAAATCAAAAAGCCATATAGCTCCAATTTATCAACATTTACAATTATCAATATATAAGCAACCACCAATCGTAAAATAGTTTCTACAATACTAATGTAAGCAAATGCTCCCATCTTTTCGTTAGCAATAATCAAGGCATTGTATGGTATCTGATTAAAAGTAGTGCAACAAGCCAATATGGACCATTGATATAACCAAAAACTGGCTTCTCTCCTTTCTATCGGTACGTTTATATATTCATTAAAGACATAAAGTCCCACCGTTTCTGCCAACACAAAGATAAGTAGAGATATAATAAAATGAATATTGACAGACATACAATAAATATCATTCAACCTCTTTTTATTATTACATCCAAGTTCATAAGATAAATAGCGCTGTACCGACAACGCCATAGAATTATTCAGGAAAGAAAATAAAGTTACAACACCTCCAATAACATTATAAATACCAAAATCCTCCACTCCTAACACACCTAATACCACACGAGACGTATAGAGCGTCACTGCCATAATCAGGAGCATACGAAAGTAGAGCAACAGCGTATTCTTCGCTATCCGCTTATTATTTTCAGCAGTTGTAGACATGAATAAATTTGGAAAAGGAAAAGTTGTTTTCCTTCCTTTTTGTATTTAATGAAAGTGAGAAGTAAAACTTAAAAATGTATATTGTCAGGATTTATATTAATATTTTGTTTGTGGAAAATAGTAATTATAATGCGGATACGGACACTCCTCCATCCCCTGCAAAGTCTCCACAACCTCTTTTTCCTCCGGTGACAATTCTCTATTTTCCCAACTCCGGATAATCTCGTGTGCCTCCCCTGCTAAGTCTTCCTGATAAACTTCACCATAACAATAAGTCAAGAGACGGCATTTTAGTAAAGAAGATGGTAGGAGGTCTAACACCCGCCATGCCCGGTTGAGAATATTTTGCTTCTTGCTTTCATCCACAGCATTGCCATATAAGCAAGCGCTATAGCCCATCAATAAAGCGATACAAATTGCTGCCTCCTCTTCTACCGTCTTACCTTTGCTGCGGTAGAGGGCGTTTATCTGTTCATAGATTTCCCGGTTAAGGCGGGAGAAGTCGTCCGTATAGATAGGTTGGTCGTCTTCACCTAAAAAAAGAAGCTGACGAGCGGTACGTTGCAAAGTTTCCGCTTTAGACAATATAGTATCCATAATCTAGGCTTTATTTTATTGTATGGGAATGAATCTATTGAATTTTCTCACAATACCACTTAGGAATATGAAGCATAATTCCTAAAGTAGCTACAGTAATAACTACATAATAGCTCTTTTTGTATTGAGTAAGTTTCCCCTCGAGACCTTTGAAAGGACCACGGACCACGCGAACCATTTGTCCGGGACGAGCTTCGGCTGTGAGGGAATCCACGTAAAGCGTACCTTTATATTCGGGATCGCAGATGGCGCGTAGCTCTAACATTTCTCGATCTGGGATTTCATAACATTTGTGGGAATCACGATGACGGACTAGAAGAAAGGGAATAGGACTGTTTGCTATCTTGGAAAGCATTTCTTTTTCTTCCAGTGTCTTTTCTAGGAAAAGAAGATTGTGAACAGCAGGAATCAGTATGCGATACCTTTTTCCATCTGGAGTTTCGCGCTCCGCATATTGCATCGGGATGAAATAGTTCAAGCCTTCCGCTGCAAAGAATTTGCCCAAAGCTTCTTCTTTACAGTAAAAAGTCTGTATGGCATACCATACACGTTTGCTACTATTTTGTTCATCCACCTGTTCATCCATCAATTACCCCCTTATTGATTTAATATACTATTTTTACTTTTATGCCTTTTTCGTTAGTATAGACTTTCTAGACCCCCATAAAACGTATTGTTCTATGAATCAATTAGAAAGTCCATAAGGATTTAGCCTTTTTGTCCTACCTCCATATAAGAGGTAGGACAAAATATAAAGCACTGTAAATAAGCTGTTTACATAACAAAAGACTTAAAGGGACTACCTCTTTTAATCTATTTTAAAGAGTGGATAACGGAAATTAGGATAAAGAAAATGTTATATAAAGTTATGCTATTTCCATGATTTATATTACATTTGCAGCGTTTTAGCACTCTGTCCAATCCTCTATGAATGCCAATTCTTATATGGAGGTAGGAAATCTTCCCTCAACATTCGAGAAATAATTTTTTTATTCGACTCATCCACCCAGTTATTATCGAGTTCTTTCACATAAATATGAGTAGTCTGAACAGAAGTGTGACCCAATCCTTGGGAAATAATAGGCATGTCGATTTGGAGCTGATAAGCAATGCTTGCCCACGTGTGGCGCGAAACATAGGAAGAAAGATGGCAATGGTTACCTAAAAGAGCAGAGAGTTTTTTTAATAATTTGTTATAATAACATAAGCTGTTGTGATATTGCTTGGATAAGAGAGACTCATCAGCACCGAAGGAAGAATTGAGAATAGGAAAGATATATTCATTTTCTGACGACTCATAACGCTGTATGATGGCAAGCATACAAGGTTCCAGTTTCACCCGTATTTGTTGATGTGTTTTGTGGCGATAATAAATAAGATAACCATTGCAGATTTGTGTTTTCTTGAGATAAGCCATGTCCACAAACGGCATTCCACGGGCAAAGAAACTAAAGAGAAACAGATCGCGCGCCCAAGCTAGCGGGGAGCCTACTTTCAAATCGAGTGTGTGTAGAGATTGAATGTCGTCGATGGTCACTGCACGTTTGATGGTTTTCTCCGTCCCGGTAAAGACTTTTGCAAAAGGATGGGTCTGGTCTACGAGTTGCCTGCCCACTGCCTTGTTGAAGAGGGCACGGAGAGAACGCATGTAACAGGAGATGGTGTTCAGGCAAACTTTATTCTTTTTCAACCACGTTTCATAATCCACAATCAGTTCCGGCGTGATGTCAGAGATATGAATATCATTTCCTTTCAGAAAAGTGGAGAACGATCGAAGAGCGGTACGGTAGTTGCCGGAAGTGCTCGCACGGTGGTTTTGCGTCAACCGAAGGATTTCTTCTTCGGCAAAACACAGAAAAGAAGAAGATACCACCTTAGGCTGTTGAGAAATTCCTTGCAACTCCATATCGGCAGGGAAATTTACATGGTAATGGATAGTAATTTGAAATTTGTTCATATTCTTTTGGGATTTAATTAGTGTGTAGCTACTATCTATAAAGCCTGCAAGCGCAGGCCATGTTCTCATATACGACAAAGGTAAACCATATAGGCTTCTTATACAAATGAAGTAAAGCCAATCTTGGCATTACTGAAATCCTCTATCCCCTACCAAAAATCTGCACCACATATTACAACGGCCATGGCGAAATAAACGATAGTCTCGGCAGAATGTACACGTTTTCTGTCAATATGAGAATTTCGAATGACACATAAAAATGATTTATATATTAATTATCAATCATATACAGCATGCATTTAATAGGTTAATGATAAGGACTTATGGTAAAAGCTATAAGGCGTCAGCCCTGTTTCTCTTAACAGTTACCAAGGGCTCACTAATGTGAACAAATAAGCTCACAACTGTGAGCTAAAAGGCTTACAATTGTGAATAAATTAGCTCACAGTTGTGAGCCTATTCAAAACAGCTATAGAAAATACCAGAAGCATGGGAAGTTAACATACTATAGATAGAAGGAAAACAGAAGAAAGACTACTATTTATGGCATGTTTTTACGTGACTTTGCACAAGTTTGTACGTATTTTCTTAGTTTATGCACAGGTTTTACATGTTTTTTGCATGTTTTTAGTATGTATGGGTATGTGGTGCCATGTTCTTCAAATACGTTGGTTGCAGAATAGTTATTATCTTAATAATTAATCGGTTATATCATAAAAAAGAGGGATAATCTGGCAAAATCCGGACGGCACAGAGTGAGAGCAACCGTTTGCTCTCACTCTGCTCTCACTGTTGGTCTCACTCCTGTAACCCCGATGAATAAAGGGTCACAGAGAAAAAAGTGAGAGCGTGATAGCAAAAAAGTGATTTAACTCTGGGAGAGAGAGTGAAAAGTGAAAAAGAGTCCCTGATAATTATCTCTCTCACTTAGAGCAGAATTATCAGGGACTCGCCTTTTCGTTAATATACCTTGCTTTTAACGGCTTTCTATAGTCAGGACTCCTTTCTTCAATCCTTTACCGGTTGCTTCAAGCGTTATCTTGCCTGCTTTGTCAGTAGACTGGACGATAGCGGTCATCATACCATTAAAGACTTTCATCTTTGGCAATTGGAAAGATTCCAGAGAAGCCGGGTCACCATTCGCTCCGGCGCGATAAGTCCCTGCTCCTTTCACCTTAAACTGAATCTGATGGGAAGCCAGCGGACAGAGGTTACCATCTTTGTCTACGACTTTCACCGTAACAAAGGACAAGTCTTTGCCATTGGCGGATATAACCTGGCGATCGGGTACCAGTTCTATATGGTCGGGCTTTCCCGCAGTATGGATTTCCTTTTCGGCCACTGCTTTCCCGTTGGCATCATAAGCCACCACTTTCACTGTTCCCGGCTCGTACTTGGTATCCATCCACATCAGACGATAACGTTGCTGGCGTTTAAGGCTCATCATGGAAACCGAGTCGGCACTGTTGTGAACAGTCACCGACAGATCTTTAGTGCGCTTACCCTGGCTCTTTCCGTTGATGAACAGTTCTGCCGAAGGATAATTGGTATAGACGAAGACCGGAGTCACTTCGCCTTCGCGACCCTCCCAGTTCCAATGGGGAAGTATGTGCAAAGTCTCTTCTTTCTTGTTCCAATGACTGCGATAGAGATAGTAACGGTCTTTCGGTAATCCGGCAAGGTCGATGATGCCAAACAAAGAAGAGTGACTGGGCCAATCGGTATAATAAGGAGTAGGTTCACCCAGATAGTCGAAACCTGTCCACACAAACTCACCTATGCAATAGGGCAAGTCCTCGTGCTGGATAAAGTCGTCTTCAGGAAGATTGGACCAACTACAATATTCCACATCATAGGAAGAAGATTGGTGGTCGTCATATTTCTTCATCCATTGGCGCACCACGGGGAACTTATATACTCCACGGGAACTTACCGTAGAAGCCGTCTCGCTTCCTAAAATAATCCGTTGAGGAAGTTTCTTATAGCTAGTCTGATACTTCTGAGGACGGTAGTTGAATCCCGGCACATCCATCACCGCAGCCATATTGTTGTTGACCACTGCATCCGGCGCGTCCATACCTTGGGTTACGGGGCGCGTAGGGTCTTCGCGATGACAGATGTCCTGCAAGCGAAGCGAGAGTTTCGGACCACGGTCTCCATTCCACTGGTCGGGAACCTCGTTACCGACGCACCACATCACTACACTCGGGTTGTTGCGATAGTGATGTACCAGGTTTACAAGGTCTTTCTCCACCCACTCGTCGAAGACTTTGTGATAACCATTCTCGCACTTAGCAGCTTTCCATTCATCAAAAGATTCTGCCATAATCATCATACCCATCTCGTCGCAAGCTTTTATCAGTTCGGGGGCAGGCATATTGTGAGAGGTGCGGATGGCATTACATCCCATGTCTTTCAGAATGCTAATTTGACGGCGGATAGCGGCATCATTTACCGCTGCGCCCAACGGGCCAAGGTCATGATGGTTGCAAACACCTTTGAATACCGTTTTTTTCCCGTTAACAAAGAATCCTTTATCAGGAATGATTTCGAGAGAACGGATACCGAAAGGAGTAGAATATTCGTCCTTCAACACAGAGCCTTCGTATACTTTAGAGATTGCCGTATACAGATTCGGTGTATCTGTGGTCCATAAAGAAGGAGATACTACCACCATTTGCTGGGTGAATGTGTTGTTGTCGAACTTGGTTCCGGCAGTCTCTTCAGAAGCGACCACCTTTCCTTCTTTATCCTTAATCTCCGTTACGAGACGATAGTTACTAAACGACTTGCCAGCCGGCATCTCCAAAGCTACCTTGAGGCAGACTTTCGCATAATCATCCTTCACCACCGGCGTAGTCAATTGAGTACCCCAGGTCGGTATATGTGCATCTTCGTTCACCACCAAATGGACATTTCTGTAGAGCCCTGCTCCCGGATACCAACGGGATGACTCACGTTCATTCTCCAAACGGACAGCCAACACGTTCTTCTCTCCTGCTTTCAGGTAAGGAGTGACATCTAGAAAGAAAGAATTATAGCCATACGGCCAGTAACCAGCTTCTTTCCCGTTAACATAGACATGGGCATGGCTCATGGCACCGTCGAAAATGAGGGTAGCCTTCTTGCCCGGCGCAAACTCAGGCACTTCAAAGTTGAGGCGATACCAGCCGACTCCTACAAAAGGAAGTCCTCCCGTACGCCCGGCATGTTCCATCGCTTCTTTCTGTCCATCTTGGGCAATTGCTACCTTCTGAACATCGTTCTGTGAACTGAAAGGTCCATAAATAGCCCAATCGTGAGGAACAGTGACCGATTGCCATTTAGCATCGTCATAATCGGTCCGGCTAAATTCATTACCATCTTCACGCGTAAATTTCCACCCTTTCTCAAAGGTATATTCCACACGCACCTGCGCATGAACCCCGATAAAGGCGAAACACATCAATAAAGCAAAGATTTGTTTTAGTTTCATAGTCTAAATGATTTATTTCGAGTTTATTTTATTACTATCTCATCGGTAAACACCCACCCTCCGAAATCTTTTCCGGCACGTGCCTGATAGCGGACATACCGGGCAGCAACCGCACCTTTCCAGGAGATGTTTTTGAATACGATAGCCTTGTCTTTGTTCACCTCATAGCTTTCCTTCTTGATTTCCTTAAAGTTGGTTCCATCGTCGGAAACTGAGATGATGACTTCGGCAGGCAAGAAGACTTCGGCTCCCACCACCTGCATAAAATCGGCTGCAATGGAATGAAGTTCCATTGTCTTTTCGAGATCTATTGTCACGTCCAGGCGGTTGCGGGAAATAAAACCCTGCCAGGCACCATCGCCATACGTCCAATCTCCCCGGATACCATCAGTCAACGATTTATCTCCCTGAGCGGCATAAGAAGGATTGTAAGGAGCGTTGTACAAAACTTTCTTCCCCAATGCTAGGTGTCGAACAGGATGTAGGGATTCGGGACGCTTGCCCACTTCCTTCTTTAAGTCGAAAGGATGATAGCCTTTGGCACGCAACTCGTCCACTGCCTTTATGGCACGGGTATGAAAATCAGACCAGGACTTACGTTCGGGAACTGACCACGCTACTTCCGCCAACGCCAAAATACGAGGATAAATCATATACTCGGCATGTTCGGGAGTGGGTACGTATTCTGTGAAAAGATTAGCCTGCACTCCTTGAA
This sequence comes from Bacteroides ovatus, assembly GCA_030844565.1. GTDB lineage: Bacteria > Bacteroidota > Bacteroidia > Bacteroidales > Bacteroidaceae > Bacteroides > Bacteroides ovatus_A. The sequence continues at coordinate 8,141 of JAUUNK010000194.1, forward strand.
CCAATTCCGCCTCTCGAGAAGACAACGCTTTGGAAACAGGATTATAGGAATACACTTTTTCCAAAGGCAGATACCCGCCAATAGCTTCAGGTTGCGAATCAGGAGCGTCCTGATAAGCATCCAGGTAGCAATATCCGCCCGGAGTCATCACGGCATGATGCCCGGAACGGACAGCGGTAATACCTCCTTCTTCTCCTCTCCACGACATCACGGTAGCATTGGGTGCAAGACCTCCTTGAAGGATTTCATCCCATCCCAGCAGTTTGCGTCCATGTGCATTGAGAAAATTCTCTATACGATGAATCAGGTAGCTTTGCAATTCGTCCACATTTGCCAGATGTTCATCTTGCATACGCTTCTGGCATTTGGGACAGGTCTTCCACGCAGCCTTTCCCGCCTCGTCTCCTCCGATATGGATATATTCGGAAGGGAAAAGGTTAATGACTTCGGTCAATACATCTTCAAGAAAACTGAAAGTGCCTTCGTTGCCTACGCAATAGTCGGCATTCTTATAAGGTTCTCCTGCGCAAGAGAACTGAGGATAGGCTGCCAAAGCCTCTTCCGAATGGGCTGGCATTTCAATTTCAGGAATAATGATGATGTGATGCAATTGGGCATATCTCACCAGTTCCCGGATGTCATCCTGCGTATAGTATCCTCCGGCAGCTCCCGGCTCGTCGTAACGGAGATATTTGCGGTCTCCATTCCACCACTTCTTCCAGTTGGTTTCCGTACGCCAAGCCGCCAGTTGTGTCAACAGCGGATACTTCTTTATTTCAATTCTCCAGCCGGCGGCATCAGTCAAGTGAAGATGCAAGCGGTTGATTTTATAATATGCCAGCGCGTCTATCTGCTTCTTCACAAATTCTTTTGAAAAGAAATGCCTTGAAACGTCCAGCATGAATCCTCGATAGGCAAAACGAGGAGAATCAGTCACTTCTACTACAGGAACAGACCACTTCTTCGAAGAGGAAGAACCCGCTAACTGCAAAAGTGTCTGGATACCATAAAACAAGCCGGCACCGGATTTGGCACGGATACTTATCTTATCAGGCGTAACGGAGAGAACATACCCTTCAGGCGAAGATACCTGCGAGATATTCTCTACCGTGAGGGAAAGCACATTTTTCGTGTCTTTTTTCTTACCTTTCTTAAAACGAACAGGCAAAGTCTCCAAATAATTCATTAACAGCGTAGCCTCCTCACCTTTCAAATTGGTGTAGAGGCGGGTGTCTCCTGAAAGCAGAAAGATTCCTGCCCCGCGTTCTATACGCAGCGGGACAGGAATCACTGATTGCGCACTCAGAGGAAACACACTACAGCTGAAACTGAGAATGAATAAAAAGAGACATGCTTTTCTACAAATTCTTTTTATCATATATTATGGCTCCTTCCGGGGCTTCCTTATTAATCAAGAGTTACTTCGTCTACAAACAAAAATCCGGGATTGCCTTTGCCACCATGCCATTCGGGAATGGATCTTTCGGACAGAGCAATCACCTTCACATAGCGTGTCTTCACGGGGTCGAAAGTCAGTTTATGGTTATACAACCCGTTCTTATCGGTTTCCTT
>JAUUNK010000195.1 GCA_030844565.1 Bacteroides ovatus
GATTTACTCATTATGATTAACTTTTATTAAGTCAACCTTTCCCAGTGTAAGACAGCTATCTCCCAATATATGGATACCCTAAAGGATAACCATTATATTTTGAGATAACTCCTCTGTATATTTTACCTGGTTCATCTACACCTTTCACTTTCACTTTCCTCCCTACCACCGTATATCGCTTTGTTTATCAGAGTTATAAAAATAAAAAGAGGGGTGTGTATCGCTGTAATTTCAATCTTGATTTTAACAAAACAGGGAAACCAATTTCTTGATTTCCCTGCTTGGTGGAGCGTATCGGACTCGAACCGATCACCTTAACACTGCCAGACTGTCGTAAATCCCTTGTTTAATCTATTAATTATTAATAAGTTAGAATGCTTTTGAGGCTTCGCTCAGAGAAGTATTCGGCAAACCATACTTTTTAGAGTGTTGTAAACTATTGATTTTGTATACTTTAAATACTACTCAATCGATAGCTTTACCACTTTCTGGGGGAGTATGGTTTATCGGAGAAATTATGGGGGAATACTTGTTTTTTGCATGGCTAATTCGTGTAAATGCTCTGCGGTTATTTTCATATCCTTATGCTGTATATTACAATTTTATAAATTCATTGTTTTTATAGATAATAATGAATCCTTCATCTATACCCGCATAAGCTTCTTTTTTTTCTTCGTTTCCTTCCAAATTAAACATCACCTTACCTTTTAGAGAAAAAAGATTTTTAGCTTTTCGTATCTGTTCCGGTGTTAATTCTTTCGAAGTACAAATGGTCATGCCATTATTGTATTTCTTTATGATTCGACATTTTATTCCATCTATTTGTCCTAGAATATGTGGATCTTCAACGATTTCTTTCTTTATTTTGCTATTAGGTATCTTAATAGCCATTCCCTTTACTGTAATTACTGGAATAAATGCCTTATACAGAGGGTCATCCGACATTTCAACAGAAGATATTATATTCAAGTTTATAATACCATTTGCCCCCATACGCTCCAATTCCTTTATAATATTTTTGAGTGCATTTTGAGCATCGGGACGTTTCAGATTTCCGTTTATCCACCCTCCTTTTTCTGTTGCAATTATACTACCTATAGCGGTATAATCAAAGTTTACTGAATTAGACTCTGTTACAAAAACTCCAGCCTTGATTAAAGGCATATAGTCTATGACTCCTACTCTTGATTCAGGTATTGGCAAAGTGGCACAGGAGTTTAAAACTAAAATTAGCCAAAAACTATATATTATTTTATTCATACTCGTTATTAATCTTTGCATATTAATTAAATGCAAATCCGTTACTTTCTCTTAATAATCAGACCTGTAATCTTGATTCCTGAGTCATGATGTGTGGTTGCTGGAATATTTATTATTGTAAAATTAATTATGCCATCACCATTTACCTCTTTGACTTTGTCGCATAAAAAATTGCATAAGTCTGAGTAGTTGGCTGAGATGTATTTCATTTCGTGTTTTTTTTCATCATAAGGGCTTAATTGTTTTGTTTTGATTTCTTTTCCTTGTTTATATCCTGATAGCTCAACTATGGATATACGGCCTTTAGTTTCATACTCAAAGGATGTTCTTTTTGATTCCGTTACAAATATACCATTAGCCTTAAATATGGAATAGTCTAGATACTCAACTCCTCTATAATACTGTGGAGTTGAACATGATGATAAATACAGGATCGTAGCTAATAAAAATAGTAGTTTCTTCATAATATTTTGTATACAGTTTAAGATTACATTTCCAATACACTAACAACCCCAACGACTAAACTCATAGAATGGATGTCTTCTTTTGGAACAGAGAAATCCGCATAGGCAGGGTTATAGGACACACAGCGAATTTTATTTCCATCGTCGTACACTCTTTTTATAATAAACCCTTGCGTTGTATCTAATACGTGTACTTTACCCCATTGAATAAATCGAGTTTGGTCAATTCGTCGGCAGGCTATTTCATCTCCTGATTCAAACCGAGGTGACATACTATCACCTTTGATAAACATGGTGAAGTCGTAAGATGGTATCTGATGGATGATGGGGAGTTGTTCACATTGTTGCAATGTTATTCCGATAGATTCACCAGATAGGGAACCGGCGGCAGCTGTGAGAGGAACACGGGGGCGGGTTTGTTCCTCCTTGTCGGGATGTGAGGTGGCTACTTGGAGATGTGCTGCAAGCTTTTTGTTATTGAAATACATTGGAGCCGCTTTTAACCCTGCTTGCCATATATTTTCAACTATTTCCTTTGCAGTTTCTGGTACCTCTATATGACCAACACAATTCTCTAAAGTCCAAGTTGGTTCGTTGCTATTGACAATTGAGCTAATATCTATCCCTATAATATTTCCTCTTTTCATAGGACCATCGCCAAGTAGTAACCAATTTATGTTTAGTTCCGGGAATTCTTTTGAGATTTTCTCAAGTTTGTCGGGCTGTATTGATTTAGAAATGTTGCTTACGTAACCCCCGCTAACGCCTATCCTTCTTTCAAATTCAGCAGTAGTAATACTTGTGCTCTGAATAAACTTTAAGAGTCTTTCTTTTACATTGCTCATAATCAGATATATAACCTTTATTAACTATTATAGATTGAAGAAATTCTCAATTATATTTGTTCGATATGAGAAAATCTCCAATCTTTGCATTCGTAAAACGTCATAAACGGATACAAGAAGGGCTGTTAGAGAAGCGTCCCTAATCCTATCGCTGTTTATTTAGTCATTTACAAAGATAGGCAGTCCTTTTTTAAAATCCAATCTTATATGAATGTTTTGCGACACAAATCGGTTCGCGTGGCTGCTGCCGGGTTAGAAGACATTTTATAAAGCTCAGTTCGAGTATTGATACAAGCAGCCACAATAGGTATCAAGAAAGAATTGAGCTTTTTTTCTAAGATTATGGGAACAAAGGATTTTGCAATGAAAAAATCTTTAACGGGTACATTATTAAATATGTCAGTTAAAGAAGCGATTGAAATCAACATCAAGGATTTCAAAGAGGACTCTATCCGCAATGCGGCTAATAAGCTTAAGTCTAAAGGATACCTTTTTCAAGTGTCTAGTGCTGGAAGGGTTGACACAACGGCAGTAATGAGATTAAAATAAAGGAGGATTGAATATGCCTTTTCCACAAAAAATAGTAGAAAGAATAGAAGCTGAAAATGCAGAAAAGCTGGAGGCTATCTATAGTGCTTCGGAAGATGTGTTGATAAGCAAAAATACCGCTGTGAAACTGATAGGAGTAAATGGTCGTCGAAGGCTGGAGCGCTTGGTAAATAAAGAGTTGACAGAGAAGAATAAAAGTAATTCTCACCAACACGGACGTTGGTACTGCCGTTTGTCCGACATACTTAAGTACATAGCCAGAGATATTCAATTAAATGATTAAGCTTATGAATAAACTTAGTAAACGCCTCTTTACCCTATTAACCGCTATCATAGTGATTGCCGGTTGCATCTATGCGGGAAAGGTTGAATATACTGACGCAGTCCTTTCCTCCTTGAGTGAAGAGAAATATCAGTACATACACGACAGCTTAGGTAGTCGTGCCTCCCAGGAAGATGTAGTCAAAGAATACATCGCAAATCAGAAGTATTATGATTCAAGAATTTATTAAAACGATAAACGATTATGGACGACAAAAAAAACAAATGGTACCATGGGATTTTGCACAGTTAGAAGAGTCTCTCGAAAAATATTATGGCTCCCCCGAACGCCTTCTTTTGGAAGCCTATAAAGGGCTCTTCGATTTATTATCTTGTATGGACAATGACACTGACCTTGAAATGGTAAAGAACGCTGTATTTCCCGTAGAACTTATGATAAGCGATATATACCGGGCTTTCATAAAAAAGGAAGAAGCTGAATTTGAGTTAGAACACCCCAATATTAACCGAATAAATAAATGATAATGGATTTTAATGTAAATGTGAACGTGAAATTCGATGCCACGCCAGCTTTAGTAGGCGCAGTATCAACGCTGGTAGAGGTAGTAAGACCTACCGAAGTATTACAACCCCGCACGCCTGTGACAGATGCATCAACGCATTCTGTACCATCAACTGCAGCACCGGAGCAAAAGACAGAACAAGTAGCCTCACCCGTTCCTGAAGCTCCATCGCAGCAGCCTACACCTTTAATACAAGAGGAAAAGCAAGATGAGATTACAGACGAAATGCTCCGTAAGATTGTCGGACCTGTGTCTAAAGCTAAAGGCAAAGAAGCTGTGTTCGCTATACTTGATGAATTCGGGGTGAAACGTGTACCGGACCTCAAACAGGAACAACGCCAGGTATTCATCGAGAAAGTGAATGCGCTATGAGCCATGCAGTATTATCACCGTCTTCCGCCAGTCGTTGGTTAGCTTGTACTCCATCGGCACGGCTGGAGATGCAGTATCCGGACAAAGCCGGAGATTATGCCAAAGAGGGAACTTTGGCACATGAGTTCGGAGAACTCCGGTTGAAACGTTATGCCGGATTGATTGATGAGCTAGAATGGGCTAAGAGATCTTCGGAACTTGGCGAAGACGCATTATACAATGACAGTTTGAAAGAGTATGCGGACGGATATGCGGATTTCGTTTGGGAAAAATACCAGCTTGCACGAAAAGCCACCTTCGATGCCGTTCTCCGGATAGAGGAGCAAATAGACCTGACCGCTTACGTTCCCGAAGGTGTTGGGACGGGTGATGCGGTGATTCTTGCGGACGGCACAATGGAGATTATTGATTTGAAATATGGAAAGGGCATCCAAGTGTCGGCTGTGGAAAACAAGCAAATGATGCTGTATGCGCTTGGCGCTCTGGATATGTTCGGTTTCATGTATGCTATCCATACGGTACGCATGACTATATATCAACCGAGGCTTGATAATATATCCGAATGGGAAATGCCGGTTGAGGAACTTCTTATATGGGGCGCGAATGAACTGGCGCCACGAGCTAAAATAGCCTATGCTGGAGAGGGAAGTTTCGTACCTGGAAAGCATTGCCAGTTCTGCCGTGCAAAAGCTCAATGCCGTGCATTAGCGGAAAAGAACTTGGAAGCTGCCAAACATGAATTTGATGATGCCTCCCTCCTGTCTGATACCGAACTCTCAAATGTGTTGGCACAGGCAGACCAGATAAAGATCTGGATAGCCGCCGTCGAAGAATATGCGCTCCAAGCCGCGCTTGCCGGAAAGAAATTTTCTGGATTCAAACTGGTGGAAGGCAGAAGCATCCGGAAATACGCAGATGAGAAGAAGGTAGCGGAACGCTTGATGGAAAACGGATACAAGGAAACTGCTATCTACGAGCCCGCAAAGCTAAAAACTATCACGGCTATGGAAAAACTCGTGACGAAAAAAGCTTTTACCGCTTTGCTGGGCGATTTAATCATTAAGCCACAAGGCAAACCGACCTTAGCGCCTGTCTCTGACAAACGGCAAGAATGGAATTCAGCAGAGAACGATTTTAAAAATGTGTAGAAATGGACCTTATCAAAGTATTAACCTCCTTGAGATTGAATCATATAGTAAATGTTCAGGGCACAAGAATCGTAGCCCGTAAGCCGAGAGCTTATAGCAGCAGGAATGATCCGGGATGTAGAGGCTGTGTATTCCAAACAGAAGGAGGCGCGATGAATTGCTCTTTAAAAAATGCCTGTATGGCGCATAAACGTCCGGACAGGAAATCAGTAATTTTTAAACTATTCAATAACGTAAAAAAGTAACGACTATGAACGAGAATTTGAACACCAAAGTAATTACGGGAAAAGTAAGATTTAGTTATCTGCATGTATGGGAACCGGTTGCCATTTCGGAAGGAGGAGAAAAGAAATACTCTGTTTCCCTTATTATCCCAAAGAGTGATACCAGAACGGTAGAAGCCGTCAAAGCAGCCATAGGGAACGCTCTTAAAGCCGGTATTGGCAAATTCGGAGGGAAAGTCCCTTCCGTATACAAGAATCCGTTGCGGGACGGTGACGCTGAACGTCCGGAAGACGAAGCCTATAAAGAGGCCTTCTTTGTAAACGCAAACTGCAAAACAAAGCCAGGTGTAGTAAACGCCATGCGTAAACCTATCGAGAACGAAGACGAACTATATAGCGGCTGTTACGGATACGCCTCCATTACGTTTTATGCTTTCAACACTAATGGTAACAAAGGAATTGCCTGCGGACTTAATAACCTGATGAAGATTGCCGACGGTGAACCGCTAGGAGGACGTTCAACTGCTGAAAATGACTTCGCTGATGTCGAGGTCCCGTTTGAGGCGCCAACAGGTGGTGATGATGATTTATTCTAACCTTATACCAAAAGACCAGCTTGCCTGTGTAGCGTCCGGAGTAATCCGGCGCTACCGGCAGGATGCCTCTGAGCAGGATTGCGCAGAGCTAACAGCCGCTTTCCTCATTCTGGCAAAGTATCTGGATAATTTCTTCACTGGAGAATTCTATGCTAAAATAGATTGTTGCGAAGCAGAGTTTCAACAATTGAACAGTGTTGCAACCAGTTATCCGAATACTTTCGAGACATGGGATGAACTAATTGGGCTTTCCCCAATCGTTATCAGGTATAATGTCCGGCTTACCAATGGTTTCTCTATTATTTGCAATGAGATAGCCGTAAAATTGAATGGTAAGGCGGCAGAATATGACAAAGAGCCAATCAAGGTATTAAGTATCGACATTGAAACCTACAGTTCTGTTGATATTGCCAGTTGCGGATTATACAAATATGCCGAATCGGATGATTTTACTATCCTGTTATTCGCCTATGCTTGTGATGATAAACCAGTTCAGATTGTAGATTTCGCCTCAGGTGAAAAGCTACCGGAACGCATATTCCAAGCATTGACGGATTCCAAAATATTAAAAACCGCTTTCAACGCTTCTTTTGAACGGATTTGTATAGGACGGTATTATGGCATTGACCTGCCTATCGAACAATGGGAGTGCACAATGGTACGTTCCGCCATGCTGGGATTGCCCCTCTCATTAGCGCAAGTCGGCAAGGTATTGAAGCTCGAAGACCAGAAGATGGCCGAAGGTAAAGCCCTTATCAAATATTTCTCCTGCCCGTGTAAACCGACTAAGACTAATGGAGGGAGAACCCGTAACATGCCGGAACATGCACCGGACAAATGGAAGGTTTTCAAACAGTATTGTATTCGGGATGTTGAAGTAGAACAAGCTATACGGAATAAAACCCAATCCTTCGTTATACCGGAAAGTGAAAAGGAACTGTATGTTATAGACCAACGAATAAATGACCGGGGAGTATTGGTTGACATGGACCTTGTGAGACATGCCACCCGGATGGATATTTTATACAAAGGCAGGCTAAACGCAGAAGCCGCTGAGTTGTCTGGGTTGGATAATCCTAACAGCGTAGCCCAACTCAAAGCGTGGCTGGAAAAGGAAACCGGAAACGAGATTGCAACGCTATCTAAGAAGGATATACCGGATCTGCTAAAGGCATCAGACAGTAATCTTGTAGAACGCATGCTTTGCATCCGGCAGGAAATGGCAAAGACTTCTACTAAGAAATATGAAGCTATGGAGAAAGCGGCTTGTGCTGATAACCGTGTACGGGGGCTGCTACAATTCTACGGCGCTAACCGGACCGGAAGATGGTCTGGTAGATTGGTGCAAGTGCAGAACCTGCCTCAAAACCATCTCGAAGACCTCGGCTACGCGAGAACCCTCGTAAAAGACGGGGACCTTGATATGGTTGAGATGATGTACGGGAATGTGCCTGATACACTATCACAGCTTATCCGTACGGCATTCATTGCGAAGCCCAACCATACTTTCCTTGTCTGTGATTTCTCCGCCATAGAGGCCCGCGTTATCGCTTGGCTGGCAGGAGAACAATGGCGGTTGGAGGTCTTCCGGACCCATGGTAAGATATATGAGGCTTCCGCTTCTATGATGTTCCATGTTCCAGTGGAGGATATTACCAAAATGGACCCCCGCAGACAGAAAGGTAAAATAGCGGAACTGGCGTTGGGTTATCAAGGCGGTGTTGGCGCGATGAAATCCATGGGAGGTGAAAAGATGGGGCTGTCAGAATCGGAGATGCAGGAAATTGTTACGCATTGGAGAAAAGCAAATCCGGCTATTGTGAAATTGTGGACGGACATAGAAAACTGTGCTAAAGCTACTATTATATCAGGACAGTTAACCGAATGCCACGGACTGCAATTTTATAAGTCAATGGGGATATTGATGATTCGTTTACCGTCTGGACGTTCCTTGTGCTATCCCAAACCTGCGATAGGAACTAACAGGTTCGGCAATGAAAGTATTACGTATGAAGGTCTGAACCAAACTACTAAACAATGGGGAAAGCAGGATATGTATGGCGGAAAACTCACAGAGAACATAGTTCAGGCTATTGCCCGTGATTGTTTGGCGGAAACGATTCTGAGGTTGGAAAGAGATGGGTTCCCAATTGTTTTCCATGTTCATGACGAGGTGATCATTGAGGCGAGGACAGACGGAAGCCAAACGCTAGAAGAGGTGGAGAATATATTCAAGCGCCCTCTTCCTTGGGCGAAAGACCTGCCTCTTAAAGGGGCAGGGTACATGACAGATTATTACTTAAAAGATTAGATGTTAAATGTATCCTTCCCCGGCGTTCCATACTGCGTGAACTGGCTAACGTGGTTGCGCCCTTGTAACACGGGGAAGCTAATAACAGATAACTGTAAAATACATGTATTAACAATGGAAAAGATAGCAGTCATACAAATAACCGTTGTAGATAGTACCGGACAAAAGACAATGTCGCACACCGGACAGGTTATTATAGAGAGGTCCGGGCTGGAAGATTACCGGAGAAACATTAAAAACACCGGTACTGGCATTGACCATGTCCTGTTTACTTATGAGGAGATAGAAGATGATTAATGGCATACCTTCCGAATTTGATCGGATTTACGATGTGATACAGTTAAAAAGGAGAAAGGCTAAATTATGGCGGAAGAAAAAGAAATCAAGGTGCAAAACGACGGTTCCTTGTTCATCTCTATCGGTGGCGGGCGTAAAGAGCTCAATTGGAAAAACCGGGAATGGACTTGGAACCAGTTCCTCAATAAAATAAAAGAGACCCAGCGAACACAGGAAACAATGTCCGAATTCCGGAAATTATCAAAATCCCGGCAGGACGAGATTAAAGACGTCGGCGGATTTGTCGGCGGATATATCAATAACGGCCGGCGAAACAAGGGAAGCGTTGCGGAACGGACGATGGCAACTCTGGATATTGATTTCGCATCTGGTGACGTATGGGAAGATTTCTGCCTTATGTTCGGATGCGCCGCCGCAATATATTCGACGCACAAGCATACACCTGACGCGCCCAGGCTTCGTCTCATTGTTCCGTTCAGGCGTCCGGTGGGTCCAGATGAATATCAGGCTATTTGTCGGTATATCGCCGATATTATCGGCATAGATATGTTTGACGATACAACCTATGAACCAGAACGCCTAATGTACTGGCCGTCTACATCCCGAGATGGAGAGTATGTGTTCCTGTATCAAGATGGGAATTGGTTGGATGTGGATGCAGTTCTT
>JAUUNK010000196.1 GCA_030844565.1 Bacteroides ovatus
CCCAACATTAAAAGTGTTGTGCTCTACCTGCTGAGCTAGCGAATCAATCCTTATGTGCTCTTCTTCCGAATTGCGGGTGCAAAGATAGGTGGTTTTTTTTAAAATTCCAAATAGTGTAGGCAAAAAAGTTTCAATTATTTTTCGTCTTTAGGGATTACTTCTTGATTTTCAAGAACTTCTGAAACTTGATGATTTATCCTTTCTTTATTGATAATAAAGCGCTGATAATAGGAAAGCATTAAAGTCGTTAATGGTAAAGCGATAATCATTCCTAAGACTCCCATTAAAGAGCCCCAGATAGAAAGTGATAAAAGAATGATGGCGGGGTTTAAACCGGTAATTTTTCCCATAATTTTGGGGACGAGAAAAGTATCCTGAATAATTTGAACCACTATGAAGACAATGAGAGCGCTGGCTAGGATAATCCAGAAATTTTGTCCGGTGTCTACTGCTTTTAGAATAGCAAGCATAATGGTGGGAAGGAAGCCGATAATTTGTAGATAAGGTACCATATTGAGGACCCCTATGAAAAGACCCAGTACAATAGCCATGGGGAAATCGATAATCAGGAAACCAATGCTGAATAAGATGCCTACGCAAAATGCAACTAATGCTTGTCCGCGGAAATATTTATTCATACCATCTTGTACGTCTTTGACAAGGCTAGAGGCAAAGTTACGGTATTTATTAGGCAATAAATGTAACCAGCCTTCGGCAATAGATTCATAATCTACTAAAATGAAGATTACATATAGCAAAACAATAAAGGAAGCAAGGATGCTAAAAAGAATATTGAGGGACTCTGCTAATAAAGCCCATAGTTTAGGAACAGTATCTTTGATGGCAGCAAGAATATTTTCCTCGCTGAGAATACGGTTGAGAGCTTCTAAATCAATGTTTCTGTGAATAAATTCCGAAAGGCTTTGAGGAATGTTGTTATTTGAAGAATTATTAGTGAGATAAGTTACTAATAAATCATTCATTCTGCCCAATTCTGAAAGTACTGGGGGAACTAATAAATAAAAGAGTACGGCTCCAACGGTGGTGATGGAAAGTAAGGCACAAAAAATGGAAAGTATCCTATTTTTTAATCTTAGACGATATTGAAAGAATTTCACTAAAGGGTAAATTAGATAAGCAATCAGCCAAGCTATGAAGAAAGGTAATAACACTCCGCTGAGTCTTTGTACAAGCATTAAAAGACCTATAAATAAGGCAATACCGATAGAACTTCGGATAAAACTGTCAAATGTTATTTTCTTTTTCTCCATATTCATGTGCTATTTTATTTATCCTTTTTCTTTATCTTCTTCTAGTGCCTGCTGATAGCATTCCCGGCAAAGCGGTTCATATTCGGCTGTCTCCCCTAATAAGAATTGTTTGTCATTTTTTACCGTGCGATGGGAGAATGAGGCGAGTTGCCCGCATTTTACACAGATAGCATGAACTTTGGATACTTCGTCAGCGATGGCGCACAATTGTGGCATAGGACCAAAGGGACTTCCTTTGAAATCCATGTCGAGTCCCGCTATGATAACTCTTACTCCATTGTTGGCAAGTTGGTTGCACACTTCTACCAGACCATTATCGAAGAACTGGGCTTCGTCAATGCCTACTACTTCTATTTCGGAAGTAAAAAGTAAAATGCTGGCTGACGAATCTATTGGAGTGGAGGCTATGGAATGACTGTCGTGGGACACTACATCGGCTTCGGAATAACGAGTATCTATTGCGGGTTTAAATATCTCTACACGCTGGCGGGCAAACTGTGCCCTTTTCATGCGGCGAATCAATTCTTCCGTTTTTCCTGAGAACATGGAACCGCAAATCACTTCAATTCTTCCTCTTCTTCTGGTCTCTTGTATGTGGTCTTCTGAAAATAATTGCATGATTCTGTGTGTTATATTTGGTTGCAAAAGTAACACTTTTGTTGGCTTTCTAGCGATTTTCCATTATTTATTTCTACATTTGCGGCATCATTCAGTAAGGAGGAAATAATGAATATGCAAGCATTGCTGGCTGACATAGAACTAGATGTGCAAGAGTTGAAGTGTGTGTTAGACGCCTTGTCTCAGAATCCGGGTAATATCTTGCGCGACGTTGCCCGAAGAAATGTGCTTCAGATGCGTGTCCGGTTGGAACAATTATTGGAGGAACTGGAAAAAGAAGCGCAATCATCGTTTGTGATAGAAGAAAAGCATATAGAGGAAAAGCCGGTAGAGATTTCTGTTCAGCCAGAGAAAGTTGAAATGCCTGCGGCTACTGTCTCCATTTTGGCGGAAAAAATTAAGCCCGGCGCAGATTTGTGTCGCTCTATCAGTCTTAACGATTCTTTTCGTTTTTCCCGTGAACTATTTGGAGGGGACACTGCACGGATGAACCTTGTGTTGCAGCAAATTGGTGAAATGCATTCTCTGGATGCAGCAGTGGCTTTTCTTTCTGTCGAAACAGGAGCTAATGAGGAAAATGAGGCTATGGCGGATTTGATGGAGTTGCTCAAGAAATATTTTAAGTAGGAGGAAAAGTATGGGAAAACTGTATGTAGTGCCTACACCGGTGGGAAATCTGGAAGACATGACTTTCAGAGCTATTAGAATACTGAAAGAGGTGGACTTGATTTTGGCAGAAGATACCCGTACTTCCGGTATTTTGTTGAAGCATTTTGAGATAAAGAATGCTATGCAGTCTCACCATAAGTTTAATGAACATAAAACGGTAGAGAGCGTTGTAAATAGAATAAAAGCAGGCGAAACCGTTGCTCTGATTTCTGATGCGGGAACTCCGGGAATCTCGGATCCTGGCTTTTTGATTGTCAGGGAGTGTGTACGTAATGGGATTGAAGTGCAATGTTTGCCGGGAGCTACTGCTTTTGTTCCTGCGTTGGTTGCCTCCGGATTACCGAATGAGAAATTCTGTTTCGAGGGTTTCCTTCCCCAAAAAAAGGGACGTATGACACGGTTAAAATCTTTGGTAGGCGAACACCGAACAATGGTGTTTTATGAGTCTCCCCACCGTTTGCTAAAGACATTGACTCAGTTTGCCGAATATTTTGGAGCAGAACGGCAGGTTTCCGTCTCGCGTGAAATCTCTAAGCTCCATGAAGAAACTGTCAGGGGAAGTTTGGCTGAACTGATAGAGCATTTCACTGTTTCTGAGCCCCGGGGGGAAATAGTGATAGTACTTGCAGGAATAGACGATTAAAAATAACTTCATTTAAAAACGTAAAACGTAGTAGACGTATGAAAAAGTTAGTAGTTTTATTTGTATGCGCAGCCATGTTGGCTTCGTGTGACGGCTTCAAAGGTGGTAGTAAAGACCTGAGAGCAGAAAATGATTCTCTTTTGATGGAATTGAATCAGCGGAATGCTGAATTGGATGATATGATGGGAACTTTCAACGAAATCCAGGAAGGATTCCGTCAGATTAATGCAGCAGAAAGTCGGGTAGATTTACAACGAGGGATTATTACAGAAAACTCTGCTAATGCCAAACAGCAAATTGCTTCGGACATTGAGTTTATCACCAAACAGATGGAGGAGAATAAAGCTCAGATTGCCAAGTTGCAGGCTATGTTGAAGAGCAGCAAAAACAATTCTGCCCAGTTGAAGAAGGCAGTAGAGTCTTTGACTCAAGAACTCAATGCCAAGCAGCAACGTATTGAAGAACTTCAGGCTGAACTTGCTTCTAAGAATATCCGCATTCAGGAGTTGGATACAGCAGTGAGTACCTTGTCTGCTGAAAAAGAAACACTTGCAGCAGAGAATGAAGCTAAAGCTAAGACTGTAGCAGAACAGGATAAATCATTAAATACCGCTTGGTTTGTATTCGGAACAAAATCTGAATTGAAATCTCAAAAGATTCTTCAAAGTGGCGATGTATTGAAGAATGCTGATTTCAATAAAGACTATTTTACTCAGATTGATATTCGTACTACAAAGGAAATCAAATTGTATTCGAAACGTGCTGAATTGCTGACCACTCATCCTGCCGGTTCCTATGAATGGGTAAAAGATGACAAAGGTCAATTGATTTTGAAGATAACCAATCCCAAAGAATTCTGGAGTGTTTCTAGATACTTGGTAATTCAAGTGAAATAGATACTAAAATAAGGCCAATCTGCTGAAATGCCAATGCACCAATGAAATAGAAAATTGGTGTATTGGCATTTTTCTTTGTATTTTTGCCATTACTTTTGCACATTGATTACATATACTATATGAAGTATAAGAGTCTTTTCTTTGATTTAGATGATACGCTCTGGGCTTTCTCAGACAATGCGCGCAATACTTTTGAAGAGGTTTATCATCAACATTGTTTTTATTATTATTTCGATTCGTTCGAACAATTTTATTCTATTTACCAAAAAAGAAACAGAGAGTTATGGATAGAATATGGAGAAGGGAAAATTACCAAAGAGCAATTAAATCGGCAACGTTTCTTTTTTCCCCTTCAATCGGTGGGAGTAAAGGATGAAACGTTGGCTCAGCGTTTTTCTGAGGACTTTTTTGCTATTATTCCCACTAAAAGTGGTCTGATGCCTCATGCAAAAGAAGTTTTGGAATATTTATCTTCCCGCTATCGCCTCTATATTTTGTCTAATGGCTTTCGCGAGCTTCAATACCGTAAGATGTGTGCGGCAGGTATTGAGAGTTATTTTAAAAAGATAGTTCTCTCGGAAGATATTGGGGTAATGAAGCCTTGGGCAGCCATTTTTAATTTTGCCTTGTCGGCCACTCAGTCTGAATTGAGTGAATCTCTTATGATTGGCGATAGTTGGGAAGCAGATATTGCAGGAGCAAAGGGGATAGGCATGCATCAGGTTTTTTATAATGTTAATGGAAAAACGGAATTTCCTTTTCGGGCGACTTATCAAATCAGTGATTTGAAAGAATTGATGTCTTTTTTATAGAAGGTATTCATATAGACAAAGAAGGCGTACCCAGTATGGATGCGCCTTCTCTTTTATTTGTCAATGTGTTATCTTATCTAGTTCCACCAGCCCACCATATCGGTTCGGAATAGATATAACTGCCATCGCCTTGTAACTTTTGCACATTCGGATTAGCATTTACGTCATCGTCGCCATAGGGACAACGGAGCGGAAACTTATTCGGATTTTGCAAGGTGACATACTCCGTGTTCATAGCTTTCATACGGCGGATGTCATTATAGCATTCGGTAGATTCGCCCGAGGCACCAAAGAAAGCAAAGTATTTCTGAATCATTACTTCCTGCAAAGGATTAGCTGTGAACAGGGGTTTTATTACCGTTTCGAAATACTCTTCTGCTTCGTCGGGTGTAATCTTGTCTGTAGTTTCCGTTAAGCCTCCATTCTCAACAACAGTAGGTGCTTCCAGTGCGGCTTTAACACTATTTTCTAAATTGGTTATAGCGCTTATTACTGCTTCTTTCAATGTTTCTTCTGCTTCATCTTTTCTTTCAAGACGACACAAAGCTTCTGCTTTGAGGAACATTAACTCGTGATAACTCATCAGCAGGGTAGGAGCTGTTTGAGAAAATACGAAAATTGAAGTATTATACTCATATTGTATAGGTTCGGGAGTACCATTAGGAGCTACATAGAATGTTTTGTCTTCAGGGGTTACTCGCGTCCAGCCGGCATCAATGAATACCCGACGTACCCGTGGATCTTTACGTTCGATCAGTTTATTTGCCATGCTTTCACTGGCAGCAAAGTAATCGCGGCTCCATTGAAAATCAAATAGAGGGTTTAGATTGTTGTCATCATAAATGGCAAATGCTGCTTGTTCATCGGCTGAGGTGAAGGAGTGGGAAATATATTCCAGTATTTTCTCCATATCAGCTTTTACATTAGTAGAACGGGGAAGCATGTGCATAGTATAACGAGCCTTCAATCCATAGGCCAGCTTCAACCATTTGTCTGCGTCCCCTTTATATAGTAGGTCATAGTTACCCACAGAACCGGTAGCATGATGGTCTCCCTGAGGAAGATCTGCGATAGCATTATCTAGATTTTCCAGAATACTTTCATAAATGGCCTTTTGTGTATCCACCTCCGGTGTCATAAACTGTGGTTGTCCGTTTGCAAGGCTTGGCAAAGCAGCCTGTGTATACGGTGCATCGCCAAAAGCATCAGCTATAAGTCCTGCATTTAAGGCTATCAATACTTCTGCTATTCCTTTGGTAGTATAGTTTCCAGATTGTTCTCCACCTTCTTTGCATTTATTTGCTATAATTCTTGCATTTTTCAACGTAGAATACAGGCTTTCCCATACATTATTGAAAGTAGTGGAAGACGAAGGTTCTCCTTGCCGTATTTCGGCACGGTAGAGTTGGTTGGATATTCCTACTTCGTGTTCCACATAGCTTGCAAAATAGGTGTTGAAGTCACCACCCACATTGCTAAAGGCAGTCGCTGTGATTACGTCTGATAGGATAAATTTAGCGGGCACACCCGTTGTGTGATCCCTGTCTTTATTTATTTCGTCCATTTTATCCTCCGAACAGGACATAAATGCGGTAGAGATGAGCGCGATGGATAAAATACCTTTTGTTATATTGAATATTGATTTCATTTTATTACCTCTTTAGAATTTAACAGTTAAACCAAAACCGTAGCTTGAAGTTCCCGGGAGGGAGAATCGCTCGAAAGCGCCACTCATATTATTGTTACCTTGAGAAGATTCTGGATCGATACCTGTTCCGGCTTCGGACCACAATAGAATATTTCTGGCAAATACATTCACGGTAACTCCCAAATAAGATTTATCGAGCACAGGATAACTCAATGCAATTTCACGGAGTTTCAAGAATGAGCTGTCATAAATGCCCGCTTCGGAAATGCTACTTAATGTGTCGAAATATTTAAATGCCTCTTCATTACTAATTATAATATCATTTTTGGCATACGTCGGATTACCGTTAGCATCGGTTCCTGTTACCTTTACCGCAGGTTTATCAAACATGAACGATTTTTTACGGTAATCTGCCGATTTCTGAGTGACACCATAGAAGTCAAGTGTATTGGCAGTTCCGCAATACATTTGTCCTCCTTGTTTCCAGTCCAAAACAGCAGAAAGACGGAACTTATAAAATGTAAAGGTGGTGTTAAAGCCTAATCTGAAGTCAGGAGCAACCGTACCGATTACGCGGTTATCACCGGCTTGCGGCATTCCCTTATCATCTACGACAATTTGTCCGGCTTCGTTGCGTAAGAAACTTGAGCCATAGATAACAGGGAACTTGTCACCGATACCTGCACGTACTTGCGGGTCTACAAAACCACCTAACATGATGCTTGTTACGCCTGGAGCAAGTTCGTCTACGTAGTTATTAATCTTCGAGAAGTTGAATGCCAAATCCCAATTAAAGTTTTTGGTTCTGATAGGATTCATAGCTAAAGTAAACTCGTGGGAATCGGTATGTATCTTACCTCCATTGGTCATTAATGAATTATAACCGGTAGATGCTGATAAGGGAACTTCAAATATTTGATCTTTTACATTCTGACGTGAATAAGTATAGCTCAAAGAAACTAATCCATTCCAGAAAGTAAGATCTGCTCCAATTTCGTATGATTTTGTATTCTGAGGTTTCAGGTTAGGATCATATATCTTATAATAAGGTATGTAGGCACCTACGGAACCAATAGGATACTGGATAGGAATTCCTGACGAGAATCCGCCACCATAAAGGGGGGTGTAGTAGTAAGATTCGTAGTAATCTCCTGCTTGACCGACTTCTGCATACGAAGCACGTAACTTACCATAAGTCAATACGTCATTTTTCAAAGCTTCTAGTTCGGTGAAGATGAAGCCAAGTGATACAGATGGGTAAGTGAATGAGCGATTTCCTCGTGGCATGTTAGAAACGCGGTCATTACGTACGGTTGCGTTCAGGTAGAGCATACTTTTATAAGAAAGAGCCAGATTGGCGAAGTTACCTACTGTACGTTTCTTTCGATACTCTTCCGAAGCATTATAGACGGAAGCATTGTCCATGTGGTTCCATCCGGAGAAGTTAAAGTTGGAGCCAAAGGAATATACATAATTCTTTGTTTTATGGACAAATTCATTACCTACCAATAGGTTCAGGTTAAAATCAGGTGTGATGTTCCAATCATAGTTTATCGTGAACAAGGAGTTGGTTTCATTGATAGTATAACCATATTTTTCTACTTGTCCTCTACCGTTAGAATGTCCATATCCCCATAGATCTTCATAGTTAGTAGTATAAGCATCCGTTCCAAGTTGGTATTTTACATCCAGCTTATGGTTTTCTGTTCCAAATTTGGTAGTATATTGTGCGTATGCATTTCCGAAGAAGCGGTGGGAACGTTCGGTGAATTCATTGTTGTCTATAGCCCAGTAAGCACCGTCGAATCCACCTGTTCCCCGGTAAGTATTTTGTGTATAAGGATCTCCTTCTATATGTGCAGGGATGCCGCCGAAATCATAGCTGGCTGGAGCCCCGTATACGGTGGCTATAATACCATCGTTTGCGCCGGTTTGCTTTTTGATTTTAGAAGTAATGAAATTACCACTGAAGCCAGTCGACCAATTATTACTTAGTTGAGCTTTAGCATTCAATTTTACGTTATAGCGATCCAACCCAGTCGAAGGAACAATACCGGTTGAAGTGGTATTTCCTAATGAGAATGAATAACTACCTTTCTCAAAGCTTTGTGCCACATTTACATTATTACTCCAATTAGCGCCGGTGTTGAAGAATTCTTTAGCGTTATCGTACGCTCGTGGTCTGGTCCAAGGGTCTAATCCGGCTGCAGCACGTTGTGTCACATAATATTGACCTTCGTGTTTGCCATACTCTTTGGTGTAGGCGTTATCTGTATTACCGCCATAAACGGGGTCATTAGCAAGTTCAGAGATTTTAGGTCCCCATGACGTAGAAGCTGTAGGGCTGAATACGCCATTTGAGCCTTGGGCAAATTCTGTCTGGAAATCCGGTAAAGTAGATACCTTATCAAAAGTGAGGTTGGTATTGATGGTTACTTCTGGACGTCCTTTTTTCGCTCCTTTTCCACTCTTGGTAGTGATAACGACTACACCGTTGGATGCCCGCATACCATAAAGAGCAGAAGCTGCTTGTCCTTTTAATATATTGATACTCTCAATATCATTAGGATCAATGTCTACGGCACGGTTTGAGTAGTCTGCTCCTCCTACGCTACCGTTTCCGGCAATCTCAGTATCTACGTCAAAGGTAGAAGTAATAGGCATTCCGTCTACTACATATAAAGGAGTGTTATCTCCAGTGAAAGAGCGCGAGCCACGGATGGTAATTTTAGCAGAGGCTCCCGGCATACCAGACGAAGGGGTAATATCCACACCTGACACTTTGCCTTGCAAGGCAGTAGCCAAGTTAGTGCTTGCAGCTTGGGTGAGTTCTTCTGATTTCACATCCTGTACTGCATATCCCAATGCTTTTTTTGCTCTAGTGATACCCATAGCAGTCACTACAACTTCGTCAAGCTTTTGAGCATCAGCCTTTAATGTTATGTTTAAATTAGGTTTAATAGCTACCTCTTGTGTCTGCATTCCAATGTAGGAAATAAGCAAAGTCTTTGCAGAAC
>JAUUNK010000197.1 GCA_030844565.1 Bacteroides ovatus
ATGCAAACTAGCGGCTTAGATTTAACATTCCAACAGGGTTTTCGGACTGACCCGAACAAAGTTCGTTTCCACATACGCCATTTACATTTTCATCAATGATGACTGCGTCCGGTTTATATTGAAAAGAGGAAGTTATTATCTCTTTGGGATTTTCCAGAAGTATAACTGTGAAACCTGGTGAGAGTGATTTTTTCAGATCATTGCTGAATGTTTTGTCGGACATAACCAATAAGATGGAGTAGTTATCGTTGGAAGAAACAACTTCTTTTTCTTTCCCGGTGGTGCTTGGAGTTAATCTCCACGACGGCATCTCTGTGGGTAGGGTGATGCTCTCCTGTATGTCTTTGTTTGTCTGTTCGGCAATTAATGGAGTCTGAGCAAAGATACCACGGGAAGGGCTTCGTAGCAATGTCAACGGAAGATGGGCCAAATGGAATAGGTTAGTGGTAGCTAACTTTAATTTAGTAGAATTTTCTGCCAAAAGATATGCCAGTAGACAGGCAAATAGTCCTGTGATGATACTGCTCTCCACAAGTGGTAAGCATGTAAATAATCTCTCTGGAAGGGAATTCATACTCTCAGCATGCTGAATGTTCGTAAACTTGACTCCGGTTTCCAAAAGGGAAAGAGTCTGAGAAAATAACAAGATGATAAAATAAAAAAGTTTCATGTTTCTATTAATTTAGTTAATTGGTTTTGTATCTTCAAATTGTAGTATTAGCCCATTATTAATTTATTCTTTATTTATTGAGTACAAGTATAGAGTTTTTGACAATCCATTAAAGGGTATATTTGTAGACGTTTGGTGTGTTTTTGGGTAATTTTGTGGTAAATGAAATAGTATTTCATCTAAAGTGGATAATTTAGCTTAGATAAGAGGAGAATATAGAAGAGAAATTAGAAGAGTGTTTAAGATGTTTTGTTATTCTCACTTATGAAATAATTGAGATATTTATAAATATAATTCTTTGAATAATGGCATTTGTAAAGTTAGGAATGCTGCATGTTTGGATAAAAATATATATCTAAACGAAAAAATAAAGTAACTGTTCTCTTTTCTTAATTTATTTGAGAAGGAATAACCTATGAGAAGACCATTGGGGAATTAGTTCATTCTTAAGGTGAACTTTGAGACCTCCTAAACTGTTGTATACGCAAATAAAGAAAGGAGAGACCAGATGAAGAAAATTGTATTGCTCCGTCACGGGGAAAGTACATGGAATAAAGAAAACCGCTTTACCGGATGGACAGATGTGAACTTATCCGAAAATGGAATAGTAGAAGCTGAGCGTGCCGGTATAACCTTAAAAGAATATGGCTTTAATTTTGACCGGGCGTACACGTCCTATCTGAAACGCGCTGTCAAAACGCTCAATTGTGTGCTCGATAAAATGGACCTCGATTGGATTCCGGTGGAGAAAACATGGCGTCTTAACGAGAAACATTACGGTGATTTGCAGGGGCTGAATAAGGCGGAAACGGCTGCTAAATATGGCGAACAGCAAGTCTTAATATGGCGTCGTAGCTATGACATAGCTCCCAACCCGCTAGGGGAAAGGGATTTGAGAAATCCACGTTTTGATTACCGTTATCACAAAGTGCCAGATGATGAGTTGCCTCGTACAGAGTCTTTGAAAGATACTATCGACCGGATAATGCCTTATTGGGAAGCAAATATTCTTCCCACGCTGAGAGATGTACATTCTTTACTAGTAGTAGCTCATGGAAATAGCCTGAGGGGTATTATCAAGAATTTGAAAAAGATTTCTAATGAGGATATTGTAAAACTGAACCTACCCACTGCCATTCCTTATGTATTCGAGTTTGATGAACATCTGAAACCCGTTAATGATTATTTTTTAGGAAATCAGGAAGAGATTAGGAAGATGATGGAGGCAGTGGCGAATCAAGGAAAGAAAGGTTGATTTGCAGGAAGGCAAATTAATAGGTATAAAAAAGAAAGGCGGACTTTTTTTAAGCCCGCCTCATTTATTCTTCTATATTTATTTCTCCGGTAACTTCACTGAGAAATGCTGATTAGGAGTGTGCTGTTCAAAAATTATTTGCTTCATTTCCTCTACAATGTCGGGATGTTCTGCGGCAACATTGTGATCTTCGTGAATGTCCGTAGCGAGGTTGTAAAGGAACGGTTTACCGCCTTTTACCACCATTTTCCAATCTCCCATACGTACACCGATCTGGTTTGTTTCATCAAATTCCCAGTAGAGGAAATCATGTTCTTTTTGCTTCTTTTTACCTAGCAGGGTTGGAGCAAAGGAGATACCGTCAAAGTAATCCACTTCTTTATCTTTGTTAGTGTACTTCTTTTGGAAGTTCTTTACTCCGACAATATCGCAGAAAGTTGGCATAAGGTCATAGAAGGCACAGATGTGGTCGTTGACTGTTCCGGCGGCTACACGTCCCGGCCAGCGGGCGATGAATGGGATACGGATACCTCCTTCGTAACATTGGCGTTTCAGACCGCGCAACTTACCATCTCTTCCAAAGAAAGTAGGGTCGGCTCCGCCTTCTTCATGAGGTCCGTTATCGCTGGAGAAGATTACCAGTGTATTCTCGTCCAGACCTTTTTCTTTCAGTTTTTTCAGTACTTCGCCTACGTAGTAGTCCAGGCGGGTAATCATACCGGCAAACTGGGCATGTACATGCGTGATGGCATTGTAGCGTGAACCTTCGCTTCCCCTGAAAGCTTTGTCGGGATCGAACTTAGCCTTGTAGCCGTTGAGAATTGAATCTTCCGGTTGCACCAATTCGGCATGGGGCAATGTGTAAGTGAAGATGCCGAAGAAAGGTTGTTTATCATCCTGTTTGTCCAGCCATTCAAGGGCTTTCTGATGAATCAGGTCGGCAGAATACTGCGGACGTTTGTGATAGTCGGGACCATACATCGGATATTTGATATTCTCTTCCATCACCACACGTACTGTTCCGGTGTCTCCCAACGCTTTGCTGTAGCGGTTGAGGAAGTTGGGATAATACAAGTGGGCCTGGAACTGGCAGATATAACCGTAGTATTCGTCCACTCCACGTTTGTCCGGTGTGGAACAAGAACCTTCATAGCCTCCCGCCCATTTGCCGAACATGCCGGTTGTATAACCGTTGTCCTTCATGATTTCCGGGAGAATCACATGTTCCGGGTCGTAGGGATGTTGTCCTACAACAGAAAACTCTTTGTTGTTTCCGTACATCACCATAGGCACATTGCGCCAATATTCCTTATTGCCACGTACTTCGCAATGTCCTGTGTGTTGCCCTGTCATAAAAGATGCTCGCGAGGGTGCACTTACCGGGCTTCCGGCATAGGCTTGAGTGAAGCGCATGCCTTCGCGTGCCATGTTATCTATGTTAGGGGTACTGATGTACGGTTGCCCGTAGCATCCCAAGTCTCCATACCCCATGTCATCGCATAGGATAAAGATAATGTTGGGCTTTTGATTCTTCTGTCCCGCAAAGGAGAGAGAAGATAAGAGCAGCCCGCTACTCATGAGGATAATTGATTTACTGTCCATAGTAATTTTGTGTTAGATAGTGTTATAAATTAATTATGGTTTTTCGTTAGGGTCGCCGTCCGGTGCGGCTTTTTGTTTTATTTTCTCCTTATACCGGGTAGGAGTTTCACCGGTGTATTGCTTAAACGCCGTGCTGAAGTAGCGGGCGGTCGTGAATCCTGTCTTCTCGGCAATCTCGGTGAACGAGAGGTCGGTGGTGCTAATCAGTGAGATGGCTTTCTCCATACGGAATTTAGTGATGTAGTCGTTGGCTCCCATGTTAGTAATAGCTTTTAGCTTGTTGTAGAGAGAGGCACGGCTCATACCTATTTCTTTGCAAAGCAGAGACACGTCCAGTTCCGTATTTTCCAGATTTTCCCGGACAATCTTATTCAGTTTCATCAAGAAAGTTTCGTCTGCCGGGCTGAATGTACTTTCTTGGGGAAGAGGGAGAAGCCCGGCATCCTGATAGCGTTTCTTGGTAGATTCCCGCTGTTTCAGGCGGTTGCGGAGAAGTGCAAGCAGCATTTCTATCTCGAAAGGCTTGGTAAGATAGGCATCCGCTCCATTCTTGTAGCCGTGGAGCTGGCTCCGTTCGTCGTCCCGTGCCGTGAGCAGGATAACGGGTATATGGCTGATAAGCAGGTCTTCTTTAATGTTTTTACACAGTTCATAGCCATTCATGCGGGGCATCATGACGTCGCTTACTATGATGTCCGGCAACTGGCTTTTGACAAGTCGAAGGGCTTCCACACCGTCCGTAGCTACGTAGACTTTCCTGAAACTATCCGCCAGCGTTTTACTTAAGAAATCTGTCAGGTCCGGGTTGTCATCTACTATCAGGATGGTAAATGAATTGGTTTCTATAGTTTCTTCCTCCGGAGTTTCTTCTTTCATGTCGTCTGTTATCAGTTCATTGAGATAGGGCTTGGGCTGGCAGATGACCTCTCCCGCAACTAGAGTCACAGGCAATTCAAAGAAGAAGGTGGCGCCAGGACCTTCATTGTCACGGGCTCCAATGCTTCCTCCGTGGAGTTCGACTAGTATTTTAGAGTATGAAAGTCCGATGCCTGTCCCGTTTTGTTCATTGCTGCCTTGATAGAAACGAGTGAAGAGTCTTCCTGTGTCCACATGTTGCAATCCGCAACCTTCGTCGACTACGGATATGCGTACCCTTTTTTCGTCAGGTAGCAGCTCGGAGAGGAGGGTGATTTCCGTGTGCTCCGGGCTATGTTTTAAGGCGTTGATAAGCAGGTTGCTGAGGATAATTTCGCATTTTTCTTTATCGAAATTCACAGTCCCGATACGAGAGTCGAGTTGGCAACGGATGTGGATGTCTTTGGCTTCTCCTTCGTTGGTAAAGTCCTGTGCAAGCGTTTCTATCCATTCGTTAAGGAGATGGGGATGCAGTTGTAGCTTGCTCCCCCCTACTTCCATCTTGCGCACGTCGAGCACCATATTGATAAGGTTTTTCATCCGTTGTGCCTGCCGGTAGATAGACCTTAGAGGAAGAAAGTTTGTGTCGGCAGGAGACAGGGTTTTCAGCAGGCGGCTCAGTGGTGCATGGATAAGTGTCAGCGGAGTACGGAGTTCGTGGCTGATGTTGATAAGGAAACGTACTTTTTCTTCGTATACCTGCTGTTCGTGTTCCTTCATTGCCCATTTCAGCTTTTCTTCTTTCCGGCGGAGGGTAGTGCGGAAAGCTTGAATGATGGCGGCAGCTACGAGCGTGGCGCACAATAGAACAAACCACCATGTCTTGTACCAGGGCGGGAGGATGGTAAGTGATAGAATCTTTTGGTCGGGAATCCAATTACCGTCTTTCCGGGTGCATGATGCCTGGATGTGGTAAGTTCCCGGTGGAAGCGAACGCAGAACAAGTTCCGGGTCATAAGACTCAATCGGCTCATTGCTCAATCCCGTAATATGGTAGCGGTAGACTTTTTGCCGGAAGATGTCCTGTTCTTTGGTCATGATACGGATGATAATGTTACTGTTGGAAGGAGCCTCGATGCCCGGGCCCTCTTCCTTTATCAGTTTGCTATGTGCCGATTCGCCGTTGACTACTACGTCCGACAGTTGTAGTTGTGGAATTTCCGAGGTTTCGAGCGGTAGATTATGGTTGATGTATAGCAACCCTCTCACGCCCCCCAGATACACATCGCCTTGTTCCGTCAGCAACCGGGGCTTAGAAAGATACTCGTTCAGGAGTGCTCCGTCGGATTCGCCGAACAGTACAAACTTCTTTTCATTTATGAGCCAGGCGAATAGCATGTGGTCAGTACCTATCCACACTTTGCCGCGGTGGTCGCATTTGATAGAAATGGCTTCGGTGAAGAGTGGGGTTGGGATGTATTTATGTATACCGGTGGTAGGTGTGTAATGGCTGATGCCGTAGTTGCTTCCTATCCAGAAACAGCCGTGTTCATCACGGGAAATAGAGTTGAAAAGAGTGTCGCGGCGGACTTCCAGTAACACCTTTATATGATTAGTGCGGTTGTTCAGTTCATAGATACAGTGACTGTCATTTATGTAGGTATACTCTTCGGTATGTCCGATGGGCAATACAGTTCCGAAAATATCTTTTCCTTCTTCCTCGGTGACCAGGCGGAATTGTCTGTCGGTAAGGTTGTATTGGTAGATATGTTCTCCCAAAATCAGGATATTGCCGGGGGGATTTTGGTAGAGGTTCACCGTTTTACCCCGGCCACAAAGGCGGGTGGTAGTTTCTTTATCGATAATGAAAAAAGGTTGTTTTTCGCCCGTGGCAGGGTTGAACACAAACAATCCTTGTGAGAAGAGGGATAGTAGCAACTTTCCCGGAGTAAAGGAAGTGATGGAAGCTACTTTGTCTTCCCAAGTCGAAGGATAATGGGTAAACTTTTCCGTGCGTGGATTATAACTGTTAAGCCCTCCGCCGTCCGTGCCTATCCAGATTCGTTCCGGCGATTCTTGGTGGAGGCTTAAAACGGTATTGTTGGTCAGTCCACGGTCATTGCCGGGAATCACGTCCGTGTAGGTATTCATGGAGACTTCACGGATGCTGAATAGTCCGTTGCGGATACTTCCCGCCCACATATTGTTATTTTGATCGTTGTAGAGGCACAGGATGGAATTAGAGGGAAGAGAATAATATTCTCCGCCGGGAACATGCTCGAGCAGGAAAAATTGTCCTGTTTCGGGGTCAAGGACATTGATGCCTCCTCCGTCAGTACCTATCCAGATGTGGGAGTTTCGCTGCACCATGCTTAACACCACATTGTTACTGAGCGCGGAGTTTGAAGTGTCATAAGAAGCCAGCAATTTTCCTTCTTTTGAGTAGCAACGTATCCCTTTATTATAAGGAGCAATCCATGTTCGTTGTTGGGAGTCGATAGTCATGCTCATAATTTCCCGCCCACAGTCGAAAGGGGGAAGGGAGTATTTTCCTGTGTGGAGGTTAAGTAGCAGCAACCCTTGCCAACGGCTACAACACAATGCGGTATCTTCGTCCCATAAACTAAGGGAAGTAATGTTGAAATTGGGCTCTATCTTAAACTGTTGTAGAAGCCGTAGCGCACCATCTTTGTAGTTGTAAAAATAGACTTTGTTGCTCGATCCGAAAAGAACACCTTCGGGTGTCAGGCATGAGGAGAAAGCGATGATACGCCGGTTTTTATCATCTGTCATCGTTTCAAAATCATCGCTCGAGCGTCGGTAACGGGCTATGCCTTTGTCTGTCAGTATCCATATATTATGTTGACCGTCTTCGATGAGTTGTTGAATATAGTTATGTGGCAGAGATTGAGAATTGTTTGCCTGGTGCTGATACTTTTTAAGTTCGTGTCCGTCAAATCGTCCCAGCCCCGACTTCGTACCTATCCACACGAAACCCCGTTCGTCCGTGAGGACGCAGCGCACGGTAGAAGGCAATCCTTCTTTCAGGGAGATTTGCTTATAGTAATAATGTCCCGCACGAAGGGGAAGAATGCCTATAAGCAATAAGATAACTGCGATGCAAAGGGCAATATGGAAACTTATTTTCATGTACTGCTAGGTTAACAAATTCGTTATTTTGATTCTACATCGGTATGGAGTATAAAATTGCTTCAGTAGACAAAGATAAGGTTTACGGATGAATATTTGTTAAAACAAGGAAGGTTATTAAACTATATTAAGTGATAATTGATGATGATTCTTTAATTTTGCGGAAAACGGGGACTTGCCTGCTATGGAGGCCGAAGTATCCTTTTCACTCTATTATGTTAATGCAATTATGATTATAGAAAAATTACAGAAACTATATCAATCATACACAGGTGTCCCTGCGGAAAGTATTATAGAATTTCCTTCCTCCGGCTCTAATCGCCGTTATTTCCGGTTGACCGGTGGGCAAACTTTGATTGGAGTATGCGGCACTTCGATTGAAGAGAATGAAGCTTTTCTTTACATGGCAGAATATTTCCGTACATGCGGCTTGCCCGTCCCCCAAGTCTATGGAGTATCCGATGACAAGACCTGCTATTTACAGGAAGATTTGGGAGACAAACTTCTTTTTAATATAATCGAAAAAGGTCGCACGACGGGTGTGTTTTCTGAGGAAGAGAAGACATTGCTTCGTAAGACCATGCGTTTGCTTCCCGCCATTCAATTTGCCGGGGTAGGAGGGTTTGACTTTTCCCGTTGCTATCCCCAGCCCGAATTTAACCGCCGTTCCATCTTTTGGGACTTGAACTATTTTAAATATTGCTTCCTCAAAGCTACCGGGGTAGAATTTCAGGAAGACAAGCTCGAAGATGATTTCGGAAAGATGAGCGAGATGTTGTTGCAGGCTTCCTCTACAACCACTTTTATGTACAGAGACTTTCAGAGCCGCAATGTGATGGTGAAAGAAGGCGAGCCTTGGTTGATTGACTTTCAAGGAGGGCGCAAAGGTCCGGTCTACTATGATGTGGCTTCTTTCCTTTGGCAGGCAAAAGCCAACTATCCTGACAGCTTGCGATACGAACTGCTTGGCGAATATATAGACGCTCTGCGTGTTTATCAGCCTGTAGACGAGGTGGAGTTCTATGGCCGTCTCCGCCATTTTGTTCTTTTCCGTACGCTGCAGGTGTTGGGAACGTATGGTTTCCGTGGATATTTTGAGAAGAAACCCCATTTTCTCCAGAGTGTTCCTTACGCCATAGCCAACCTGAGGGAATTGTTGAAAGAAGGGTATCCTGAATATCCTTATTTATGCGATGTGCTGACCAGATTGACTCAGTTGGAATGTTTTGCAGAATCGACAGCGAAGCCTGCACTGACAGTCAGAGTAATGAGTTTCTCTTATAAAAAAGGGATACCCGATGATCCCTCAGGAAATGGAGGAGGGTATGTGTTTGACTGCCGTGCCGTGCACAATCCCGGTAAATATGAGCGTTACAAATCACTGACCGGACTGGATGAGCCTGTTATCCGTTTTCTTGAAGAAGACGGGGAAATTCTGGAATTTCTCGAGCATGTATATGCATTGGTAGATGCTTCCGTAAAACGGTATATGGAACGTGGTTTTAGCAATCTTTCCGTCTCTTTCGGATGTACGGGCGGGCAGCATCGTTCGGTATATTCTGCCCAGCATTTGGCAGAACGGCTGAATCGTAAGTTCGGTGTCAGGGTAGAGCTGATACATCGTGAACAGAAGATAGAACGTATCTTTGAGGCTAATGCCTGAGAAATAAGGAAAAGCAAATAAAAAGGAAAAAAGGAGAATGAAATGAAAGCAATGATATTTGCAGCTGGTTTGGGCACACGGCTGAAACCGTTGACGGATACCATGCCCAAAGCTTTGGTTCCTGTAGCGGAGCGTCCTATGCTGGAGCATGTTATTCGAAAACTCAAAGAGGCTGGATTTACTGAAATAGTGATAAACATTCATCATTTCGGTGAGCAGATTGTGGATTTCCTGCGGCTACATCACAATTTCGGGCTCATCATACATATCTCCGACGAGCGGGGGCGCTTGCTCGATACGGGCGGAGGAATAAAGAAAGCCCGT
>JAUUNK010000198.1 GCA_030844565.1 Bacteroides ovatus
TTTAAAAACAAATAATAAAGAAAAGAGCAATGAGTAAAATTGGAAAAAGAGCCATTCTGTTATTGTTGGCACTACCAATCGGATTCAATGTTATGGCACAAGAAACCAAAAAACCGACGCTGGAAGAACTGATTCCGGGCGGCGAGAGTTACCGCTATGCAGAAAACCTGTACGGGCTGCAATGGTGGGGCGACGAATGTATCAAGCCAGGAGTAGATACCCTTTATTCAATTCAACCCAAAACCGGGAAAGAAACAATGGTTATCACTCGCGAGCAAATCAACAAAGTGCTTGAAGAAAACAAGGCAGGAAAATTATCACACCTGTATTCCGTCCGTTTTCCATGGACAGACAAGGCACAAATGCTATTCACGATAGCAGGAAAGTTCATTGTATATGATTTCAAGAACAATCAGGTTATCAGCACTTTCAAACCAAAGGACGGGGCAAATAATGAAGACTATTGCGCAGCCAGTGGAAATGTGGCTTACACGATAGATAACAATCTATATGTGAATGAGAAAGCAGTAACCAATGAACCCGAAGGCATCGTTTGTGGACAAACAGTGCACCGCAATGAATTCGGTATCAACAAAGGAACTTTCTGGAGTCCGAAAGGCAACCTGCTCGCTTTCTACCGTATGGATGAAAGCATGGTGACACAATACCCGCTTGTAGACATCACTGCACGTGTAGGCGAAGTGAACAACGTACGCTATCCGATGGCAGGAATGACGAGCCATCAGGTAAAAGTAGGCATTTACAACCCTGCTACCGGTAAAAGCATTTATCTGAATGCAGGCGATCCGACAGACCGTTATTTCACTAACATCAGCTGGGCACCGGATGAAAAGAGCCTCTACCTGATCGAAGTAAACCGCGACCAGAATCATGCCAAACTCTGCCAGTACAACGCAGAGACAGGAGAACCCATGGGAGTTCTCTATGAAGAAATGCACCCTAAATACGTTGAACCGCAAAACCCCATCGTATTTTTGCCGTGGGACCCTACCAAGTTCATCTATCAAAGTCAGCGTGACGGCTACAATCACCTTTATCTCTTTGAGACAAATGCAGCAAACATGAAAGGTGAAACCTATAATAGTGCCAACGGCGGTAGTTATTTCCAGGCCGGTAAAGTAAAACAGCTAACCAAAGGCAACTGGCTGGTCAGCGAAATCCTGGGATTCAACACAAAGCGTAAAGAGGTCATCTTCACTGCCGTAGAAGGCTTGAGAAGCGGCCATTTTGCAGTAAACGTAAGTAATGGAAAGATAAGCCAGCCGTTCGAGAACTGCAAGGAAAGCGAACATAGCGGAACACTTAGCGCCTCTGGTACATACCTTATCGACCGTTATTCCACCAAAGACCAACCCCGCGTCATCAACCTGGTAGACACCAAAAACTTCAAAGAAACAGCCAACTTGCTGACAGCCGAAAATCCTTACGACAGATACCAGATGCCAAGCATCGAAACCGGAACAATCAAAGCGGCAGACGGCACTACCGACCTGCATTACCGCCTGATGAAGCCGACAAACTTCGATCCGGCTAAGAAATATCCCGTAATCGTATATGTCTACGGAGGCCCTCACGCACAATGCGTCACCGGAGGATGGCAGAACGGCGCACGCGGATGGGACACATACATGGCAAGCAAAGGCTATATCATGTTCACCATCGACAATCGCGGTAGCAGCAACCGCGGACTAACATTTGAAAATGCCACCTTCCGCCATCTCGGTATCGAAGAAGGCAAAGATCAGGTGAAAGGCGTTGAATTCCTGAAATCCCTCCCCTACGTAGACAGCGAGCGCATCGGCGTACACGGATGGAGTTTTGGAGGTCACATGACTACCGCCCTGATGCTCCGTTACCCGGAGATATTCAAAGTAGGCGTTGCCGGAGGTCCGGTAATCGACTGGGGGTATTATGAAGTGATGTACGGCGAACGCTATATGGATACACCGAAAAGCAATCCGGAAGGCTACAAAGAATGTAACCTGAAGAATCTTGCCGGTCAACTGGAAGGTCACCTGTTGATTATTCACGACGATCATGACGATACCTGCGTGCCACAGCACACCCTGTCGTTTATGAAAGCCTGTGTAGATGCCCGCACTTATCCCGACCTGTTTATCTACCCGTGCCACAAGCACAACGTAGCAGGCCGCGACCGTGTACATCTGCACGAGAAAATCACCCGGTACTTTGAGCAGAACTTATAAAACTGACAAAGACACCACCGTATCCATACGAATCATAGATAACAGTATAAATCCATAACAATACAAAGATGAAGATATTATTACTAGGCTCGGGCGGCCGCGAACATGCACTGGCATGGAAAATTGCCCAAAGTCCGAAAGTTGAAAAACTATACATTGCTCCGGGAAATGCCGGAACAACTGCCGTAGGCGAGAATGTCAACATCAAAGCAACCGATTTTGAAGCCATCAGCGCTTTCGCTCTGAAAGAGAACATTCAAATGGTAGTAGTAGGCCCCGAAGATCCGTTGGTAGAAGGAATTTACGACTACTTCCAGAACCGTCCGGAGCTAAAGCATATTGCCGTTATCGGTCCTTCGGCTCAAGGAGCAGAACTGGAAGGAAGCAAGGAGTTTGCCAAAGGCTTCATGATGCGCCACAACATCCCGACAGCCCGCTACAAAAGCATCACTTCCGCAAACCTCGAAGAAGGTCTCGCTTTCCTCGAAACGCTGGAAGCTCCATACGTATTGAAGGCTGATGGTCTTTGTGCCGGAAAAGGAGTACTTATCCTCCCTACACTGGACGAAGCTAAAGTAGAACTGAAAGAAATGCTGGGTGGCATGTTCGGCTCTGCATCGGCAACCGTTGTAATCGAAGAGTTCCTAAGCGGTATCGAGTGCTCTGTATTCGTACTGACAGACGGAGAACACTATAAAGTCCTCCCCGTAGCCAAAGACTACAAACGCATCGGTGAAGGCGATAAAGGACTAAATACAGGCGGTATGGGTAGCGTAACCCCCGTTCCGTTTGCCGATGAAGTATTTATGGAGAAAGTACGCACACGCATCATCGAACCGACCATCAACGGCCTGAAAGAAGAAAACATCACTTACAAAGGCTTCATCTTCCTCGGTCTTATCAAGGTGAAAGGTGAACCGATGGTGATCGAATACAACGTCCGCATGGGCGACCCGGAAACAGAAAGCGTGATGCTCCGTATCCAGAGCGACTTCGTAGAACTGCTTGAAGGTACTGCCGCAGGCAACCTGAACGAAAAAACACTGGTGATGGACCCACGTTCAGCCGGCTGTGTCATCCTTGTCAGCGGCGGTTATCCCGAAGCCTACGAAAAAGGATTCCCTATCAGCGGACTGGAACAGGCTGCCGCTACCGACAGCATCATCTTCCATGCCGGAACAGCCATGAAAGACGGACAAGTGGTGACGAACGGAGGACGTGTGATTGCCGTTTGCTCTTACGGTGCAACGAAAGAAGAGGCACTGGCACAGAGCTACAAAGTGGCAGACATGATCGACTTCGACAAGAAGTATTTCCGCCGCGATATCGGATTCGATTTGTAATTCAAGTTTCGCACGCAAGTAGCCCTATTCCGCATAGCGTTGAACACCATGACTTGTCAAGCATTAATAGTTGAGTTATCAAGTATTAATAGTTTAGACGACAATTGTTAATACTTGAGGAATCAGGTATTAACAGCTGACAGGATGGTTGTTAACATCAAGCATGCAGGATATTAATATCCGGAATATCAACCGAATGTACCTATAGTATCAAGAGATAACAAGTAATAAACTCATGAGAAATAAAAGACTACAAAGTCAAGTGACGGCAGGACGGTGGACCCTGCCTGCCGTTATCTTTATCTGCGCCCTGTGCTGGGTGTTGACTTACTTTTTATTTCCCGGTTCCATAGCCTCAACCGTACTCGAAGGCAGCCCTTCTGCCTGGCAACCCGCCCGCGATTTTCTGCTTCCGGGGTGGGCAGACCGGATTGTCAGCTTCCTGATTTATGCAACCATCGGTTACTTTCTGATAGAGCTGAACAATCAGTTCAGCATTATCCGTATGAGGGCTTCCATGCAGACAGCTATCTATTTCCTGCTGGTCACCGTCTGCCCGAAAATGCATTACCTATATACAGGAGATATTGTTGCCCTGGGCTTTCTCATTTCCATTTATTTTCTGTTTAAAAGCTATCAGCAAACTCAAGCTGCGGGTTATTTATTCTACTCCTTCTTCTTTATCGGAGCGGGAAGTATTCTGTTCCCACAGTTCACCATCCTCTCGGTGCTTTGGTTGCTCGAAGCCTACCGTTTCCAGTCGCTCACTCCGCGTAGTTTCTGCGGTGCGCTGCTCGGATGGATGCTGCCATACTGGATGCTGTTCGGACACGCCTTCTTCTACAACGAGATGGAGTTGTTCTATCGCCCTTTCAATCAGCTACTAACTATCGGGGAATTCTTCAACCTGCAAATCCTCCAGCCTTGGGAACTGGCAATACTCGGCTATCTGTTGGTGATGTTCATCGTCAGTGCCGTCCATTGCATCGCCGCCGGATTTGAGGATAAGATACGCACACGCGCCTATCTCCAATTCCTGATAGACCTGACGATTTTCCTGTTCCTGCTGATTGCCCTGCAACCGATATATTGCAGTGCCCTATTGCCTTTGCTTATCATAAGCAACAGCATCCTGATCGGACATTTCTTTGTACTGACCAATAGTAAAAGTTCGAATGTGTTTTTCATCATTTCATTGGTCGGTCTCATCCTCTTATTCGCTTTTAATATATGGACGCTTTTATAGATTCAACGATACAACTCCTCATAGAATGGGGACTCCCGGGATTATTCATCTCGGCTTTACTGGCTGGGAGCATCGTGCCTTTCAGTTCCGAACTGGTACTGGTGGCACTGGTGAAACTCGGTCTGCCCCCGATAGCCTGTCTGATCTCCGCCACTCTGGGCAACACAGTAGGCGGAATGACTTGCTACTACATGGGACGTCTGGGCAAAATCAGTTGGATCGAGAAATATTTCAAGGTAAAGAAAGAGAAAGTAGACAAAATGGTGAAATTCCTGCAAGGAAAAGGAGCATTGATGGCCTTCTTCACCTTTCTTCCCGCTATTGGGGAAGTGATAGCCATTGCACTGGGATTTATGCGAAGCAACACATGGCTCACCATAGTTTCCATGTTTGTCGGCAAACTGATACGTTATATTCTTCTCCTGTATGCACTCGAAAGTGCCTGGGACGCTATAGCAGGGTAAGGATTTTAAATATCAGGTAAAAAGTATTAGACGTTAGACAGTAAGCATTAGAGATTGTATGATGGAAAGGATTATTGAGAAAACCGACGACGGGAGCGCTACCCTGTTTGTTCCGGAATTGAATGAACATTATCATTCAACGAAAGGGGCACGCACGGAGTCTCAACATATTTTCATCGATATGGGACTTAAAGCCTCTTCCGCCACTACTCCGCGTATTCTTGAGATCGGGTTCGGGACAGGGCTAAACGCCTGGCTCACCCTTGAAGAAGCAGAAAGAAGCAGACGGAATATACTCTATACAGGATTGGAACTCTATCCACTGGAATGGCAGACGATAGAGCAATTAGGATATATCTCCAATGATGAGCAATTAACGACGACCGCCCGGCAGCAACCGGCTATCGAATTGTTTAAGCAACTTCATACATCACCTTGGGAGAAAGACGTGCAACTCACTCCACACTTCACCCTACGGAAAGTAGAGACAGACGTAAACAAATGGGTTGAGAACAGAGAACGAACAATGAGCAATATCAATGATAGCGTAACCAACGCCGAATCACCTGCCCTGAATCTTTCATTTAACCTCATTTACTTCGATGCCTTTGCACCGGAAAAGCAACCGGAAATGTGGTCGCAAGAACTATTCAACCGCCTCTACGTTTTATTAGATAGAGACGGCATCCTGACCACTTACTGCGCCAAAGGTGTCGTCCGCCGGATGTTACAGACAGCCGGATTCACAGTAGAACGCCTGCCCGGACCTCCGGGTGGTAAACGGGAAATATTACGGGCCCGAAAATAAGAATAGAAACAAGATAAGAAAGAAACCCCGAAATAGAAGAAGTCATGAAAAAACAACTAAAAGATATGAGAACCCTTTTCCTCCTTAGTGCCTGCCTCCTAATGGCAGCCTGCACAGGACGCTCTTCCCAAGCAAGCAACGATGACGAAGCAAAACCGGTGATTACCGTCACCCTGGAACCGCAACGTTATTTCACGGAAGCTATTGCCGGAGATAAATTTAAAGTAGTCAGCATGGTCCCAAAAGGTTCCAGCCCGGAAACCTATGATCCTGTCCCCCAACAACTTGTGTCTCTGGGAGACAGCAAAGCCTATTTCCGCATCGGATACATCGGCTTCGAACAGACCTGGATGGATCGTTTGATGAACAATACCCCCCATATCCAAGTGTTCGACACCTCCAAAGGAATCGACCTCATACTCAACAATGATGACCACGACCATGCCCACGGACATAACAGTAACGACGGGCATATCCACGCCGTAGAGCCGCACGTATGGAATTCTACCGGTAATGCTTTAATCATTGCAGGAAACACCTACAAAGCCCTTAGCCAACTGGATAAGGCAAATGAGGTATACTATAGAAACCGCTACGATTCGCTCTGCCAGCGTATCCAGCACACCGACAGCCTGATTCGCCGTCAACTCTCCGCTCCCGAAGCAGCCAAAGCCTTCATGATTTATCATCCGGCTCTCTCCTACTTCGCCCGCGACTACGGATTGCATCAGATTTCCATCGAAGAAGGGGGCAAAGAACCTTCTCCCGCCCATCTGAAAGCCTTGATAGACCTGTGTCAGGCAGAAGATGTACGTGTAATCTTTGTTCAACCGGAATTTGACAAACGCAATGCGGAAACCATCGCGCAGCAAACCGGAACGAAAGTGATCCCTATCAATCCGCTAAGTTACGACTGGGAAGAAGAAATGCTGAATGTAGCCAAAGCCCTCGCGCCACAGGCTGCAACAAAATAAACGTATAAAGAAAGAACCCATCAAGCCATTTCCAACGATGAAACCAATAATCGAAATAAAGAATCTTTCCGCCGGATATGACGGTCGCACTGTTCTCCACGATGTTAATCTAAGCATCTACGAACGGGATTTTCTAGGTATTATAGGTCCGAACGGAGGCGGCAAAACGACGCTTATAAAGTGCATCCTCGGTCTGTTGAAGCCAACCGGAGGGGAAATTATATTCCATACTCCTGAAAAAGCATCTACTAAAACCACTTCTACTTTCCTGGGTTATCTGCCTCAATACAACAGTATAGACCGGAAGTTCCCTATTTCCGTGGAAGAAGTGATCCTATCCGGATTAAGCATACAAAAATCGCTCACTTCACGATTTACCCCCGAACAGAAAGAGAAAGGTAAACAGATTATTTCCCGCATGGGGCTTGAAGGATTCGAACACCGTTCTATCGGGCAATTAAGCGGCGGGCAGCTGCAACGTGCCCTGTTGGGACGTGCCATCATCTCCGACCCTGCGGTATTGATTCTCGATGAACCCAGCACGTATATCGACAAGCGTTTCGAAGCACGCCTTTATGAGTTATTGGCTGAAATCAATAAAGAATGTGCCATTATCCTTGTCAGTCACGACATCGGCACTGTATTGCAACAGGTAAAATCTATCGCTTGCGTCAACGAAACGCTGGATTACCATCCGGATACAGGCGTTACTACCGAATGGCTGGAAAGGAACTTCAACTGCCCTATCGAGCTATTGGGACACGGTACATTGCCTCACCGGGTTTTAGGAGAGCATCATCACCATCATTAAAGATATCTGCAAAAGACGACCTACATGAATCTATTTGTGCAAAAAAGTTCATTGGTAGATTCGTGCAAACAAATTAGAGCAAACAATTCTTTATATAGCCCTCTATTTCTTGTGCAGTCACATCATAAACAGGTTCAAGCTGCTCAAAATGGGAATCCCTCGTAAAGCGGTTGCTATTAGTAAGCATTGCCAAAAGGTTCTTAGACTTCAGCCTGTGTCCGGAATAGCTTAAAGCCAAAGATATTAAATCATTGACAGGCACACCGGATTTTAAAATGGAGTAAATATCGTAGTAATCACGAAAGTTGCTTCTACGCAACAACACTTCCATCTTCATTGCTCCGATAGATTTCACATCAGCCAGTTTCAGATTATTCAGGTAGCTTACCGGCTCACTTACCGGAGAATATTTAGGGCAAGCATAAAACGAAAATTTCACTCCTGACACAAGATATTCCACATGATCTATATCCAGAATATCTTTATGCTGAATCTCTCCAATCGTAGCTAGTTCTTTCTCTATCTGATACCAAGCTACCTCCATCTTCTCTATCTTGGAAGTGCGCCACTTCATAAAATCCAAATCCTCACTCTGACGAGTTCCGATTTGTAAAGACAAGGCAGTTCCACCGACCAGAAGATAAGGTTTTATGCAATCCAATTGGGAAACCGCTTCAAAAATCTGCAGTGTGTGTGGAGCTAATCCTTTCATAGAAGTATTTTGTTTAGGCGACGAGTAGCCATAGATTTTATATAAGCGTCCGGTTTCTTTGCTTTAAAATAGTACCATGCAAAAAAACGGTTCAACGTATAGAGATATTCCTCTTGTGGAATGAGATAATCCAGCCATACCTGCTTGATTTTCTTGAAAGGATAAACCAAAAAAAGCTGATTAATTTCCTCTAAATCAAGATGCAACAACGTTTTTTCAATCAGCATATCATCTGGAATATCTTTGATTGAATCTTCATTGTACGACCAGAAGCAATGTTCCTGCTTCAATTTCGACAATAGTTCCTGCTTTATAACATCAACAGACATAGGTTACTGTTTATTAGGTAAGACAAAAATAGTATTTACCAAAGAGCCACTTTGCCCAAAGAACCAAGTTCCAAGCTTGCCGTTTTCACGCCCATTGCCTTGAATGCTCTTACAATAGTAGAAAAGGATATACTTTTCCCACTTTCTATTTTCGAGATTTGTGCCCTTTTAACCCCCATAAGCTCACCTAATTGTTCTTGGGTAAGATTCTTGGCCTCTCTCGCCCGTTTAATAGCCTCACCTATAAGAAAGTTATTAATATCAGTCTCATATTTTTCGCGTGCTGGAGTACCTTTTGTACCTATCACTCTATCCAGCATTTCTTCATGAGTATAAAGTTTCATTTCCTCCATATATTTTACATTAAACCTTGCTTTCTCTTCCATGACTTTGTGTTTACATAGCAAAGATACAAAAAACGTTCCTATTTTGGAAACAAGAACCCATGTATTTTAGTTCATTCCCTATCTAATACCAAGCAATCTCTAACTTCAGCTGATGTCTCAAGTGTTAACACCTAACGGCCAAGCTATTAATAGCAAACTTCCACTGCCTTAATAGCAAACTTCCGCTTCTCCAATAGCAAAGTTATGCTTG
>JAUUNK010000199.1 GCA_030844565.1 Bacteroides ovatus
TTTACTCATTATGATTAACTTTTATTAAGTCAACCTTTCCCAGTGTAAGACAGGGGCTCTTTTTACTGAGAAAGCAGAATAGAATAGCAGGGAGTGTGGAACTTCTCCTCCCTAAAAACACTTAGACTCCTTATTATATATAAGGTTAGTCTTTCGCCAACTGGAAGTCTTTTCTCCGCAGCACAAAACTGTTACTTAAGTATTTCTCGCGCACAATCTTATTTTCCGCCAGTTCTTCAGGAGTACCTTGGAAAAGAATCTTTCCTTCAAACAACAGGTAAGCACGGTCGGTGATGCTCAATGTTTCCTGCACATTATGGTCGGTAATCAAGATACCGATATTCTTATCTTTGAGTTTCCAGACAATCTGCTGAATATCTTCCACAGCAATGGGGTCTACACCCGCAAAAGGTTCATCCAGCATGATAAACTTAGGATCGATGGCCAAGCAACGGGCAATCTCTGTACGCCGACGCTCTCCTCCCGACAACTGGTTACCTTTATTCTTACGCACCTTCTGCAAACGGAACTCCGCTATCAAGCTTTCCAACTTGTCCTTCTGATATTCTTTCGGTTTATTAGTCATCTCCAACACTGAAGCAATGTTGTCTTCCACACTCATCTGCCGGAAAACGGAAGCTTCCTGTGCCAAATAGCCGATGCCCGTCTGGGCACGTTTATATACTGGGTATTTCGTTATCTCCAAATCATCCAGGAAGATTCGACCTTCGTTGGGAGTAATCAGCCCTACGGTCATATAGAACGAAGTCGTCTTGCCCGCTCCATTAGGACCCAGCAAACCTACAATCTCACCTTGCTTCACATTGATGGAGACATGGCTTACAACGGTTCTTTTACCATACTTCTTTACCAAGTCTTCCGTACGAAGCACCATCTTGCTTTCTTCCATATTCTTGTTATTTTGGGGGCAAATGTAGCAAAAATAAGCTGAAATAGTGTACATTTGCAGGCAAATAGTGTAAGTTATGATAAAAGCATTGAAGACTGTCGGAAAATACGTGATGCTGATGGGACGCACATTTGCACGTCCTGAACGCATGCGAATGTTTCTCCGGCAATATATTAAAGAAATGGAGCAGCTCGGTGTAAACTCCATTGGTATTGTGTTGCTGATATCCTTTTTTATCGGTGCAGTAATCACCATCCAGATTAAACTTAACATCGAGAGTCCCTGGATGCCACGATGGACCGTGGGATATGTTACGCGTGAAATCATGCTATTGGAATTTTCATCTTCCATCATGTGCCTGATTTTAGCAGGAAAAGTGGGGTCTAACATTGCTTCGGAATTAGGAACCATGCGAGTGACCCAACAAATAGATGCACTTGAGATTATGGGCGTGAACTCTGCCAATTACCTGATATTGCCTAAAATTGTAGCTATGGTCACTACCATTCCGATTTTGGTAACATTCAGCATCTTTGCAGGAATTATCGGAGCCTTTGCTACCTGTTGGTTTGGAGGCATTATGAACGCAGTCGATCTCGAATATGGATTGCAATACATGTTTGTAGAATGGTTTATCTGGTGCGGCATCATCAAATCTCTCTTTTTCGCCTTCATCATTGCTAGTGTGGCTGCCTATTTTGGTTACACGGTAGAAGGAGGGTCTATCGAAGTAGGTAAAGCTTCTACCAACGCTGTTGTATCGAGCAGCGTCCTTATCTTATTCGCCGATTTGATATTAACTAAACTCTTGATGGGATGATTGAAGTAAAACACCTCTATAAATCGTTTGAAGGCAAAGATGTATTGAAAGACATCAATGCCAGTTTCGAAAACGGGAAAACCAATTTGATTATAGGTCAGAGCGGCTCGGGAAAAACCGTATTCATGAAGTGCATAGTCGGGTTGCTAATTCCCGAACAAGGGGAGCTATTGTATGACGACCGTAACTTCCTCGCTATGGGAAAGCACGAGAAGAAACAATTACGACGGGAAATGGGAATGATTTTCCAAAGCGCGGCTCTTTTCGACTCCATGTCTGTATTGGACAATGTGATGTTTCCGCTAAACATGTTTAGCAACGATACTCTACGCGACCGTACGAAACGTGCCATGTTTTGCCTGGACCGTGTCAACCTGAGCGAAGCGAAGGATAAATTTCCCGGAGAAATCAGCGGAGGTATGCAGAAACGTGTAGCCATCGCTCGGGCAATTGCACTCAATCCTCAATACCTTTTCTGTGATGAACCGAACTCAGGACTGGATCCTAAAACCTCTCTTGTCATTGACGACCTCATCCACGATATTACCCGCGAATATGATATGACTACCATCATCAATACCCATGACATGAACTCTGTAATGGGAATCGGTGAAAAAGTTATCTATATCTATGAAGGGCACAAAGAGTGGGAAGGTAGCAAAGACGATATCTTCACTTCAACGAATGAAAGACTGAACAACTTCATCTTCGCTTCGGATCTACTTAGAAAAGTGAAAGAAGTGGAAATCAGCAACTTGGAAGGATAAAAAAGAAATAAGACGAATCATGCTGTAACAACTTACATACATGATTCGTCTTCCCCCCCTACGATAAACCTACCCCTAAAACCTTTTTTCTATATAAAGTAGGTGGAATTCCATAAAAGTTCTTGAATCTTTTACCAAAATAACGAGCGTCACAATATCCCAGAGTTATAGCAATCCCCGTCACCGTCTCCCCCTGAACAATCAGGAGCATTTTAGCTTTATACATTTTATAAGCATACATATAATAGTCGGGACTCATCCCTGTATAGGTCTTTATCTTTTTATATAATGAAGAGCGGCTTACTCCCATATCTGCACTTAGAAGATCTATCGTATAGCTTTCAGTAGAAAGATGTTCTTCTAAACATTTATCTATTCTTTCCATAAAATCGTCCTTTTCAT
This sequence comes from Bacteroides ovatus, assembly GCA_030844565.1. Classification (GTDB taxonomy): domain Bacteria; phylum Bacteroidota; class Bacteroidia; order Bacteroidales; family Bacteroidaceae; genus Bacteroides; species Bacteroides ovatus_A. Next base: position 2,900 of record JAUUNK010000199.1, read on the forward strand.
CCTGCTTTGTCTCTATAGTAGGAAGAGCACCTATACAATTATCTTTTGCCAACTTCATCATCCATTCGCGTTGGGCAATACGGTTAGCTATAAGTATTTGAATATCCGCCTTCAATTTAGCAATATCCACTATACGCCGGTGCAGCTTATTAGCCCCGCCAAGAAAATGAGTCACATACTTTTCATAACTACTCCACTCTGCCAGGAGAATAGTAGGAATATAAGAGATGCTATGCTCCAGTCTTAATCGAGAACAAATATCGCTTCCTCTCATGCCATTTACAAATTCATCAATGACAAGAACATCTGTTGTTCCTTCTTTAAAAAAATCCAGAACGCTTTCGGCATCTTGGATAGTAGTTATTTGATAGGACTCTGATAGTACTTGTCCTAAATAGCCACCCAATTCTTTATCCGAAATCACTAACAAGACATGCACATCCTTTTTTGTATCTACAGGCATTTTCTTTTTTTGTGGAGACAACTTCTCATTTATATTATTCACCATCTTCGCTACATATCCTTTTGCCTGTATACTACCGCTTAAAGGAACGGAAATCTTAGCAACAACAGTTTCTTTCTGTTCATCAATGTTCAAATCTCCACCATGCAGGCTAATTATTTTCTTTATTAACGGCATGTTTTCATATCGGAGCAGAGCAGGCCTCCATAAAATCCCGCTACAATTCCAGTGTTTCTCGCCAGCTAAAGTATTTCGACTTACTATTTCCAAAGTCCACTCTTGTTCAGAGCAAGATAGGGTTAGATTTATACTACCTTTCAGCGGAGCTATATCTATAATCTCTTCCAGAAGACATTGCAAAGCACTTGTCATAGTGATTTCGTTTATCCAACAACTGGTATATTCCACGTCTGTGTCAACCGTCAATTCTATTTCGCGATCGTATGCATACGCCCGACAGTAATTCGTAATAGAAACAATATAAGTCAGAAGTTCACATTCAATCTTGGAAAAGCCCGGTTGCATTTCTTTGTCTATTTCAGAAAGAGCCATGGCATACCGATAGCGTTCCACAGCAAAGTTAGTGTACTCCATCATTTGCTTCACCTCTCCTGTGAGAGATTCGGGGAGCTCATCAGTCATTATTCTACTCAGCATATTTTGTAGAAGCGCTAACGAAGTGTGAGATTGCCGAATAATCTTGAGGCTTAATTTCATCTGTTCTTTATAAATGCGTTTTTCATCATTTTTCTGTCGATAGTGTCTCCCCAAAAAGAACAATAAACCTATTATTAATATTCCAAGAGAAAATAACCATCCAATCCCTGAAAAGACATCCAAAGGGAAAGCAGACGCCCGACAGAAAAGTTCGTCACACTCTTTCCCACTTATCTGGGCAAACAGGTCGGGGAAAAACATTCCATGTGCATAGCAGTTTCGTGCCCCCATTAAAAGTAAGCACGGGTAAAGGATAAAATTCTCCATATTAATCTTTAATAAAATTAGCAGCTTTGCAAAAGACGGTCATTCTTCACTATGCTTTCAGTTTTCCACACAGTATTAGTCATGGCTATCCGCTGCAATGATAGAGAATTTTATACACTTTAATGGGATATAAACTGACCTAACTTTAGGGTATATTTTGATAAAAGACTGTTATAAGACACATTTTGAGGATTTTACTATCTCTTGGAAGCATTATGCTCCGATAAAATTATCACACCAGGAAGAATTGGTACACAATTCGGTACTCAATACAAAGACTAGAAAATAACAAAAAAAGGTACTTTGGGCAAGAGATTCTGCCGTCTGAATTTTAATAGAGGTTTTTCTTGAGAAAGAAATAGAGAGTAAGAAAGGAAAAGAAAAAACAGTAGAGACTCTCTTTGGAGCTCTACTGTTCAACTATGCTAAAATTGGATATTTATTTTTAGCTTAAACTTTATTTCTGCCGGATATAGATATTAATCGGATTACCTGTCAAGTTCCACTTTTCCCGCATTTTATTTTCCAGGAAACGCTTATAGGGGTCCTTCACATATTGAGGCAAGTTGGCAAAAAACACAAAGGAAGGAACTTGCGTATTGGGCAGCTGAGTAATATACTTAATTTTTATATATTTTCCTTTTGTCGAAGGAGGAGGGTAAGCTTCAATTAAAGGAAGCATCTCCTCATTTAGACGGGCAGTAGATATACGAATGGTACGGTTCTCATATACCTGGCGCGCCGCTTCAAGCACTTTTAGAATTCTTTGCTTAGTAAGTGCCGAAGCAAATATAATGGGAAAATCAACGAAAGGAGCAAAACGTAAACGGATGGCTTCTTCGAAAGTCTTCATTACCTTATCAGTTTTTTCTTCTACCAAATCCCATTTATTCACTACCACAACAAGTCCTTTTTGATTTTTTTGAATCAAAGAAAAGATATTCAAATCTTGGCTTTCGATGCCCCGCGTAGCATCCAGCATTAAGATACACACATCCGAACCTTCAATGGCACGAATAGAACGAACCACAGAATAATATTCCAGATCTTCGTTCACCTTACTCTTTTTACGGATACCTGCCGTATCTACAAGGTAAAAATCGAATCCAAACTTGTTATAGCGAGTATAAATAGAATCTCGAGTCGTTCCGGCTATCTCGGTCACAATGTTTCTTTCTTCACCGATAAAAGCATTAACAATAGAAGATTTTCCTGCATTTGGACGCCCCACTACTGCAAAACGAGGGATGTCTTCATCAAGAAGCTCTACAGTATCTTTCTTAAATTTACTAACAATCAAGTCCAACAAATCTCCAGTCCCACTACCGGTAATAGCCGAAACACAATAAGGATCGCCCAGACCTAATTTATAAAATTCGGGAGCATTATATTGTAGTTCATGATTATCGGTTTTATTGGCTACCACAATCACCGCTCTCTGCGAACGGCGCAAAATAGAAGCGACCTGTAAATCTAGATCGGTCAGCCCATTCATCACATCGACCACAAACAAAATTACGTCTGCTTCCTCTACTGCCATCAATACTTGTTTACGGATTTCCTCCTCAAAGACATCATCGGAGTTTACTACCCAACCACCTGTATCGACTACAGAGAACTCACGGCCTAACCATTCGCATTTGCCGTACTGTCTATCGCGAGTCGTACCCGCCTCATCATTCACAATTGCCTGACGAGTTTTCGTCAGACGGTTAAACAAAGTAGACTTACCCACATTGGGACGTCCTACAATCGCAACTAAATTTCCCATAGTTCACACTTTATTTTCACGACTATCGCAGTCGTATACATAATTAATCCAACTGATATCCAAAATTACGCAATTCTTTATCAGAGTTACGCCAGTCTTTGTCTACCTTTACATATGTCTCAAGATATATCGTTTTTCCAAAGAAACGTTCCAACTCCCGGCGCGCCTCCGTTGACACTTTTTTTAATGCCTTTCCCTGCTTACCTATAATTATTCCTTTTTGAGATTCACGTTCTACATAGATAACCGCACGGATACTAATCAGTTTAGGCTCTTCTTTAAATTCTTCAACTACCACTTCTACTGCATAGGGAATCTCTTTGTCGTAGTATAAAAGAATCTTCTCACGTATAATCTCATTAACAAAAAATCGAGCTGGCTTGTCTGTCCACTGGTCTTTATCAAAATAAGGAGGAGAGTCGGGCAACAGTTCCTGAATCCGTTTCATCACATAATCCACATTAAACTTTGATGCGGCTGCAATGGGAATGATTTCCGCCTGAGGAATCAGTTCTTTCCAGGCTTCTACTAAAGTCACCAGTTTTTCCTGGTTGGTTAAATCAATCTTATTAATCAATAACAGCACTGGCACGGACATTTTACTCACTTTCTCAATAAACTCATTATTTTTATCAGGAGTTTCCACTACATCCGTTACATAAAGCAGGACATCTGCATCGACTAATGCCGAAGTAGAGAAATTCAGCATAGACTCCTGTAACTTATAATTAGGTTTCAATACACCCGGAGTATCAGAAAATACGATCTGCATGTCTTCCGTGTTATAAATTCCCATAATACGATGGCGCGTAGTCTGTGCCTTAAATGTAGCAATAGAAATACGTTCGCCTACCAATACATTCATTAATGTCGACTTCCCGACATTCGGATTTCCTACTATGTTTACAAAACCTGCTTTATGCATTCCTTCTGTTCTATTTTATGAGTTGAGACAAAAAAACGCACCGAATCGAAATAGGATGCGTTTTTATGTTTTTATATGTCAGCAACAAATTATTGTTTCTTTCCGTCGTATCCCCACTTTACATATACAGCACCCCATGTAAATCCAGCGCCAAATGCAGTAAAGATCATGTTATCACCTTTTTTTAACTTATCTTCGAAATCCCATATACAAAGAGGCAATGTTCCTGCACTGGTATTACCATATCTGTCAATATTTACCAGCACTTTCTCTATCGGAAGTTCCAATCGATGAGCCACCGCATCTATAATACGCATATTCGCCTGATGAGGAACTACCCAATCTATACTATCTTTATCCAGGTGATTTTTTTCAGCTATTTCAGCACTCACATCCGACATATTAGAAACAGCATATTTAAATACCGTTCTACCCTCTTGATGAATGTAGTGCATCTTATTATCTACAGTAAAATAAGAAGGAGGGCACACAGAACCTCCTGCTTTCATGTGCAAGAAGGGTAATCCTTTGCCATCTGTTCTTAAAATAGCATCCATGATTCCCACATCTTCGGTAGTAGGTTCCAACATGAAAGCTGCAGCACCATCTCCAAAAATCGGGCAAGTAGCACGTTCTGTATAGTCTACCATCGAAGACATTTTATCAGCACCGACAATAATAATCTTCTTATATCTCCCCGAACGGATAAAATTAGCTGCTGTTTCCATCACATACAAAAAACCGCTACATGCAGCTTGTAAGTCGAAAGCATAGGCTCTTTTCAGTCCGAGCTTATCACAAAGAATAGAAGCTGTAGAAGGGAAGTGGTAATCGGGAGTACTAGTAGCAACAATAACTAAATCAATATCGTCAGGATTAGCACCCGTTCTTTGCATCAACTGCTTAGCGGCTTTACGCGCCATATAAGAAGTGCCCAATCCTTCTTCGTTTAAGATATGTCTCTCCTTTACCCCTATACGAGTCATAATCCATTCATCATTAGTATCCACCATCTTTGATATCTCGTCATTAGTCAAGATATAATCTGGTACATATCCTCCAACTCCTGTGATTACTGCATTAATTTTTTCCATCAAGTCTATTTTAAATAATACATCTAATACCTAAAGCAGCCGGAGGGTCAAACCCTCTGGCTGTTTAATAAGTATAACTGTACTAACTTATACAGCTGCTTCTTTTTCGATAGCAAGTTTACCTCTATAATATCCGCATGCACCACATACAGTGTGATAAACATGCCACTCGCCACAATTCGGACAGATAGCTAATGTAGGGGCTACTGCCTTATCATGAGTTCTTCTCTTCGCAGTTCTTGTTTTTGATTGTCTTCTCTTAGGATGTGCCATTTTCTTTAAACTTTAATTATTATCTAATATTTTTTTTAATTCGTTCCAACGCGGGTCTGCCGTTCCTTCCGCATTATCCTCTTCTTCTATAATATCGGCGCCTGCATCAAAAGCTTCCTCATTATCTTCGTCCGCATTTGTTCTTAAATGCTTATTCAACTTACTAGTCATCGCTTTGTTACACTTTCCGGGAGCGTGCACATGTTTCATCGGAATAGATAAAGCTACAAATTCATACATAAACCATGCCACATTTATTTCTCCCTCTTCTTCGGGAATCACAATGAGATTATCACCTTCTTCCGCATATTCACGACCAAATTTCACCAATAATTTATCAGAAGAGCTGATAGGTTGCTCCATATCATCCAAACAACGGTCACAGGGAACCCAAACAGTTCCTTCAGTCCGAAAGCTTAACTCAAATGCACGAGAGGTCTTTTTTACTGTTAACTCAACATTAACTTTACCCTTTTGAACTTCAGGTCCATCAATATGAGCGAAATAAAGATTATCCAGCACAAATTCATACTTAGATGAATCTGACTGCATACCTTTCAAATCAATTTTATATTTATCAAATTTTCCCAAAGCGCTATGTTTTTAAATCATTGCAAAGATTATATAAGTATTTCCTCCCTTCACTTATTATCTATTACCTAGAAAAAAGAAAAAGGTAAACGGACATAATTCGGGCGACAAAGATACAAATAAATATCTGCATTACATAAAATAGAAGTAAAAAAAGTACTTTTTATCTATTTTTATTAGGGGGGGGATAAGTTGAGAGTTGAGAATGGAGAGTTGAGAGTTTAGAGTGTTTCTTTCTGCGTCACTTAGCCGGGACGGTGCGCGCAGGATTCAGAAGAAAGAAATAAAGAAAGGAAACAAGGAAATAAATAAAGGAAGAATAAACAACGAAAGTCAATAAAAGAGGGGCATCAACGAAGAAAAGCCCCTTCCTTGGCATTCCTGCCAGAAAAAGGGGCTTCTTCAAAAAACGGCGGCTACCTACTCTCCC
>JAUUNK010000200.1 GCA_030844565.1 Bacteroides ovatus
CTTCATGTGTTTCAATAGTTAATGATGTTTAGAATTTCAGGTAAAGCTGGATTGTATAAGTGGTCGGTATTGGGTAGATAGCTCCGTTATACGATGCCTGCTCCGGATCAAAATATTTCACTTTGTCGATGGTGAAGAGGTTGTTGGCTACAAACTCCAGGTCGATAGAAGACAAGCCCGCCTTTTTGATCCAGGGGTATTTCATCTTGTATCTCAGGCTGACTTCTTGCAGGCGCAGATACGAACCGTTTCGTTTCCAGAAGGAGGAAAGTTGCGAGTTGTTGGTGTTGCTGCCGTAAGAAAGACGGGGGAATTCAGCATTGGGGTTCTCCGTTGCAGTGGTTCCTGAGTACCAGGCAGGTATCCATCGGTTTTTGGGATTGTTGGCAAGCTTGATGACATTTCCCAGTTCGCCGTTGTAGAAGGGAATCCAGCCGGCATCGTTTCCGCCCAGTCCCGAACGGTAGTATTCAGCCTTGGCGGCTCCTTTGAACAGGAAGCTTACGGTGAGATCTTTCCAGTTGAAGTCGGCGCCGAATCCGTACATCACCCGAGGGAGTTGGTTGGAGTAGGACAAGGGTACTTTATCATCTTCATTGATGATTCCGTCGCCGTTCACGTCGCGGTATTTGATGTCTCCCGGGCGGATACGTCCGAACTGGCTTTGGTCGGCACTCGTGTTGATTTCCTCTTTGCTGGCGAAGAGTCCTTCGGCGATGTATCCGCGGATGATGTCGTAGGGCTTTCCGGTCTGGCTCAGATAGTCGTAGGGCAGTTTGTTCTCTTCAAAGTAGTCGATGATGTTCTGCGAGAAAGTATAGTTGGCGCGCACCGTAAAGTTCATATCCTTATTTATCTTATGGAAGAACTCGATGTTTCCGTCCGAACCGTAGCTGTGCATCTTTCCTACGTTTGATTTGGGAACAGTGACCATACCCACGAACGAGGGCAACGTGACGCGGTCTTGGAAGATATGGTCGCGGGTATCGCGGAAAACATCCACCGTGATAGACAGGTTATCGTGGAAGAACTTGACGTCCATACCCAAGTTGGCTTTCTTTGCTACTTCCCATTGCAGGTTGTCGGCTCCAGTAACTTTCTCCGTGATACCCATACTACGGTATCCCCAGTAGGAGGGGGCCATGTTGTTGATAAGAGTGAGGTAGGGGAATCGACCTCCACCAATTTGGTCGTTTCCAGCAAGACCATAGGAAGCACGGAACTTAAGGAAGCTGAGCCAGGGGAGTTTTTCATTTATCCATTTGTAGGAAGTCGGCACCCAACCGAGGGCAACGGAGGGGAAGAAACCAAATCGTCTTCCTTTTTCAAACTGGGCGGAACCTGTGTAACCGAAGTTTCCATCGATAAAGTAGCAGTTATTATAGCCGTAAGACAAACGTCCCGACAAATTTTGCCGACGTTGCGGGATAGCATTGATACCGATATTGTCTGTATCCCAAGCGGAGTTTTGGTAATCTTCCATATAGTAGAATAACAATGCTCCGAGGGTGTGTTTTCCAAAGGTACGGTTCCAGTTGGCTTTTGCCTCCATGTAGTATTTGCGGAACCGGGAGCTGGTCGAATTATAGCTCATCTCCTGTTTGGCGGTACGCAGAGATTTAATCAATACGCCTTGTGCACTTCGTCCTGTGGCACGGTAGAGGTCGGGCCAGATGTAGCGTCCTTCGTTAAAGTAACTGATATGCTCGCTCATAGCTTGGGCGGATACAGTCAGTCCTTGCAAGAATCCTCCAAAGTCTTGCGACAGGCGGAGGGTAATCATGTTGCGTTGTTCCTCGTCGCGGGCATATCCCGTGTGGTTCAACATGACGAAGGGGGAAGCAAGGTCATTCTTTCCATAAGTAGGCAATGTTCCGTCGGAGTAAACAACAGGAAACATCACCGGAGTCAACATGCGGACAGCCGACCATACGGTTGACGTATTCTGTCCTCCAGGGCTGACATAATCAGAGATATATCCGTCTACGCCGAAGTACAGTTTTGTTGTCTTTGTTAGACTCATGTCGATGTTGGCACGGTAATTCAGCTTTTTATAAGACATCGGTTTCTTGAACAGATTGTCTTCTTGGCGGTAGGCGGCTCCTTCGTCCTGGAAACCCAAAGAAAGGAAGTATTTGGCAATGTCACCTCCTCCTTGTGCGCTCACGTAGTAGTTTTGCTGGAGAGAGTTGCGTTTCATGATTTCGTCTATCCAGTTCACGTCCGGGTAGAGGTCTTTGTCCAGTCCGTATTTGATAAGGTCGAGATCTAGCCGGCTATACAAATCGTCTTCGCCAGAAAGGGCGCGCGCTTCGTTGGCAAGCAGGGCGTAGTCATAAGCTCCCAAATACTCGGGTAAGCGCTTGATATGTGAAATTTTAAGAGTGGCACGTCCAGTGATAGATAATTTGCCACTGCCTCCCCGTTTGGTAGTCACCAGCACTACACCGTTGGCTCCGCGGACACCATAGACAGCCGTTGCCGAAGCATCTTTGAGGATACTGAATGACTCAACGTCGTCCGGGTCTATATCTTCGAGCCGTCCTTCCAGACCGTCGATAAGCACCAATGCTCCCGAGTTGGCTCCGAAGGTGCTGATACCGCGAATCCAGAAGTTAGAGATGTTTTTTCCGGGCTCGCCGGACATCTGCATGGTCATCACACCTGCCAACCGGCCTCCAATCATGTTGTTGATGGAAGAAGCCGGTGTGCTGAGCTGTCCCACGTCGAGCGTAGTGATAGCTCCCACCACTGATACTTTCTTCTGGGAGGTCAATCCCGTTATCACAACTTCATCCAGCTTGGTGGCGTCTTCTTCTAAGACGACCTTCATCTTTTCATTGTTTTTGGTAACCAATATTTCTACTGGTTTCATACCGATTGCCTGAAACACCAACGTTTGGTTGGCATCTACCTTGAAGCGGAACTTACCGTCCATGTCCGATGCCGTCCCCACGCCCGGAGCATTCTTTACGTAAAGAGTAGTACCCGGTAGCGGTTCGCCTGTGGCATCTACTGTGATACCCGCTACTGTAAACTGTTTCTTTGCTTTATTTTGACCGTGACTAGCCAGCGGAATCAATGCCAGGACTAATACAATCAATAGAAGATTGTTTTTCATATTACATTCTGTATAAGGTTATTCAATAGATAATTTACGAATCACTTTGTTTTGTGTGTCCGCTACGTATACGATTCTTCCGTCCGAACTGACTGCTACTCCACAGGGATAGTGGAACTTAGCGATTTCCGGACCGCCATCCTTATATCCAGCTGCACCGGGCAGGCCGATAGGAGTGGTCACCGTGGTGCGCTCTTTAGGCAAAGTGGTATCTATTACGCGGATGCAGCAGTTACCGCTGTCGGCAATGTAGAGTTTCCCTTCGGATGTGAAACAAATCTGGCGGGGATAGCTGAACTTGGCATTTTTCAGCAGTCCGTCTTCCCATCCTCTACCGGGTTCTATACCTTCGGTGATTGCTTTTCCAGCATAAGGTTCTCCATGGTAAGAGTCTTTGTCGGTGTCTTTCAAAGTCCCTACGTCCACTCTCCATATTTGGTTGTAGTCCGCCAAAGAGATGTAGAGTATGTTTTCTTCACCTTTCACCGGGCTGAAGGCGATGTACGAGTCACTTCCCCCGTTTCCGCCGCCTGTGGTGGTAGATACTTTGGTTAGCAGGATTTTGGCAGTACGGTTTCTCGGATTGATGCGTACCAACTGTCCTTTCCACATAACGGTATAAATCTGGTGGTCGTTCTTGTTCACCACGAAGCAGTGTTTCCAGTTACCTTCGTCGATAGTCTTGGTTTCTTCTGATTTGATGATGGATTGGTAGCGCGGAGCGTAGCTCAGGTTCTTATTCAGATTGTAAAAGCTTGTTCCGGCATCATCGGGGATATAAACCGATTCATTGTCTTTCTCATCCGAGTAGGCGGGTGCGTTGATGTAGTTTGTTCCGTACTTCATTACAACCACCGAATTGGTCTTCACAGAAGCCATTACGATGTTACCTTGAACGGATTCTCCTTTGTCGTTACGGCATGTGATGCTGGGCTGGCCTGCTTTTCCGCTACTGCTCACACGTTCGCTGATAAAGATGTTGTCTTCGCCGTCCAGGCAGATGTAGGTGGGAGCCGAGAGGGTAGAGGTGGCAAGGTCGCCGCCTACGGTGGGCAGGTTGTTGTTGTCTGGTGCAGCCAATCCCACCACGGTGCTTACGCTTGTTTGTGTCTTGTAGATGAATTGGTCTTCTGCTTTGCCCAAGTATTCCTGTCCGTCGGGCGTTTTTCTTTCTACCAAAATATTCATCTCTCTTTTATACGTTAGTCCGGAAGGGACGAACGCATAAATGCGTGAGCCGTTTGTACTTACCAGGCCTGCAGGGTGTTTGATTCCGTCTACATCTTCGAAATAAACTTTCATGCCGACAGTGTCTGTTCCAAAGTTGCGTCCTTCAATAATCATCGGAGTAGCAATACCTCCCGAATCGGGGTAGAATTCTGTGATTTCGATGGGAAGTTGTGGATTGAAACCACTATTTCCGTCATTTTGGCTATCCGAGCAGGATGCCAACCAAGCGAATGCTGTAATAAACAGCGGTAAGCAAATTTTTCTTTTTCGCATTGTTTGCTAACAGATAAAAGGTTAATAATGAGGTTAATTGATAAGGTAAATACTTCTATATACTTTGATTTTTTGCTTCCATGCAAAGGTGAAAGTCCGATAGAAGTGAAGGTATATATGATTTGTGTTTGACTGTTTTTGAGTTGTTTTTCAATAGATTCATAAATCAGGTGGGTTTGCCCACTCGTTTTGTCTCTTCATTTGGTTTACTTTTATTTCTTATTAGTCTGCTCTGTTCTGAAATAGTAGTAAAATTTCATACAGGGTTATGAGAGCATTATCAAGGAGGCTTGAATACTTTCTTTTTCATAATTATTAATTTAAGGATTTTTTAAGGGCTATCCTGGTGGGATAAGTCGTTGTAGAACTTGGTAGATGTGTTTATAAATTATTGAATAACAGTATTTTGTCTCACTATCCCGACGGAATGAAACGAATGGGGAACACGAGAGTAGAATTAAAATCACTCAAATGTTGTATTTCTCTTTAAATTAAAAGGAAACAAATTATTGGATTTTTCAATTTTATTAATACCTTTACGACGTTTTTTAAATGACACATACACTTATTAACCCTAAAAGCCTATGGAACTAATACTTTATGAATGATTAAAAACACATCTACCAAGTTCTACAACGACTTATCCTAAAAAATCACTCTTTTGCTTGCTTCCCCCCGTTGTTCCCTCTTTTATTTTCTTTCTCTTGCTTCCCTCCTTAGTTTTTCGAGTTTTATCAAGCCTCTTTCTTTTGCTGCTATATTCAGCTTAGTCTTTATTCCCTTGCTTGAGGAGCTATATTGCCCCTTTTTTGCCACTATATAGGCAAAGTGTTGCCACTATATAGGCAAGGCGTTGCCGCTATATAGGCAACACATAGGCAATATATACCCAGTAAGTGGAGGATAGCTACCCTATCCGCTAATTATAAAGAAGCTATCCCGAACATGCAGTACGCTGTTTGTTTATACTACTCTTTTGAAAGGAATGCTGTAACTAGAGAAGAAATGTTATTCTTATTTTATATGTAGAAATGCCCAATCAATGCAAACGATTGCACAAATGTGGAAGAAGTTTTCTAACTTTCTATAAAGAAAAGTCTGATGCTATATAATACATTTGTAGCGAACAACCAACGGAATATAGTGAAATATTCTTTAAGAGCAAGAGATATATACTATTATATTTATATTGTTAACTTTAATTTTTTAGATGCATGAAGCAAGTTAATCTTAGAATCTATCAAACGATTCTTCCCTTATTGTTAGGGATGTTCTTGTCATTGGGCGCCTACGCACAGGAAGTCACTGTGAAGGGACATGTGAAAGATGCTACAGGAGAGCCCGTCATTGGTGCGAATGTATTGGTCAAAGGGACCACTAACGGTACGATTACCGATTTTGACGGTAATTTTACTGTGAATGCCCCTCAGAACTCTATCCTCTCTATTACATTTGTAGGCTACAAAGCAGTTGAAGTGAAAGCTGCTCCTTCGGTGATAGTGACGATGGAAGATGACTCTCAGGTGTTGGATGCTGTGGTAGTCATCGGTTATGGTACGGTGAAGAAGAATGATGCTACCGGTTCGGTGACCGCAATCAAGCCGGATAAAATTAGTAAAGGTATCACTACCAGCGCGCAGGATATGATAACCGGTAAGATTGCCGGTGTCAATGTGCTCTCTACTGGTGGTACTCCGGGGGGCGGCGCTGTGATTCGCGTTCGCGGAGGTTCTTCTTTGAATGCTAGTAACGATCCGTTGATTGTGATTGACGGTCTGGCTATGGACAACGACGGTGTTAAAGGTATGTCTAATGCACTTGCATTGGTTAACCCCAATGACATCGAAACATTTACTGTGTTGAAGGATGCTTCCGCCACTGCTATTTATGGTTCGCGCGCGTCCAATGGCGTTATCATTATTACTACGAAGAAAGGTGCCGCCGGTTCGGCTCCCAAGGTGACTTATGACGGCAATGTATCAGTAGGTATCTTGCGCAATAAGTTGGATTTGATGTCGGGCGATCAGTATCGCCAATACATCACAGCTTTGTATGGTGAAAAAAATCTGCCTTATCAATTGGGAACAGCTAACACAGACTGGCAGGATGAAATCTACCAGACAGCAGTCAGCCACGACCACAACATTACTATTGCCGGTGGTTTGAAAAACATGCCTTATCGTGTATCTTTGAGCTTCACCAATCAGGAAGGTATACTGAAAACTTCGGATTTCAAGCGTTTCACGGCTTCGGTAAATCTTGCGCCATCTTTCTTCCAGAACTATCTGAAGTTCAACATCAATGCCAAGGCAATGGTAGCTACCAACCAGTATGCCGATGGCGGTGCAGTAGGAGCAGCCGTAGCTATGGACCCTACACGCCCCGTACGTGATTACTCTATTCCCACATTGGGCGGATATTATCAGTGGACCGTTCCTGCCGAGTATGGCGATGAAAACTGGGCTGTTACCAAGAACTCCCTGGCGCCTCAGAATCCTGTGGCTTTGCTCGACCTGAAAGACGACAAGGCGGATTCCAAGAGCTTTATCGGAAACATCGAAGTAGACTATAAACTTCATTTCTTCCCCGATTTGCGTATACATGCCAGTTTGGGCGGCGACTATTCGGAAGGCGACCAGCACACAGTGATTTCTCCGTATTCTTATTCCAACCACTACTACGGATGGAATGCACACGATTACGGATACAAGTATAACCTCGCCGGCAATGCTTATCTGCAATATACAAAAGAACTGAAAAACCAGATGATAGACGTGATGGTGGGTGCCGAGCAACAGCATTTCCATCGCAATGGCTTCACTATCGGTCAGGGAACACACCCCTTGACGGGCGAAGCGAAGGATGCCAAAACAAAGGCTAACTCAGGTTATGCTTATCACAGCTCGCTTGTATCCTATTTCGGACGTATCAATTACACGTTATTCGACCGTTACTTGTTGACCGCTACTCTTCGCCAAGATGGAACTTCCCGTTTCTCGGATGCCGACGGAAACCGTTGGGGAACCTTCCCTTCCGTAGCAGTGGGCTGGAAGATTAAAGAAGAAAATTTCCTGAAAGATGTAGACGTACTGTCTGATTTGAAGATTCGCTTGGGATGGGGTATCACCGGTCAGCAGAATATCAACGATAATGACTTCCCCTACCTGCCTCAGTATGTAGTCAATAAAATAGGAGCTTACTATCCGATTGGCGATGAATACTGGTCTACTTCTCGTCCTAAAGAATATAACAGCAAGCTGAAATGGGAAGAGACTACCACGTGGAATGCCGGAATCGACTTCGGATTCTTGAATGGACGTATCACGGGTACGTTGGATTATTACTTCCGCAAGACAGACGATTTGATTAACACCGTGAAGATTGCTGCCGGAACCAACTTCAACACAATGCTTATTAGTAACATTGGTTCGCTGGAGAACGAAGGTATTGAATTCTCTATCAACACTAAACCTATCGTAACCAGAAACTTTACTTGGGACCTGGGATATAACATTACTTATAACCGCAACGAGATTACGAAACTTACCGGTGGAAACGACCCTAACTATTATGTAGCTACCGGAGGTGTTTCTCATGGTACGGGTTCCAACATCCAGGCACACAAAGTGGGATATGCCGCTTCTTCTTTCTATGTATTCCAGCAAGTATATGATGTGGACGGAAAGCCTATCGAGAACCAGTTTGTAGACCGCAACGGCGATGGTATTATCAACGACGACGACCGCTATATTTATAAAAAGCCTGCCGGAGATGTGTTGATGGGTTTGACCTCCAAAATGACTTATAAGAATTGGGACTTTAGTTTTGCCCTGCGTGCCAGCTTTAACAACTATGTGTATAACGACGTGTTGGCTGACCGTGCCGATGTGAGTGCCAAAGGTATGTGGTCTACTTCAGGGTTCTATTCAAACCGTCCGTTGGATGCAGTAAGACTAGGTTTCCAAGGTATTGGCGACTACTACAAGTCCGACTATTTTGTTCAGAATGCCTCTTTCCTCCGTTGCGACAATATTACGCTCGGATACTCTTTCAAGAGCCTGTTCAAGACAGAGAACTATCATGGTATGCAAGGACGTATTTATGCCACCGTGCAGAATCCGTTCGTGATTACGAAGTATGACGGAGTAGACCCGGAAGTCACCTCTATTGATGCTTATGGCACCGTGAACACGGGTATTGATAATAACATTTATCCGCGTCCGACAACTTTCTTGCTGGGACTCAGCTTGCAATTCTAATTTGTTCAACCTCAAAAGATAATTATTATGAACTTGAAATATTTAAAATCGTTGATTCCTGCTGCTACCCTTCTGTTGGCAGCAAGTGTAACGTCTTGTGTAAATGAGTTGGACATTAGCCCGATTAACCCACAAGTAAATACCCAATTCTCGCAAAATGAAGTTTTTGCCAAGCTATATGCTACCCTTGGACTGACCGGACAAGAAGGACCTGCCGGTTCGGGCGATGTAGCCGGTATCGATGAAGGTACTTCCGCTTTCTACCGTCTGCTGGTGACCATGAACGAATATCCTACCGACGAAGTGCATTGTTGCTGGAACGACGTGGGTATCCCCGAACTGAACAACATGAAATGGGGTTCTTCCCATAACCAGATTGAAGGTCTCTACGGACGTCTGAACTTCGACGTTACCTTGTGCAACCACTTCCTGGAACAAACCCAGGGAATGACAGATGAGAATACGGTAAAACAACGTGCCGAAGCGCGCTTTATCCGTGCCCTGAATTTCTATTACCTGATGGACCTTTTTGGCAATGT
>JAUUNK010000201.1 GCA_030844565.1 Bacteroides ovatus
GACCTCCTTGAGAAGTTTGTCATATTCCTTTCGCACCTCCTCTTTCCGTTCTATGGCACGTAGATGGAGCGTATTCAATTCGGCATTCTTCCCGTTGCGGAAACGTTCGAAAGTACTTACCGCCTGTTCTTTCAGCAGTTTATACTGGCTGTTGATGTCATCGAAACGCGCGGTCAGCACGGTGAGTTGTTCTTCCAATCCTTGTTTATGAAGCAGAGCTTCGGGTTCGGCATTCACCCGTTTACAAACGGTATGGATGTCTTGAGCTTCATATTTTTCTTTCCGTTCGCGGGCAATCTTAAGATTCTCGTTCTCCACCTTGATGCTTCCCATCAGACGGTCTCGTTCCGCCTGAAACTTCTTGGAGAGTTCCTCGTACTGTTGTTTCGTTTTGGCAAGTTCTTTCAGCAACTCTTCCTTCTTATCCTGTTGCAAAGGTAAGGACTCCCTGGCATGACGATAGGCATAGTTCAACTCACCTGCCAGAGTGCGCACCTGCTGCTCCATATAATGTATCTCCCGATAGAGTTCAATTACTTTATCGGCTTGGCGGCGAACGGCAACCTCTCCGTTTTTGTTCTTCTGAAACCACTTGCTAATGTCCGTCACCTCTTCGTCGAACTGGCGGAGATGATGGGCATATTGTCCCAAGTCAATCCTCACATCTTCTTCATTGAGAGACATGATGATGGTCTGTTTGATGAACTCGGCATCCAGTTTAGAGTTAAGAAAGACATTCTGAATAGTGCGCGGAATGTTCTGGTATTGTCGGCTCTCGGTAATGGCAAACTTCTGGAATTCAGGTGGAAGTCCCCGAGTATTTCCAAAGATAATATCCCGGTATTCCTCGTAGGTTTCTACCCGGCGGCTCTTGTAGACAAAGCTTCCCAAGGCATCGCGTATCTGTTCCCAGTCTTCGTATGCCTTACCCTGGGGGGAGATGAAATATTCTTTCCGATATTCCGTACCGAGGAAACGAAAGCAGACGCGTCCCTGAGAACGGAAAGCCAGTACACAGTAGCAACCGTCGTCTATTCTCACCTCATAGACAATATAAGAGTTGACATAAGGGAAATAATACTCATCGAAGCTTTTCTTCTCTTTCGATATGCCCAAGCGCATCTTATCTGCATTGTAGAAAAAGAGCAAAGCGCGCAGTGCTGTACTTTTGCCCACTCCCTGCGTGCCGATGAAATGCACATTTCCGTCAATCTGTATCTCGGCGTACTGAATGCGGGCGCTATTGATAAAAACAATCTTATTCAGGTATCTCATTCTGTATTTCCTCCGGTATATTGATGCAGGCAATCAGTTCTTCGAGGTAACTGAAAGCAGCCACCACTTTATAAGTGGAAGTGATTTCGTTCTCCAATTCGATGAACCCGTCCCGTTTCATGTCGTTTACTATTTTCTCGATAATCTCTTCATGCTTCTCCCTGCCGGTGAGTTTCTTGAGTCCGTTGAGTTTCTCTTTCAATTCGAGGTCGCTGCCCACTTTCACCAAAATATCTGCGGGCTGGAAACGAAAGCCTGATGTGAAAGCCGCGTCATAGGTCTTGATAAAGTCGAGCACATCTATCCAGCGTGCCGCAATCTCAAGTTTGCGCTCCAGGTCCACTTTGTTTTCTTTGCGGGCAAAGTAATAGTACTCATTTCCGCTTTCGAGGATAAAGTTGATGGCGCCGAAGAACTCGTAAAGTTCCATCTGATTCTCCTCAATCACGGTGTACAATTGCCGGACAGCAGGGTTAGTGCTATCAGAAGAAATAAATCCTCCTTTGCTTAATATGTCAAAAATCTCAGCTGTTTGTCTAATCATTTTCTTTTCGGTTATTAGTCTGCGGACGCTGTGCAGGATAGATAAGGGCGTATTCCACACCTTTCATCGTGCCATACCGGTCCGTTATGTACAACTCTTCATAAAACTGGGAGACAATCTGACAATAGAATGTCATCCTCTCTTCAAAAGTTACCTCCTGAAGGAAGGTATATGCGACTACGAAAGCAAACAGGTCGCCGCCGGTCCTTATAAACTCCTTCTTCACCACCTCGAGATTGATATACATCTCTTCGGAGATTTGCGTCTTGAGGTAATCTTCAGAGATAGTGTCCGCCACATTTTTCGCCAAGATGGCACGTTTGCCGATGAGGGCGATTACTTTACGGATGCTGTCGAGCACTTCGTCTCCGTTTCGCAGATATTCTATCGAAAGTCGCAACGGATAAGACGGCGAAGGTTCGAACCAAACACTCTCTTTCTCCACCAGTATGGAGCAGATATTGGTTCGTTCTTCCAACTCAAACTGGTCTTTGAGATACTTCAGTTGCCTGATTTTAACGCGTATCTTATTCTGGTACTCAATCTTATTGAGGTAGTTGATTATCAATTTCTGTATTTCTATCAGATTGTGGAAGCATTCATTGAGCCGTATTCTCACGTCCGCCACAAGAAGATGAAGCTCTTCATCCATCACGGCTCGAAAGAAGCTTTCCTCCTCCCGGGCTAGAAACTCTTCACTCCGCTTGATAAGCAGTTCGATGTCTCTCCGCTTTTCGTCGAGACGCACCAGCTTTTTCTTCTTTATCTTGTAATTCGGCTCGTTCTTAAAGGTGTTATCCACGTTGCGTTTCAGGTCGATAACGTTTCGTAGGGTAGTCAGGGCAATGTTACGGAGCATACGGCGGATGGTGCGCATGTAGGTCAGTTTTCGGTTTTCATTAGTTTCCTGACGATAATAGGAAAGAGTGTCTTCCAGATAGCTGATATGTTCGTTGACGAAAGAGGTGTTGATTTCCTCGTTCACTTCCAGCACTTGCTCAAAGAAATGGAGGTAGATGTCTTCCATCTCCAGAAAAGAACCGCTTTCCCGAATAACACCATGGTCAATCAGGCTTTGGATGCGTTGCTGTTTATAATCGGTCAGTTCCAGAGCATATTCGCGGCGGAAAGATTGCTGTTTCCGCTTGCTGAACATTTGTTTCAGCAGTTGCTGCTCCCGGCTCATCATCTTTAATAGTTCATCAATGGAGTGGAATGTATTCATTTTCAGTTACTCTCATTTATTTTCATTTCACAAAAAGGAGGATGTTTCGTCATGTTTTTCGATAGAAGCAGATTTTCAGGAAGGGTGCTTTTTATTTTTGGGGATGCAAATATACGCTTTTTTTAATATTCTCGATAGATTACAGAGTCTCTTAACGTTTGCTAAATATGTAAAAAGATAGGAAACGCTGCCATACGTCGGGAAATTTGCATAAGGTAGGCGTGTATAGCTCTACACAAGCATCGTGTAAAAAAGCAAGCCCTGTTCGTTTCTTTTCCGAACAGGGCTCCTTTCCTTACCTGAGAACTTATCCTTCTCCTTATTTACTAATACATATTCTTTCTACACATCTCTTTTTTTATGATTGAAACTCGTGTAAAGACGGAATTCGTGGGCGGGAACGGTAATCTCTTTGTTCCCCTCGACAGCAGTTCCCTCTCCCAGATAATCATACCAGGTGCCTGCGGGCAATGTGTATTTTATAGCTCCGGTGGTGAAGTTTCCAAATACATGGAGTTGCTTTCCGGATACAGATTTTAATGTCAGTGTACGTCCATTGTCCCAATCGCTGAGGCTGACATGCCAGGTCAGTTGAGAAGACTTGCTAAACAAATCCGGACAATCGTTACGTAGCGTAATCAACTTCGTATATGTATCTACCAGTTCTTTCCGTTCCGTCTGATATTCCCAGTGAATCGGTTTCTTGCCTGTGCGTCCTCCTTCTTCAATCGAGATGTCATACGCCATCTCGCCAAACTGCCATACCATCTTCGGACCGGGCACGGTGAAGAAGAAAGCAGCATTGGAAGAAAGACTCTTCAAACGGTTTTCCTGATTCTCTTTGAGGTCACCGTTGCCATACTTGAATATCTTGTAGGCTACACGCTCTTCGTCGTGGCTCTCCATGAAACCTACGTAAGCACCAAACTTCATCCCGTTGGTTCCGGTGTAGAGAGCGGAGAAATCGCTGTTATCTTTCCATCCCATTCCCGACTGGCAATAGGCATTGTTCAGGTTGCGCCATACTTTGATGCCTGCTTCTGCCAATTCTTTTTCCTCACGGTCTTCGCAGAAGTGTTCCAATATCACTACGGCATCTTCCTTCACTGTACGTATCGCCGCGTTGTAGTCTTTCAGGATGCGGATACGGGAGGCATCGTAGTTGGAGGCAGTGCTTTCGGTGCTGTGCGTCTGCGTAAATCCTTTGGTGAGGTCGAAACGGAAACCGTCTACATGATATTCCTCGAGCAGGTATTTCAAGTTACGCTTAACGTAGTTGCGCACTAACTCCGACTCATGATTGAAATCATGGAACACACTGTAAGGATGGGGCGCGTCCACATTGAACCAGGGATTGTTGGCGGCTGTCTTGTTGTTCTTCGCATCCCAATAGAGCTTAGCAAAGGGATGGCTGCCGGAAGCATGGTTGTAAACCACATCCAAGATAACGGCAATGCCTTTTGCATGGCAGGCGTCGATGAATTGCTTGTACTTCTCGGGAGTGCCGTAAGCCTTATCGAGTGCAAAGAAGAAGCAAGGATTGTATCCCCAGCTGTCGTTTCCGTCAAATTCCTGTATCGGCATCAGTTCGATGGCATTGATGCCAAGAGATTTGAGGTAGTCGAGTTTCTCCATTGCTCCGTTCAGATCGCCCGAGGAAGTGAAGTCACGCAACAGCAATTCGTAAATCACCAGATTGTCGTCGTCTTCCACCTTGAAGCCGGAAGCGGCCCAGTTATAAGACTCTTCCTGGATACGGAAGACGGAGACGATGCCCACACCTCCTGCCGGATAGGCTTTCAGGTTGGGATAGGTGGAAGCGGGAATGTACTTGTCGTTGTCCGGATCGAGTATCTTGTGGCAATACGCATCTGCCAGACGAGTGGTTTCTCCGCCCTTTGTTCCTACATAATATTGGAAAGCATATTCCTCGGTAGGTTGCAATCCTGTCACTGTCAGCCACCAGCATCCTGCGGCGTTGTCGCGATACATCTGGCTTTTGCCGTCGTTGCTGAGTTTCCAGTTGTTGAAGTCACCTACTACGTAAGCGAAATCCTTATGCTTCTTCTGAAGGTCTTGGTCATAGAGCACCAGGGTGACGGTGGAGTTATCTATCACATTAATGCCCGGTTGCACACCATTCGGCAAAGCAGCTTCTTGGACGGGCCCCGGCTCAAAGGCTTGGTACACTTTATCCGTCACTTCAACGAACGTATCGCTCTCCACTCCTTTCTTATTTCCATCGGAACTGCGGACGATAACGCCGAGTTTCAGGACCGGAGTTTCCCCCGATCCGAACCATTGACGAATAGAAGGCGACAGAGTGATACTCCATACGTTTGCTTCCACCTTTGTCATTTTACACTTTGCAATGTTTTCTTCCCAATCGGCAGGCACATATTGCCAGACACCTTCGGAGACTACACCGGCGTGGAGATATACATCGCCGTTATAACCGTTGAGAGCTGATGTTGCTCCTGCCTTAAAGGTGATGGTCAACGGTTCATCTGCATCGGGAGATTCCACGGAGTAGTTGAAGCCGTCGTTCCATTCCTCTCCCCCGTCGTCGGGGGGAGGAGTCGGCATCGGAATATCCTTATCGTCGGAACACGACCAGCAAAGGAATAAGCAGAGGAATATCCATTGTATTTTTCCTACTATTTTCATTCTTTATCTTGCTTTAGTCATTCACATTAGGGTTGGGGTATCATCTCACAATAGCTGTTGTCATCATTACTCAAATGCAATATCAATTTATAGGTTCCGGCAGAAACCTTGATATTGTCAGAGTTAAACAAAAGCTTATCCATAGCATTACCCATATTGATTGCCCAGTCGCCATTGGCGCGGAATTTCAATTCACCGTCCGTCAAAGTGGTGGTTACTGTCCAGGTGTTATCTTCCCGATTATATTGCATAGGCGTATCATAGTCCCAAATGCCAGGTGTAGCCGTACCGATGACACCCCAGGAATTGATCAAGGTAGCTGTAAACGTGCTGGTATTTAAATCGGCTTTCACAAAGTAAAATCCGGGATCTACAAACATATTAGTACTTCCCTCACTTTCCTTCGTGACATTGGGACTAATGGTAGTAAAAGAAGTGTAATTGTATTCCACGGGTCCCCATGCCGGCTGCGCTACCAGTTTAAAACCTCCATCCAGATAAAGGTGTCCATTGTAGACCATATCCATACCACGGGAATATAACTGCGGAGCTGCCTCTGGGTTCCACCCCTGATGACTGCCAGGTACCCAAAGATACGGGGATACGTTCAGCAATTCAATCTTGTAGCTGTACTCCATCATATTTAAGGTAATGCGTATGTATTGGTAGTCTCCTGCTGGAATTTTCTTTGCTTGCGGATTTTCTGTAACCAACGTACCCTCAAGGGATTCGTCCCCATTCACTTCACTACCTAAGATTCCTACTGATTCCAGGTCACCGCCACCAGTCTGCGCATCTACACTAGACTGGGAAGCAATCTTGAACCAACAATCAGCAACACTTCCATCACCGTTTTTCACAGCAGGAACCATAATAGTGAAGATTGGGTCTTCATAGACATCTTTACCGCTATGAGAAAACTTCAATACGTTATTCTTATCCCAACCGGTGGGTGCACCATACAGATAATAAGCACTTTCGATGACAGGTCCTACGGGGGTAACACTCACGGGACCAAAGGCTGCCGGCTCCGGCATCATAGAGCTTGACTTTCCATCATTAATATAAATGTAGGCACGTATATGCAAATCGCGCGCCTGAGGTGCTTTGCCATACAATGTCTTCACTATTTCATTTAAATCCACCGGAGAGATGCTCGTCACCCCGTCAGCCGATTGAGAAGGCAGTTCTACGGCTCCTTCGAACTCCACAGTTTTAGCAACCTCCAGACGGAGGCTTGCCGTAGCCCCTTCGGGCATATCAGGAGTGCCAGTGATGCTAAAAACCGGAATGGCGGCATTGGCTGTCAACATGTCTTCTGTCAGTACAAGAGTGGAGAAGCCATTGTCTTTGACAACTGTAAATCCTTCTACGCTCTGTTCGCCCTCTTGCGGATAAGATTGCGGTTGGACTACATCGGTATTGAAGTCCTCGTCACACGCCGTCAGGCAACCTCCAAGGAACATCAAAGTATATAAAGCTAATTTTTTCATGGTTTTCTATCGTTATTATTAAGATGACTACTATTGAATTTTACCTGTTGACTCGGTGAAGTTTAAGAGAACTTTCTGTCCTGCCTTCACATTGACACGTTCCTGGTCGCCACCTGCGCCTCGGTATTCCAATTTGCCTTTCAGCACCACAAATTCGGTATGCCACCAATCTTCACCTTCGAGCTTCACGCAGATGCGGAGTTCACCGTCGGCCACAAAGGCAGGCGATTCAAATTCTCCCAATCCGGAGGGAACTTTGAACAGACGAGTTTCGTCAAAGACATCGTATCCACCGGAAGGATCACCTGTCAGATAAACATTCGGTTTGAGGAATTGCAGGTGGAAGACATAGTTGCGACCGCTGATCTCGGTAGTCACTACCACCAGATACCAACCCGGCTCGCCTACTGTCACATTATCATCACCGGACAAACCAGCCAAAATCTTGGAAGCATCGTCAATGTCGGCATTCATACCGAAGGCAGCGCCGGCACTCCAATCTTTCTCGAAGTTGAACTTCACTTCGGCTTTCGCACCATCTTCTCCACCGAAATAGCGAAGTACCCAGAACTTACCCGGAGCACCGTATACGGGAACCATCTCTGTGCAAGCATTCCAATCCCAGTTTCCGAAGACATTGCCAATCATATACATCTTCTCCGGAATTACCATGGGGTCCAGTGCGAAGTAAGGTTTCACTTTCGGCAGCTTCACCACATTGGAGTAAATCTGTCCGCGACCTTCGGATAGGCTCGCCGACAAACGAACGTAGACGGGAATCTCCGTTTCGGGGAAAGTCTCTTCCGTATATCCGTCTTTCTCCACCATCAGGTTGCATACGGCTATTGCCACTTCATTCGCCTGCACTTCCATCTTCGCCGAAGTATAGGTAGTGGGCAGGACGGAAGGAGTTTCGAAGCCCTGCGTCAATGCCACTTCCACGCCATAGGTGGTGGCGGCTGTGAAACCGTAGTCGGGCTGAGTACATGTCAACTGGATGGTTTCGGTATTCTTCAAGTCATATACACCCGAAGTGTAGCGAGGCGTATTGAGGACAAACGTAGTAGGGTCCTGATAGGTAGGATTGGAATCCCTGTCGCTCTCGCAGGCTGCTACGCCAAACAAGGTAGCCAGCAAAAGCACGATGTTATATATCTTTTTCATACTTATATCTCGTATTAATTATAAAATGAAACTTCGATTATCAATAGCCCGTGTTCTGTTCCAGGTTCTCATTTGCATTGAGGTCGGACGCCGGGATGGGGAACAGGTTATACTCCGTACCTACGGATGTTCCCGAAGCAGTTCCGCCTTTCCAGTCCCACAGATACTGATTGGTAGTAAAGTATCCGTAGCGGATGAGGTCGGTGCGGCGCTGTCCCTCAAAATAAAACTCGCGTGCCTTTTCGTCCAGAATCATATCCAGAGAGATCGTGGCGAGTTGAGTGGCATTGGCTCGCTTCCGCAATTCATTGACGGCTTTCAAAGCATCGTCGGCATTCGCTTTATCGTTGCGCAGCGTAGCTTCGGCATACGTCAGGTAAGCTTCGGCAAGGCGGAAGAAAGGAACATCGGTATCGGTCCAAACGGGGTCTTTCGATGCTGCTCCGTCGGAACGTACATTGGACCACTTACTGATAGAAAGCCCTTCCTTAAAATCATTCACGTTCTTTATTTCTATAGTACGGTCTCCGCCTGCAAAGAACAGAGCGCGATCGTCTTTAGCTGCTGCCACCATAGCCACTTCGTCTCCATCTTCAGGAACAGAAGCGTTGGAGAAGAACTTATCTACCAAAGCTTTGCGGGCACGTACACCACCCCAGCCTTCAGAAGTTCCCCAAGACGTCATGCCTTTGGTATGCGTGCTGGCAATCACATAAAGCGAACCGCCATAGGAACGCGTCATGACTCCGTCCTGACGAATAGGCAGAATGATTTCGTTCATAGCATTCACGTTCTCGTCGTTGTCTGCCATAAAGAGCTCGCGATAGTTGCGGCACAGAGAACGTCCGCTCTCCTTTATCACTTTATCGGCATACGAAGCGGCATCCGCCCAACGGGCTTTCCCTGTATAGACTTCAGCATTGAGATACATGCGCGACAACAGGAACCAAGCAGCCGAGCGGTCGGCACGTCCGAAAGGAGCTTGTTTGGGTGCATACATATCATTTTCAATTGCTTTCAATTCTTGCTCAATATATGCAAACAAGTCGGCACG
>JAUUNK010000202.1 GCA_030844565.1 Bacteroides ovatus
TTTTAAATGCAGGAACTGGAACCTGTATTATAAAATGATGTGTTTTTTTTGCAAAATTATTGTGTTATAGCATATGGAAAGGTAGATAATGAAATTCTTTTGGAAAAATTGGACAGAGCTATTCAACTATCTCCTTCAACTATATTATATAGAATGAAGGGAGATTGTCTCTGTGAAATAGGAGAATATCAAGCAGCTGAGGCTGCTTACTGGATGGCACATTACATGGTGCCATCACAACAGTTAGCCAGGTACAAATTGATTTTATTATATCTTAGACAAGGAAGAAAAGAAGATGCGAAAGAAATTGCATTTCAAGTACTACAAGAAAAGCCAAAAAATGATGGAATAGATACTTATATATTACGAAAAAAAATAAAAGAAATATTCTCTCACCTTTAGATCCTTGGCCTAATTATGGTTTTCTCCAACAAGGAAGTCTTGAACTCCCCTCTTTTTCAATTCCTGAAATTTTTCCGTAATTTTAGTTTCTGCTAAGCCTCTTTTTTGTAATTTTGCAGCCGATTTAAAAAAACGGTATATGAAGACAAGCGAATCTTTGCTATCAATAGGTAAATTTATTGCAGAATATTCGGCCCATCTCATGGGGGCAGGCGTACATACATCGCGCGTTGTACGCAATTCCAAACGTATCGGCGAAGCATACGGGGTAGACGTGAAACTAGGCGTATTTCATAAAAACATTATTCTCACCATCATTGACAAAGAAACCGGAGAGTCGTGCAACGAGGTAGTAGACATCCCTCCACATCCCATCAGTTTCGAGCATAATTCCGAATTGAGTGCATTGAGCTGGGAAGCCTACGACCACCACCTCTCGCTGGCACAACTGACTGAGAAATATCGTGCCATCCTTGCCGCTCCCAAGATACACCCGCTGTTCGTACTCATTCTGGTAGGCTTTGCCAATGCATCTTTCTGCAAGCTCTTCGGAGGCGACCTGTGTTCTATGGGAATCGTCTTTTCAGCCACCATCACGGGGTTCTTCCTTAAACAACAGATGCAGAAAAAGAAATTGAACCACTACATCATATTTATCGTCTCAGCCTTCGTCGCTTCCCTCTGCGCTTCTACGGCATTGATATTCGACACCACATCCGAGATAGCCCTCGCCACCAGCGTGCTCTACCTGGTGCCCGGCGTACCCCTCATTAACGGTGTCATCGATGTGGTCGAAGGATATGTGCTTACAGGATTTGCCCGCCTGACGGAAGCTTCCCTGCTCATTGTGAGTATAGCCATCGGGCTCTCTTTTACATTATTAATGGTTAAAAACAGTTTGATATGATTGCATTGGATATTCTTTCCGACGGCTTTTTTGCAGCCGTGGCAGGTATCGGTTTCGGTGCCATTTCCGACCCGCCTTTGCGGGCATTCAAAATGATTGCCATCCTGGCGGCTTTGGGGCATGCCTGTCGCTATTGCCTGATGACATTTCTCGGTATAGACATTGCCACAGCCTCTTTGTTCGGTTCACTGGCAATCGGTTTCGGTAGCCTGTGGTTGGGTAAGAAAGTGTATTGCCCGATGACGGTGCTCTATATTCCCGCCTTGCTCCCTATGGTTCCCGGTAAGTTTGCCTACAATATGGTGTTTTCCCTCATCATGTGTCTGCAAACGATGAACGACCCGGCACAACTGGATAAATATATGGGAATGTTCTTTTCCAACGGGCTGGTGACGTGTACCGTCATCTTCATGTTGGCAGTGGGAGCCACTTTCCCCATGTTTCTCTTTCCACGAAAAGCTTTTTCATTGACACGACATTAATTATTCATATTATTTTTATGGAGACATTCTGGAAAACTATCGCGTATTATAATTCTGCCACATGGATATGCCAACTTATTCTGGTTGCCGTGGGCATCTTGCTGAGCGTAGTGCTGATTCGCAACCCTCGTCCCTGGGTAAAGTTGGGAATGAAAATCTATATGATTGTCCTGTACGCCTGGATTTCACTGGTCTACTATTACATCTATTGCGCCGAACGCAGTTACAACGAAGTGATGGCAAGCTTTTGGGGAATCATGGCTATCATCTGGATTTGGGATGCCCTGACGGGATATACCACTTTCGAGCGAAACTATAAATATGATTTCCTGTCCTATATATTGTTGGCGATGCCCTTCATCTATCCCCTGGTGTCTATTGCCCGCGGGCTCACCTTTCCGGGAATCACTTCCCCGGTGATGCCCTGCTCGGTGGTAGTCTTCACCATCGGTCTGCTCCTTATGTTCTCGCGTAAGGTGAACATGTTCCTTGTGCTCTTCCTCTGCCATTGGTCGTTGATAGGATTGTCCAAGACCTATTTCTTCCATATTCCCGAAGACTTCCTTTTGGCAAGCGCCACCATTCCCGGTCTCTATCTGTTTTTCCGCGAATATTTCCTCAACAACCTGCATGCCGACACCAAGCCCAAGGCAAAATACATCAACTGGCTGCTCGTCACCGTATGCATTGGTTTGGGAGCGTTGCTCACCACTACGATGTTTCTGGAATTATAGATAGAAATGGAAATTGCGGAATGTATTCCACAAAAAATGCTCGATTTTGTGGAATACATCCCGCAAATTTCATATATTTGCCGTAAAATCTGAAGGATATGGAGAAATTAGTGCAACGCTTTCATTCGCTTTTAGATAACATAGACGTATCGTTTTTGCGCGATCAGTATTCGCTTGTGAATTGGAACGACCGTATGACGGCAATAGTAGGAGCTCGCGGAGTGGGTAAAACTACGCTTTTGTTGCAACATATCAAGTTACATCTTTCTACTGATGATACCTTGTATGTATCTGCCGATGATTTCTACTTCACAGAGCACAAGTTGTTGGACTTTGCCGAGGAATTCCATAAAATGGGAGGCAGGCATTTGTTTATAGACGAAATACATAAATATGCCGGCTGGTCGAAGGAGATGAAACTTATTTACGATTATCTGCCCGGCTTACAGGTCATTTTCACCGGTTCGTCCATCTTGGATATATTTAAAGGAACAGATGACCTGAGTCGACGGGTGTTATTGTATCGAATGTGGGGAATGTCGTTCCGCGAATATCTCAATATGAAATACGGGTTATCTTTACCGACTTATACTCTGGAACAGATTCTCAAACTGCAAGTAAAAGTTCCCGAAGTGGAATTCCCTTTAGCTGTATTTAAAGAATATCTTAAAAGCGGTTACTATCCTTTCTCGGGACAGGCAGGCTATGCCGAACGACTGCTGCAAACCATAAATACAACCCTCGAAACGGATATTCCACTTTTTGCTCGTCTCAATGCAGGTACGGCAGTGAAATTGAAACGTTTGATGCGGATATTGGCGCAAAGTGTGCCCTTCAAACCCAACTATTCCAAGTTAGCGGAAATCATGGGCATCGACCGCCAGACTCTGGCGGACTACATTACTTACATGGAGAAAGCAGGGCTGATAAGGCAGCTCTACGACTCCACTAAAGGAGTAAGAGGTTTAGGCAAAGTCTCCAAACTTTATCTGGAAAACACTAACCTGGCATACGTTTTAGGAGAAAGCGCTCCCGATGTTGGTAACCTGCGGGAGACTTTCTTCTTGAGCCAGCTCTCCACCTCTCATTTCGTTACGGCTTCCCCTCAATCGGATTTTGAGGTAGAAGGAATGACTTTCGAGATCGGCGGACGTAAAAAGGGAAATGCCCAGATACAGGGATTGGATAATGTCTATGTCGTAAAGGACGATATTGAATATGGTTTCGGACATACTATTCCACTCTGGCATTTTGGCTTTTTAAAAAGTTGACGAGGGCGTCCCCCCCGCCAACTTGTTCCCTCATCAGCTTTTTCTTCCTTGATTAGTCAGCGAAGTGATGATATAACTTCCCGGAGCGTTGATGTGCCCCCAGTCCGTGTTTGCCAGCAACTTCCATATCAATGTTTCCTTCCTGCCATAATTAGTCAGCCGGAGAATGGCGTTCACTTGTTTGGGTTGCACGATATGGAGATTTTCCAGCCTTTCCTGAAGTCCCCGCAGATTGTGAGTCGATGAATTATGGGCATACTCCGGAATTTCAATCAGAGGCGAAGCTATAGATTCTTCCTCTTTCGATTCAGTGCTCTGCTCTCCTTTGCTCTGCTTTTCTTTACTTTGTGGAGAATTGTTTCCTTTTTCTTTAAAATCGTCCGCTTTTTCGTTTCCATTGTCTACATTTTCCTCCTGATTGTCTACAACCTGTTGTGCACTTACCGGGGAAATTCCTTTGGTAGGAGACACCAGAAGGTAAGGCAGCTGGTTCCAATCCTTCTTTCTTCGGCTGGTAGCCTCCATCCACACCGTCTGTATGTCAGAGGAAGTCAAGATGCTATGTTGCTCATACATCTCACGGTCAAAGAATTTCTTGTCCAGCAGAATCTCTACAATGCCTTTCATTACTTTGGGATTCATTTCTCCACCCAGTTTGCGGGAAAAAATGAGCGATTGCTCCTCTCCCCACCGGATAAAATACCCTTCTTTATAAATCTTGCATACCAGCTTGCCGATAGCGGCAGATGCTTTAATGCCATATTGTGCTTCCGCCAGTTCCACGGCATCCGACTCGTAAAAGTTAACGTTTTGCGGCCAATAGTTGATGCCTAAATAAGTTGTACTCATAATTTTATTCTTCTGTTTTTTGAGATTAGTGAAAGAGTTTTGTAAATAGCAGATTACATCATAGGCTTCCAATCCATGAAATTCTCGATGCGAAACGACCTCCATCCTTGCTGGTCCTCGTCCCAGAACACCACCGTGCTCCGTACCCGGTCCCGGTCATAGTGCAGATGGAAAAAGTTCTCATAGCCGATAAGAGTCGCTCTTTGCAGGCAGAGAGTCGTATTCTGCTTGTTGTACGCAATAAGTGCACGTCCATATTGCATATACTCTATCAAGTTCCTGATTTTCTCCACCTTCTTTGCTGCATATTCTTCGGAAACCCCTCTCTCCCTTATGATACGTCTTTTCCATAGCAAGCTGACAAATTCAGTTTGTCTTCCTTTTTCTTCTACTCTGTGGTAAATCTCCTGTGGCATTTTACCATCCTTTTTCTCTTCTTTGTTCTTCATTCTTTGTTTTTGAGTTTAATAACTAGTTGATTATCAGATATAAGAATCTCCGCTCTATGATTCTGGGATAGCTACACCCTTTGGCAAGGATGGTGTAGCTATGACAGCAGGATAGCTACACCATCCCGACCGGATAGCTACACTATCCCGGCTGTCTGGTTTCGTCCCTCTTTCTGCCGACGCGGGATGTATATATTTCTTCCCTGCCGTCACCGTCCTTTCTCCTTTTTTAAGAATCTGCGGCAAAAGTAGACCAATTGTTTAGTTCATGCAATTAGGTTTTTGTGCCTTTCTTCGTGTGCCTTTTTTCTTGCAGAGAGACTCCTTCTTTTGCTTGGCTTCTTCCTTGATTTTACGGATTATTTTCTTGTCCTCCTCTGTCAGCATTCCCCGGATTTCCGCCTCTATGCTCCTGTCTGATATATACTTAAGTCTGTCCTTTTCCGGTGTGACTAATAATTTCATTCGTCCGATATGTCTTGCCCATTCCGCCACGGTGGTGCCGTAGAGACTTGTGTTGCGTGCGGTCATGAAAGTGTTGATACATCCTCGGATAAATTTACTTTTATCCCCGATGATTAACCCCTTTGGTTTTGCCTCCTGTCGGTCCAGTAGATGTGCATTGCATTGATTATCAACTTTATTTCCAGCTGATTTTCCACTTCCTTTTTTCTCACTCTGTTTGTCTAAAATACAATTTTTTTAGTCATAATAATGCTAATGTTAAATTAAAAAATAATTTGCAAAAGTAAGTTACTGTTTTAAGGTAGACAAATTTTATGAATAAAGAATTGGAATGATACAGGTCAATTAATGTTGATTTTGGCGGTAAGTTATTGATAAGTAGGGAAGTAGAACAGAAATAAAAAAAGTGTTTCAATAGACGTACGTTTAATAAATCACTTTTTTTGTTTAGCAAATTCGATTTCCCCGATATAGAATTAAGAAGGGAAAAACCTAATAAGAAATATAACATAACCTCCTATACATCAACTTTCTAGGAAATACATATTCCTTGGCAACAAAATTTTTCTGATAAAATATTTTGTTGTTTCAAACATTGCACCTACCTTTGTGCCATTAAACGTACGTCTATTGAAACACTTTAGTTCCAAAAAAGTTCGTTTAAAGATAGAGGGGAAAGAAAAAAAGATTGACGGTTTGAACAAGATACGATGTCTCGTTCAAACCGCGAAGCGCACCCGGAAGTGAGGTTGCGAGCCTAAAATCAAAATCCTAAATGTCTGAATTACAAGAGTATTGGTTTGCTGCCCGCACCAAAAAAGGGCAAGAATTAGCCATCCGCAGTTCTTTAGAAAAAAAGCAAATCGAGCACTTCATTCCTACCGAGATTGTTACCCGTCAACTGAAATACCGTCGTGTCCGTGTAGAAGTTCCTATTATCAGGAATTTGATTTTCCTCCGTGCCACCAAGGATCGTGCTTGTTCCTTAGCCAACGAGGACCAAATTCCCCTATACTATATTAAGGACCTTTTTACCCGTGCCATGTTGGTTATTCCGGAAAAGCAGATGCGTGACTTTATGTTCGTAATGGAGCTTGCTCCCAAAAGTGTTATCTTGGGAGACGCCCAACTGCCCGTCGGCACCAAAGTCCGTGTTATCAAAGGTGATTTCTGTGGTGTGGAGGGCGAACTGGTGGCACTGCCTACCCGTACGTATGTCATTATCCGGCTGAATGGGCTGCTGACGGCGAGTGTGAAGGTGCCGAAGGGGTATTTGGAGGTGATTTCAGCATCCTAAACAATCATCCTTGCTACATAATCTAACTATATATGAATACTTTACTTTTTCTTGAAAGTAAAATAGATGAACTTGTCCATTTGGGAGAAGACAGCTCTTCTATCTATAAGGAATCCTTTCGTAATTTAAACACCACAGTCTTTCAACTCTGTGAATCTCTTCTGTCTATAAAAGGAAAAACTACCGAAGAAGAAGCCCGTTTATGCTTTCTTCTACTAAAGGGATATGGTGCTATAACATGTTCCGAAAGGGAATATGAGAAGAAGATACATACATTATTAAATAGGACCGAAAAAGTGATAGAACAACTTCATCCCACAGCTCATTTAAAGGAACAACTGGTAGAAGAAATAGAGCGTTTGTTTGTAGGTAGTGAGGTGTGATAATCCATTCTTTAATGAAAAGATTTTTAATTTTTCTGCTAGTCCTATCCGGGTTTACCATTCTACGTGCTCAGTTTCCGTATGGGACCACAGGGCTGTTGCACATGCCAACTGCCGATATGCAGCGTGACAAAACATTTATGGCGGGTGCTTCTTTTCTAAGTACAGGAGCTACTCCTAAACATTGGAGTTATGACACCTATAACTATTATATCAATATTACTATTCTGCCTTTCATTGAGATTGGCTATACATGCACTTTGCACCGCATGACAGTGCCCGCTGCGGGCATTTATAATAAGTTCCGAAACCAAGACCGCCAATTTAGTGGGCGTATACGCTTGTTAAAAGAAGGACAATTCTGGAAGTATATGCCTGCTCTGGTCATTGGTGCTAATGATCCGGCAACAAATGATATAATGGGGAATCCAGATAAGGAAGATTATGGTATATCTGGTACGGCAAGCGTAGGCAATGGTCATTGGAATCGGTACTATGTGGCGATGAGTAAGCATATTAATTATAAATATATAGGAGAATTAGGCCTTCATGGAGCCTATGTTTACAATAAGAGGTTGGATTACCATCTTAATGGACCGGCGTTAGGCGCCAATTTTCAGTTTGCCCTTGCCGATGGTTCATTTTGGAGAAAAGCTTTGAATGGTGTGAATCTAATGGGGGAATATGATTCGCGGACAGTAAATCTAGGACTAGGATATGCTCTCTGGAAAGATCATATCAATTTTGTAGGTGAATTAAATGATTTCAAGTATTTATCTGCGGGAATCTATTTTAAAGTACATCTAAAATAATATATACATTTATGAAAGGCATTGTTTTAGCTGGTGGTTCGGGTACCCGTTTGTATCCGATTACCAAAGGAATTAGTAAGCAATTACTTCCGATTTTTGATAAACCGATGATTTATTATCCTATTTCGGTTTTAATGTTGGCTGGTATTCGTGACATACTAATTATTTCTACTCCTTATGATTTACCTGCTTTCCAACGTTTATTGGGAGATGGTTCTGATTTTGGGGTACGTTTTGAGTTTGCTGAGCAACCTTCTCCTGATGGTTTAGCCCAGGCTTTCATTATTGGAGAAGAGTTTATAGGCAATGACTCTGTTTGTTTGGTATTGGGAGATAATATTTTCTATGGACAAAGTTTCACTTGCATGCTGAAGGAGGCGGTGCAAACTGCTGAAGAAAAAAAGAAAGCGACTGTCTTTGGTTATTGGGTAAGTGACCCGGAACGCTATGGCGTAGCTGAGTTCGACAAAGAAGGTAATTGTTTGAGTATTGAAGAAAAACCCCAGTTACCAAAATCTAATTACGCTGTAGTGGGGCTATATTTTTATCCGAATCGTGTGGTTGATATAGCTAAAAATATAAAACCTTCGTCTCGGGGAGAATTGGAAATCACTACAGTCAATCAGCAATTTCTTGCAAATAAGGAATTGAAGGTACAAACCCTAGGGCGTGGTTTCGCATGGTTGGATACCGGTACCCACGATTCTCTTTCGGAAGCTTCCACTTTTATTGAAGTAATTGAAAAGAGACAAGGCTTGAAGATTGCCTGCTTGGAAGGTATTGCCTTACGTCAAGGATGGATCAATGTAGACAAAATGCGTGAACTGGCAAAACCTATGTTGAAGAACCAATACGGTCAGTATTTGCTAAAAGTAATAGATGAACTCAGTCTGAAATAATTTTTCAACTCTTAATAGATAAAAAGTGGAAGTAATTCAAACCGCAATAGAAGGAGTGGTTATTCTTGAACCTCGCCTTTTCACAGATAGCCGAGGCTACTTCTTCGAATCTTTTTCCCAGAAAGACTTCGAGGAAAAAGTATGTAAAATCAATTTTGTACAGGATAATGAAAGTAAATCCTCTTATGGAGTACTGCGCGGACTTCATTTTCAAAAACCGCCTTATGCGCAAAGTAAACTAGTACGAGTCATTAAAGGTGCTGTGCTTGATGTAGCGGTAGATATTCGCAAGGGTTCACCTACTTTTGGGCGATATGTGTCTGTAGAATTGAGTGAAGACAATCATCGCCAATTTTTTATTCCGCGTGGGTTTGCCCATGGTTTTAGCGTTTTGAGTGATGAAGTTATTTACCAATAATCATAAAGACATATATAAAATGAAAACAAGTTCCAAATAAATATAGAT
>JAUUNK010000203.1 GCA_030844565.1 Bacteroides ovatus
ACCCCTCTCCAATCTATTCTCTGCATGCTTATAAAATGCGCTAAGTTCTACAAGAGCTTGGTACAAACTAAGAAATATAAACGATGAAAACTCCCTTTATAAAGGGCATTGAACAACACAACACGTAGATATATATTAGTAGTTAACTTTAAAAACAGATGCTTATGAAAAAAGAAACTTAATTGAAACCTTTGACAGTGAAATGTTTTGGCATCACTATGACGTTGCCAATAAAGAAAGACTTTAAAATTATTCATTTACTAAATTTATGAAAAACATGTTTTCCTCAAAAAAAGGATCTTCTCGGAGACGGTTGATACTGTTATGTGGTATCTTATGGGTCTCATTGCCAGTGGCTTTTGCAGAAGGACTAGAAATCGAGACACCTGCCGTTTCTGATAGAGCTAGCGTGCAACAAACTGCCTCCAAATATGAAGGAGTAATAATCGACTCGAACACACAAGAACCTGTGATTGGAGCCAATGTATTGGTAAAAGGTACTACGACAGGTGTGATTACCGATTTAGACGGACGCTTCACCATCAGTGCTCAAGCAGGACAGACATTGGAAATTACCTATATCGGCTACCAAAAAAAGGAACTGAAACTGGGTAAAGTAAAGTTCCTCAGTATAGAACTGAAAGAAGATGCCAAAGTATTAGGCGAAGTAGTGGTGACAGCTTTCGGTGTAGGTCAAAAGAAAGAATCGGTAGTAGGTTCCGTCACCCAGGTGAAGCCGGCAGAACTTAAGGTACCTTCCGCCAATCTTTCCAATTCGTTTGCAGGACGTCTCTCCGGAGTTGTGTCCTTTCAGCGAGGGGGAGAACCGGGAAATGACGGTGCTCAATTCTTTATCCGTGGTATTTCCACATTGAATGCCTCGGCACGTAGTCCTTTGATTATCATTGATGGAGTGGAAGCTTCTACGGCAGACTTGAATGCACTGGACTCCGAAGTTATCGAAGGCTTCTCTATTCTGAAAGATGCTACTGCAACGGCGATGTATGGAACGCGTGGTGCCAACGGTGTTATGATTGTGACTACCCGTAGCGGTGCCAATCTGGAAAAAGCAGTTATCACTGCACGTGTGGAAGCGAATGTTTCCATGCCTACCAAAATTCCCGAGTTTGTGGATGGACCTACTTATATGGAGTTGTACAACGAAGCAGTTAACAATTTCTCTACCGGCTCCAAACTCTTCACTCAAGAACAAATCGACGGTGTACGCAACCATCTGGACCCCTATCTTTATCCTAATGTAGATTGGTATGACGAGCTGTTCAAAGACGCTTCTTTCAACCAGCGTGTTAACTTCAATGTACGCGGGGGTAGCAAGAGGGTAGATTACTTTGTAAATGCTAATATCAATCATGAGACGGGTATGATGCGTGGACGTAGTAAGGAATTTTATTCTTATAATAACAACATC
The DNA here is from genome assembly GCA_030844565.1 of Bacteroides ovatus. Classification (GTDB taxonomy): domain Bacteria; phylum Bacteroidota; class Bacteroidia; order Bacteroidales; family Bacteroidaceae; genus Bacteroides; species Bacteroides ovatus_A. Next base: position 1,430 of record JAUUNK010000203.1, read on the forward strand.
AATATTATGAGATATACTTTCCAGAACAATATCAATTTGCATTTGACGAAGACAGCTACTATATCCATGAATCTTGGAGTAGAACTTCGTGATTCTCATGGGCCAATCACGGCTACCAGCAATATTTTTGGGGCAGTGATGAACAGCAACCCTGCGGATTTCCCTATTATGTATCCCATGAATTCGTTTATAGGCTCCGAAGGTGTGACGAGCGAATATATTAAGTGGGGAGCTTACAGTGGCGGTAATCAAGGAGGAGCTTACAACCCGTTAGCAGAATTGGTGAAAGGTTATAAGGATGTATTTACCAGTACGGTGAGAGCAAATATCCGGTATGAACAAAAACTGGACTTTATAACGAAAGGATTGAAGTTCGGTGCATTGATTTCGTTTAAAAACTGGTCATCAAGCACGACAAAACGTGATAGGGGATATAATAAGTATGACGTGAAATCCCCTGTCTATGATGAAAATGGAAAGATAACCAACTATATCCTTACGCCCTTTGGCGGAACGGAGGGTAACCATACATTGGGAACTGCTTCGGAAAGCACGGGCGATCGTAGCTACTACATACAAGCTACGCTGAATTATGATCGTACCTTTAACGACCGCCACAACATTTCGGCTATGGTACTTTATAACCAGGACGAATGGAACACAAACAACCCGGGAGAAGACTTGATAGCCTCACTCCCTAAACGAAAAGTGGGAGTAGCTGCCCGTTTCAGCTATGATTATGACCATCGTTATCTGGCAGAAATCAATATGGGATACAATGGTTCGGAGAACTTTGCCAAAGGACACCGTTATGGCTTTTTCCCCTCTGTTGCTCTGGGATACAACATCAGCGAGGAAGCTTGGTTTGAGAAAGCAAAGAATGTGGTGCACAACCTGAAAATCCGTGGCTCTTATGGATTGGTAGGTAATGCCGATGCAGGTACGCGTTTCCTCTATTTACCTATTGTTGAATTGCAGAAAGACCCAACCTTTAATACCGGTGACGGGGAACAAGGATTCGCAGCCAAAGGTCCGGTTTACACCCGTTTTGGAAATGACGAAATCTCATGGGAAGTAGGTTATAAGATGAACGTGGGTGTGGACTTGGGACTTTTCAATTGCCTGAACCTGAGTTTCGACTATTTCACCGAGTTGAGAAAAGACATTTTCCAGGAGAACAAAACTGTTCCTAACTACATGGGTGTGGCAAAGAGCAAAGTATACGGTAATTATGGAGAAGTGAAGAATTACGGTTTTGAAATCTCTGCCGACTATGGTAAACAAATCAATAAAGATTTGCAGGTCCAGTTTAAGGGAACCTTCTCATTTGCCAGAAATGAAGTACGCAAGTATGCACAAGGATTCTCTCCGATGTATCCCAACAAGAGCATTATCGGACACAGCCTCGAAACATATCAGGGATATGTATATGCCGGACATCTATTTATGGACCAGGGGGAAATTGCGAACTCTCCCACGCAAGTGATTTCGGGTAACGTAGCGCCGGGCGACATTAAATATGTAGATCTGCCTGATAAGAATGGTGAAAGAGATGGCATTATCAACGATTATGATATGCGTTATATGGGAAATCCTGTTGTTCCCGAAATTATTTATGGCTTCGGACCGAGTATACGTTGGAAGAACTTCGACTTCTCATTCTTCTTCCAAGGAGTGGCTAAAACATCTTTAATGATGTCTGGTTTCCATCCTTTCGGTACTTCTGTGAATCGGGGTGTGTTGAAGTTTATAGCCGAAGACCGTTGGGATCCACAGAATCAGAATATTTATGCTAAATATCCCCGTCTGACAAAACAAGATCATGGCAACAACACCGTTGCATCGGATTATTGGTTGCGTAATGCTGCCTTCCTGAAACTAAAGAACGCTGAAGTGGGATACACGTGGAAATTCCTCCGTGCTTATATCAGCGGGACCAACCTGCTCACTTTCTCACCCTTCAAACATTGGGATCCGGAACAGGGAGGAGGCAGCGGACTGGCTTATCCAACTCAGCGCGTATTTAATATAGGAGTTCAACTATCTTTATAACAAGCATATTATGAAAAAGATATATCAATTAGTGTTTTTGTGCCTTGCGGCGTTCTATGTCTCTTCGTGCGAATACCTGGACATAGTGCCCGACGAAAGGCAAAAGGAAGAAGATGCTTTCAAGGATGTGGAAGCTGCACGGCGTTTTATGTATTCGTGCTATGCTTACATGCCTACACCCAATCATGGAACATCATCGCTGGATTTTATGACTGGGGACGAAGTGGTAACCTCTTTCGAACATGAGACGTTTGCCAATTTCCCAAAAGGTAATTATACAGCAGTGAGCCCGCAGATTTCTTATTGGAACGATTTGTTTGCAGGTATTCGTCAATGCTACATTTTCCGCGATAACATAGACAAAGTTCCGGGACTGGCAGCAGAAACCAATGCAGACTATAAAGCCCAGATAGATTTCCTTCTCGGATATTATCATCTGCTGCTGGTTCGTTGTTATGGTCCTACTATCATTGTTCGGGAAGTGGCAAATGTAAATACCGACCCGTCTAAATACTTGGGCCGTAGCCCCTTGAATGAATGTATCGACTTTATCACCGGTAAGTTTACGGATGCGGCAAATGTATTGCCTGCCAGCCGCAATGCAGTAGAAGTGGGATTGGCTACTTCGGTAGCAGCGAAAGCTCTTAAGGCTTATGCCCTCATGTACTATGCCTCGCCTTTGTTCAACGGCAATGCCGACCTGGCAAGCAAGCTCGTCAATCCGGACGGGACTCCCTTGCTGGATGCTGCTGAAGATCGTAATCGTTGGGTGGTTGCCCGCGATGCTTACTTGGAAGCTATCAACGCTGCCCATGCTGCAGGACATGTACTGTATACGGTGGAAACACCTGCTCTTACTAATAAGTATCCTGAAAATCCGACTTTGCGCATATTGAGAGCCAATATGGCAACAATTATCAAATATAATAAGGAAGAGATCTGGACCAAGAACACCGATGAAGGTGCTTATGGTATGCAAAAGAAGTCCATGCCTTTTGTAAATGAGACTTGTTACAATGGTATTTGCCCTACAATGAATATGCTCGACCGCTTCTACACCGTAAATGGTCTGCCTTATAATGTAGACCCGGAAACGAAAGACCTCGATAAGTATGATGTAGTATCTTTGGATGCCGAGAATACCAAAATCACCTTTGCTGACGGTACAGAAGCCACTGTTGCTGAAGCTGGGTATAAGACTTCACGGATGAATTTGGGCAGAGAACCCCGTTACTATGCCTGGATATCTTTCCAAAACGGATTTTACGAAGTGACAAATGCTTCTTTCAACGGGGGATACGACAACGACGCTTCGATGAAGAAGTACGAAAATCAACAGTTAGTTACCAATTATCTGAAGAACAACAACTGCGGGCGCGGTAGCCGAAACAATAACTATTCCCCTGGCGGATTCTTGAATAAGAAAGGTGTACATCCCGACAACGTAGTAGGAAAGAATGGTTCAGTAACTTTGAAGAAGTATCCTTTCCCGATTATTCGTTTGGCTGAGCTTTATCTGGGTTATGCCGAATGTTGTGCCGAAGTGGGTGGAGCGCAAGACATTGCTAATGCAAAAATCTATCTGAATAAGGTACGAAGCCGTGCCGGTATCCCCGATGTAGACGAATCATGGGCAAAAGTAGGCGGAATCACCAGTGCTAAACAGCTTCGCGACATCGTGCGTCAGGAACGACAGATAGAGCTTTACTTGGAATGTCAAAACTTCTGGGATATGCGTCGCTGGAAACTGGCAGATAAGTATTTCGGCAGCAAACACATCGGTATGGATATTTCGCAGACAGACATCACTAAATTCTCGCAGCCTACCGAAATACCGTTTGTGCGTACATTTGAAGACAGGCATTGGCTGTTGCCGATTCCTTCGACCGACATTAACAACAATCATAATGTAATTCAAAATCCGGGATATTAACGTTTTAATCAGAAAAAAGAATAGGTATGAAAAATATATATAAATATCTATTAGTGATGGCATCGCTTGTATGGAGCATGAGCTCATGTAGCAATGACGACGAGGGTGTGCCACCTACAGTAGATTTATCAATTATGAATTTTAGGTCGACCGAACAACCGGGGAGCATTCTCCTCGAATGGGATGTACCCGAAGAGAACCCCGGTTATTTTTACATGAAGATGCATTATTACGACCCTCGGGAGAAGAAGGACTATAACATCATCATCAGCCCTTACACTCATTCGTTGGTGATTGAGAACACTCGTAAAAGATATGGGGCAGCCTATGACTTTACCTTCACACCCTATAGCGAGACTGACACTCCGGGTAAACCTTTCGTGCTCGAAGGATGTACCTCTGGTGCTGCCGAGAAAACAGTGTCCGTAGAGAGAATCCCTCTGAATCTGGACATTACACATTTCGTTACTAACTCTCAGGACCCGGGCGAAGGACAACTCTCCGGCATCTGCGATGGAAACAAAGATACATTCTTCCATACGAGCTGGAGAGGCGACGGTCTACCCTACCACTGGATAGACGTGGACCTCGGTGAGGAATTAGATCGTTTCGAAATAGATACGTGGAACCGGAAAGGCGCAGGCGCTAACTATCCTAACCTTATTAAACTATATAATATCAGCCGGATGGAAGACCCGGATGTAGATATGGACGCGCCTTTCTATACGTATGACCACCCGAATAAGACTAGTGGTGCGGAGTCTATTAAGATGATCCCTGCTCAGGACGAGCCGGCACTGGCAAAGAAGGTCAGATATCTGAGATATTGCCCCAACGGAACGGGCGGTTCTATATTCTGGCACTTGGCTGAGTTTGCCGTATCGAAGGTAATTATTACTGAATTCGACCCTGAGGAAGATGAAAAGCCTGTTTATGATGCTCAATAGGTTAGATTAAGATGAGTGTTTTTGAAAGTCATGGTAGAATTCTTTCGTTTTCGCCATGACTTTCTTTATCTTTGGGAAATTTAAATCATGCCAGAAGGAGAAAGAGGAAAAAAGGAATTCAGGAGTTAAAGTTGCATAGCTGCTGACACCCTACCTTCTTTTAATTTCCTTTTCTTCTTTAACTTCTTCTCTAATAATACAAAATGAAAACATGAAGAATTTACTACTATGTTTGCCGGCTCTGTTATTATGGGCAGTAATGACGGCTTGTTCGGATGAAAAGACCGAAAATGTTCCTTCCCTGGAATTAACCAAGAATGCAGTCGATTTCTCCAATGAATCGGGGGTACAAAGCGTGGAGATAGCCACAAATGTGGAAAACTGGAGTGCCACGTCGGATGCCGATTGGTGTACGGCTTCCGCTAACGGGAAAATGGTGAGAATAGAAGTGTCGTCGAGTGACGAACGTCTGGTACGCGAAGCTACGGTAGTAGTGAAAGCTGCCGACCTAACAAAAAATATCCGGGTCCGCCAGCTCGGATATGAAGCGGCTATTCTAGTGACCCAGCAAATCTTCTCCATTCCGGCAGTGGGCGGTGAAGTGGAATTTGATGTCACTTCAAATGTGGAAGTGGAAATCACTTATCCTGAATGGATAAAACCTAAATTGAAAACGCGCGCTGCACCAGAAATGGTAACTACTACCCATCAGTTTACCGTTTCCGCCATTCTGCAAGATAAGGGACGTTCGGCAAACATCCTGATAAAAGAAGCCACCGCTGGCATTGCCGAAGAAGAACGTCTGATAGAACAAGTAGCGGTGGAACAGAAAGGATTAAAGGATTATACCAACGATGTGGGAGACGACATCAAAGACGATATCAAACTTAAAGTGGTGAGCGGACAAGCCTCTTCTTTCCAAGGTGGACAGGGAATTGAGAATTCCTTCGACGGAGATTATACTACTATTTATCATTCTGCTTGGAATAATTCCGGGAGTAACTATTTTCCTATCGAGCTGACTTATAATCTGGAATCTTTGTCAGACGTGGACTATCTCGTGTATTACCCACGCAACAGTGGTCCTAACGGATTGTTTAAAGAAGTAGATATACTCTATTCAGCAGACGGTACAACCTTTAAGCCACTGATGACCCGCGACTTCAAAGGCTCTTCTTCTGCTACGAAAGTTTATTTTGATCGCACGGTGCAGGCTAAATCTTTCCGCTTTGTAGTGAATAGTGGTGCGGGAGACGGACAAGGCTTCGCCTCGTGTGCCGAAATGGAGTTTTATACCAAGAATCCCGAGCTATTTGACTATTCTACCCTGTTTACAGATGAAACTTATTCGGAATTGAAGAGCGGGATTACACTGGAAGAGATACAGAAGTGTGAGTATCCTTTCTTTAAGAACATGGCTTATTATATGTTCAAGAAAGCTTATCCCCGCGACTTCCGCATTGCCGAATTCCGCGCTTATCCCCATCCGGATATTCAGGGTGCACAGAACAAGACCAACCAATATAGCCTCTTGGACAACCCCACTGGTATCTCGGTCAAGGCTAATGAAACTCTCATCGTTCTGGTAGGAAACACACATGGATATGACATTAGTCTGAAGGTACAAAATCTGGACGTGCCGGGAGGAGACGGATTCGGTGGAGCTACTTATCCCCTTAGTCAGGGAGTGAATAAACTTACTATTCAAGAGAAAGGACTGGTATACGTGATGTATCATATTCCTACTTTGGAAGATCCGGCTGCGCTTCCCATAAAGATACATTTTGCATCGGGAACGGTCAATGGATACTTCGATTCTCAGCAACATACGCGCGAGCAATGGAATGAGTTACTGAGCAATGCCACTGATAAATATTTTGATGTGCTAGGCAAATACGCACATCTTACTTTCGAAACACAGCAGTTCAAATCATATACCTCTAACGGAAAAGACCTAATAGACCTCTACGATCGGCTTGTTTATGAGGAGCAAGGGCTTCTCGGTCTGGAAAAATATGATAAGATGTTTAAGAACCGCATGTATTTTAATGTGATGTATCATTCGTATATGTATGCTACGAGCTATCACACGGGATATGTTGACAATACTATCCCGGAAATTGGCAACGAACAGAAGTTAAGTACCGGTAGTTGCTGGGGACCTGCGCATGAAGTGGGGCATTGCAATCAGACCCGTCCCGGGTTGAAGTGGCTAGGTACCACAGAGGTGACCAATAATATTATGTCTGAATACATCCAGACTACCATTTTCGGTCAAGACTCTCGTGTGCAAGTGGAAGATATGGGGCAATACTACCGCAATCGTTATTCGAAAGCATGGAACAGTATTATGGTAAGTGGCAGTCCTCATGGTCATTTTCAGAGCCATGGCGATAAGCCGGACGAATATTCTAGTGATGTATTTTGTAAATTGATTCCTTTCTGGCAGTTAGAACTATATTTCGGTAAAGTCCTTGGCAGAACTCCGCTCCAGCAAGCTGACAGGGGAGGATTTTATCCGGATGTATACGAATATATCCGTACTCACGAGAACCTTCCTTCTGCGGGCGAACAGCAGACAGAATTCCCTTATATATGTAGCAAACTCTCAGGCTACGACTTGACGGACTTCTTTACCAAATGGGGATTCTTTACTCCGGTAAATGTAGAAATAGATGACTATGGCGTAGGAAAGTTAACGGTAACTCAGGCACGTATTGATGAAGTAAGAAACAGGATTGCCGCCTTAAATCTTCCTAAACCGGATGTAGCTTTGGAATATATTACCGACAACACCTGGAAACTCTATCAGACGAAACCGCAAGTAGTTCGTGGAACAGCGTCCCGCCAAGGATCTAAAATTACCATGAAAGGATGGCAGAACGTAGTGGCTTATGAAGTGCGAAATAGTGAGGGAGGGTTGGTATTTGTTTCCGACGGTGTACTGACACCTTCTGCCACTG
>JAUUNK010000204.1 GCA_030844565.1 Bacteroides ovatus
TTAAGGACTATGCGCGGTGACTATGAAAAGTGAGGAACTTTTTCAGTGCCCTCACCGCGAGGCCCGTGCTTTTTTATTCAGAGATTCTTTGTAGGACAATTATTTCTTCAGCAGGAATTCATCAATCGCCTTTTTATAAGTCGCTTTATCCGCTGCTCCACGGAAGAGCTGAGGTTCTCCCTGCATGGGAATGAAAACAAAGAGAGGAATGCTTGTTGCATTGAACAAAGCAGCCAGCTCTTTTTGCTTGTCTACGTTCACTTTATAAATAACAATCTTTCCGGCATATTCTTTAGCCAACGATTTCATGATGGGGGCTGTCATACGGCAAGGACCACACCAATCAGCATAGAAGTCGATAATGGCAGGCTTATTACCTTTGTATTTCCAGTCTTTTGAGGTCTGGTAGTCGAATACATCTTTGATAAACATATCCTTATCCATTACGATTACTTCTCCGTCAGCTTTTGCCTCTTTCTTATTCTGTTCTGTTTCTGTTTTAGCTCCGCCATTGGAGGCGCATCCCATTACGCTTACCATGACCAGGGCTATCATTACTAATACCTTTTTCATCACTTATTTTTTTATATGTATTGTTCGATTACTTTTTGCAATTCTTTGCCCTGTATCATGCCTGAATGTCTCCAGAGCGACTCTCCATTTTTAAATAGTATAAAAGTGGGGACGGCTTGTATTCGGAACTGCGTAGATAACTCTTCATGTTTATCTACATCAATTTTCACAATGCGGGCTTTGTCGCCTACCTGGTTTTTTACTTCTTCCAGAATAGGTTTCATAGCCTTGCAAGGACCACACCATTCAGCAAAAAAGTCCACTAAAACAGGGACGGGAGATTGCACTAATTCTTCAAATTTTTCCATAATCTTTCCTTTCTCATCATAAGTTACCAGTCCTTGCGGACTGCGAATATAATTATTGCTTTCTTATATAACGGCAGGGAAAGATTTTTTGTTCATTCAATCGTCAGCTCGTCAATAATGTGTGAGGCACCGGCATATTTATCAATAATAAATAAGGTATAGCGGATGTCTACACAAGCAGCACGTTGTGAAGAGGGTCTGAAGGCGATATCTCCTGTCAATCCCTCATAGTTACGGTCGAAAGCTGTTCCGATAAGTTGCCCTTTGCTATTGAATACGGGACTTCCGGAATTTCCTCCCGTGTTGTCCGTATTTACAATGAAGCATACTGGCATTTCCCCGTCTTTGCCATACTGGCCGTAATCCTGCTGTTGATAGAGCTTTTTCAATTTTTCAGGAACTACAAATTCCCAGTTTCCCGGGTCTTCTTTTTCCATTACTCCTTTCAATGTGGTATAGTAACCATACGTCATGCCGTCAGCCGGATTATAAGGTAATACTTGACCATAAGTCAATCTCAGGGTAGAGTTGGCGTCGGGATAGAGAGGAATTCCTTTTTCCTTTTTCAAATCCATCATTCCTTTCACCCATACTTTATGGGCAGCATCGTAACTTTCGTTTGCTTCCTTCATGGCAATAGTTGTCCTTAGCAGACCGTCTGTAATGGAATACTTGAATAGTATCATCCAATCGTGCCCAATTTTATACAAACTCGGCTTTTTGATAAACTTGGCGAAGTTTTCCGGATTTCCGAATATGGAGTACTTAAAGCAATCGTCTACGAACGCATCTATGTCTCCTTTGAAACGGGTATCGATAATATCAAAGATTTTGATACGCTGTTCTTTGGGAATATATCCTGCATAAGTTTTCAACATTTCTTTAGCTACAATCCGTTCCACTTCCGGGAAAGGTATGGATAAGAAATATTTATCCGTTTCTTCTTTCAGTTGTTCAGCTTCTTGCCGGATTCTCTTTTTGTCTTTAGACTTCAAAGCAGCTACCAGGGAAGTAGTGGAGGGTAGGCGCATGAAATCAAGCCCCGTAATAAGAGCTTCGTTAATGGCTTGTTGGTGATAAAGAGCATTTCTTCGATGGGCTACGATGGAGCGTATTTCGTTAAATGCTTTTTGATATGAATCGTCTCCTTTGTCTCGTCCGAGTTTCAAGAGTTCTTCCTGTTGGTTGCGTTTGGTATCCAACACTTTCAGGCGAACAAGGCCTTCATTCATGCCGATAGCATTTTTCCAGTAGTTGGCGGAAGAAGCGTATTTGCTGGCATAATGAATACGTACAGCAGGATCTTTCAACATTTGTTGCATCAATGCTTTTTGTCGGACTCCTCTAACATGCTGACGCATGAAGTTAGTGGTTTGCATACGTTCTTCCACTTCGTCTGAAATCATATATCGCCAGTTACGCCCCGGGAATCCCATGACAAAAGTGAAGTCTCCTTCTTTTACTCCTGCCAGACTGATAGTTAAATGTTTTTTTACCTGTAATGGAACATTGTCTTTGGAGTAGCCGGCGGGATTTCCTTGTTTGTCGGCATAAATACGGAACAGGGAAAAATCACCTGTATGACGAGGCCACATCCAATTATCCGTATCAGCTCCGAACTTTCCGATAGAGGAGGGAGGAGCGCCTACCATGCGAATGTCGCTATATGCAGTTTTGACAAATAAATAATATCTATTGCCTCCGTAGAATGCTTTTAATTCGAGTTTCGTGGCAGGGGTTTTGTTTATATTCTCTGCTTTGGCAAAGCGTTCCGCTACTTTAGCGAGGTAAGTAGGAGAAAGATAATTTGTCCCGGAAGGGTCTTTATCTATTTTTAGCTGTTCTTCTACATAAGTAGTGACGTCGAGAATACGGTCGATAAAAGTCACTGTCAGGTTTTGGCAGGGGAGTTCCTCTTCACGGCTCATGGCCCAGAAACCTTCTGTCAGGTAGTCATGGTCTACACTGCTGTGTTGTTGGATGGAGCTATATCCGCAGTGGTGATTGGTCAATACAAGCCCCTCTGCCGAAATAACTTCGCCGGTACATCCTCCGCCAAAGTGCACCACGGCATCTTTCAAAGAGATGCCGTTAGCACTATATATCTCTTCCATTGGAATTTCGAGACCAAGCTCGCGCATAGCAGCTTCGTTTTGCGATTTTAGGTCTGTGAGCATCCACATTCCTTCGTCTGCATGTGCAAAGAGGGTTACCAGCGAGAATAGTGATATGAATAGTTGTCTTTTCATGTATGTTTATTCTACAATAGTCATTTCATCGATCAAGTGTTTGCAACCACCGAGTTTCTCGAGGATAAACAATACATAACGAATATCCAGATTGATACAGCGTTGCAATTGATTGTCAAAGTTGATATCGCCACTTAGTGATTCCCAGTTACCATCGAAGGCTGTGCCAATCAATTCACCTTTGTCGTTCAATACCGGGCTACCTGAGTTACCTCCGGTGATGTCATTAGTGGAAAGAAAACATACGGGCATTTCTCCGTTAGGCAAAGCATAGCGTCCATAATCTTTCTTTTCAATCAACTCTTTTAATTTCGCAGGAACTACAAATTCACGGTCGTCCGGATTTTCTTTCTCCAAAATGCCTTGGGTAGTGGTATAATAATTATAGAATACGCCATCCTTCGGACTATAAGGTTTCACGTTTCCATACGTCAGACGGATAGTGAAGTTGGCATCCGGATAGGAAGGAACAGGCAACTTCATTTCACCCAATCCACGTACGTATGTTTTGTGGAGCAGATCCAACTTCTCTTGCAGCTTGCTTAATTGAGTTCGAAGTTCGGTGTACTTCTCTATTTTAGATGAGGCATATTGCAAAGAGAGGTCTTGCTCAATAGCCTTTACTGTTGGTTTGTTAAGAAACTTTTTGAAGTTCTCCTGATTGGACATAATAGAGTTATCATACATGTCGTCTACGAAAGCGTCGTAATTACCTTTGTATTTCTTTTCGATGATTTCATAGAAGGAAGGACGTTGGCTAGCAGGTATCATTTTTGCATATAAAGGCAATAATACTTTTGCTACCTTGCGGTCCACTTCATGGTCGTAGTCTTTATTATGAATATTTTCATATATCACTTTAAGGCTATTTAAGTGGGCTTGAATAAGTGTATCGTTCTTCTCTGCCAATGCTTCTTTTAGTTTATCCAGTGTCAGATTACCGAATTCGATTCCACTTAAGAACGTTTCGCTCAAGCAAGTCATTTGATAGTTGAGCGGGGAAGTTTGCGCAACGAGAGCATCAATTTCTTTCACTACGTTCATATATCCGGCATTGTTTTGTGCTTTAGCGAATTCAGCAAATTTTGCTTCTTGGGCAGCTTTAGTTCCCAGTACGTCGTTGTCGATAATAGCCTTGTTCATGCCGATGGAGTTTTTCCAGTAGTTACTTGAACCGGCAAATTTATTGGCATATTGGATGCGTACTTTGTCACTTGCATTCATAGCCTCTCTTAATACTTCTTGGCGGGCACCGCGTATTTGGATACGGGGAGTATTTTGAGAATCCATCCGCTCTTTTACTTCTGATACGGTCAGATAACGGCTGGTTCGTCCCGGGAATCCCATAATCATGGCATAATCGCCGTCTTTTATTCCTTTGAGGGAGATTGCAAGGTGTTTTTGTGTTTTGAGAGGTACATTGTTGGGACTGTATTCAGCCGGTTCTCCATTAGTGTCAGCATAAATACGAAATATAGAAAAGTCTCCAGTATGGCGGGGCCACATCCAGTTATCCGTTTCTCCTCCGAACTTTCCGACGGAAGAGGGGGGAGCCGCTACCATACGTACGTCGGGATAGACTTTTTTATAAAACATATAGAACTTGTTGCCAGCATAAAACGGAAGTGCTTGGGGAACAATACCTTTTTTACCTTTTAAGTCACTCTTCTCATGCAGTTCCACTGCTAGCTTATGCAGAAAATCGTTAGTGAAAGACTCGGCTTCTGTAATTTCTTTGGCAGCTATCTTAGCGTTTACAATGTCGGTGATATCTTCGATACGCTCGATAAAAGTGAATTTTAGTCCCGGTGTTGCCAATTCTTTATCACGGGAGGTTGCCCAGAAACCATCGGTCAGATAATCATGTTCCACACTGCTGTGTTGCTGAATGGAAGCGTATCCGCAATGATGGTTGGTAAGGATAAGCCCCTCGGGAGAAATGATTTCTCCAGTACAGCCATTACCAAAGATACCGACTGCATCTTTTAGGGAAATTCCATTAGGGTTGTATAGATCCTCAGCTTCCAGTTTCAAACCTTGCTTTTTCATCATATCTACGGAATGTTGTTTTTTCATCAGTTGTAAAAGCCACATTCCTTCATCCGCCCGGGCGGTAGTTACCAATAGCGCAGTGAGCGCCAATAAATAAAATTTCAGTTTACTCATTCTTTTTATCTTATAATTTGTTGGGGTTAGTTAGATTTTATTCATTCTGATTGCCTCCATTACGTTAGCGGGAGGGCGCTGGTTCATCAATTCTTTTTTCATAAAGTCCATATAGGGAGTCACATGTTGGAAAAACTGATGATAACCTTTGCATAAGTAGTTCAGGCCCGGTTCTCCGGTAGATGTATGGCAAAAACGGTTCTTGGGGCATTCGCCGTTGCAAGCAAAAAGAAATTCACACTCTTTGCATTGTGTGGGAAGAGACTTTTGCTTCATCTCGCCAAAGGCTTGTTGGCGGTTACTGTACATCATTTCTACAAGTGTATTGTTGTAGATGTTACCTAATTTATATTCGGGAAAGACAAAATGGTCGCATGCATATACATCTCCGTTAAATTCCATTACACCCGCATGACCACAAGTCTTTGCCATAGAACATACGCCAGGTTGTTCGCCTACCCAGTTTGCAAGAGTAGTATCGAATAACTGTATATAATAAGTACCCACATCTTCTTTTATCCATTCATCGAACAAGGTACAAAGGAAGTTTCCCCATTGTTCGGGGCTTACGGAAAAATCTGCCAATTCTCCGTTTTCTTGTTGCGCCAAAGACGCTAGATGTCGGCCGTCCTGATGAGGAAGAATACGTTCTACGATAGGTGCAAATTGAATATAATGGCATTCCAACTCCTTGAAAAAGTGATAAAATTCCAGAGGATAGTCGGCGTTGTAATCATTCACTACTGCCATAGCATTCCATTCCACTCCATGTTTATTCAGTAATTTAATACCTTGCATCACTTTAACAAAAGAAGGCTTGCCTTGCTTATTTTTTCGATATTCATCGTGAAATACCTGAGGACCATCGATAGAGACACCCACTAGCCAATTGTTTTCTCGAAAAAATTCGCACCACTCATCGGTAAGGAGTGTACCGTTGGTCTGGATACAGTTATCTATCGTTCGTCCGCGCGCATATTTTTTTTGTAGTTCAAGGGCTTTCTTGTAGAAAGAAAGAGGGCGCATCAGAGTCTCTCCGCCGTGCCAGGTGAAAAGCACTTGAGGCATAGTTTGTGAGTTGATGTATTCCTCAATAAATTTCTCCAAGAGTTCCTCGCTCATTACATGTTTGGGGTTCTCCTTATATAGATTGGACTTTTCCAAATAATAACAATAATCGCATGCCAGGTTGCATACGGCACCAACCGGCTTCAACATCACATAAAGCGGTTTGGCAAAGGGGGCATAAGTAGATGTTTTCATGACTGCAAATTTAGGTAAACTAAATGAAAAATGAGAGTAGTTATCTTCCTTTATAAGTATTATTAAAGAAAAGAGTCTTACAAGCTTTAAATATTAATAAAATGTTTCTCGAGTTGCCCGAACCATTGTACCTTTGCACCAAGAAATCAAAGAAAAAGTATAGATGAAAGTAAAGAGATTTTTGCCTTTATTATTGGCGCTACCGTTTTTGGCATCATGTAGTCATAAGTATAAGATAGAAGGGTCTTCATCCGTCAATAGTTTAGATGGTAAGATGCTTTATGTTAAAGTGCTGCATGGCGGAGAATGGGTCAATCTTGATTCGGCGGAAGTAATTCATGGAATGTTTTCCATGAAAGGAAAGGTGGATTCTGTGCAAATGGTTACACTTTATATGGACGATCAGAGTCTGATGCCTTTGGTTCTGGAAAAAGGAGATATTGAGATTTCCATTACCGGTACCCAGCTATCTGCTAAAGGTACGCCTCTTAATGATGCTCTTTATGAATTTATCAACCAAAAGAACAAAATGGATGGTAATATAGAAGAACTCGAACATAAAGAAGCTCGTATGGTAATGGATGGAGCAGATTTGGCAGATATTCACGAGCAGTTGACAGCTGAGGCCGATTCTATGGTGAAAGAAATGAATCACTACGTGAAAAAGTTTATATCAGATAATTATGAAAATGTGTTAGGCCCCAGCGTATTTATCATGCTGTGTAGCAGTTTGCCTTATCCCATAATGACACCTGAGATAGATGATATTATTAAAGATGCGCCTTATTCTTTCAAAAGCAATCAAATGATCAAAGAATTTCTTTCCAAAGCGAAAGAAAACATGCAGCTTATTGAAGAACATCAGCGCATGGAGAAAAATGTTTCTACTAACAATAAATGACTTTCCTTTGATGTATATTTACCGGTCTTGATCTTCATTTTCAACCATACCTTTATATTTCTCAGGGAGAGCGCTTTCCACAGCCGCATACGCTTCTGTCATAGTAGCTTTAATATTTTCTATCCCTTTTCCTTTGGGAGAGATGGGTTGGTGGATGGTGAGTATCATGCGATGGCGATGAATCCATTTTCCTGTGCGTGGTAAAATTTCAAAGGAGCCATCTATAGTCACAGGCACCACGGCTAGCTGCAAATCATCCGCTAGTTGGAAAGCTCCTTTCTTAAAATGTCCCATATGGCCTGTAAAAGTTCGTGCCCCTTCGGGAAATACGACAAGGGAAACCCCGTCTTTGAGGGAAGATTTTGCTTGTTGAATGGTCTCTAATACTTTTTTAGGCCCGGAGCGGTCTACGAAAATATGTCCTGCGCTTTCGCATGCTTTTCCTACGAAAGGGAGTTTTCTAAGGCTTTTTTTCATCATCCATTTAAAATTTCTTCCGATAAACCCATATATTAAAAAGATATCAAAAGAACCTTGATGATTGGGAACAAAGATATAAGATGTCTTTTTATGAAGATTTTCACGACCGTGAATTTTGACAGGTATTAAAAGTAGAAAACAAATAAGTTGAGACCATATTTTTCCCGGGTAATATCCCCAGAAATGAGCTCCTCCTAGAAGAGAACCTACAATAGTAATTAGTGCTGTCAATATGGTCAATATTAATAATATAGGTAGAGCGATGCAAATTTGGTAAATGTAATATAGTATCTTCATGGCTTTATATCTTTAATAATGCATGCAAATATACATGATAATTTCTATATTCTCGGACAAGGTGGAAACATTTATGAGAGAAACTTAGGAAATCCGCTCTAGCTTCCCAGCCAGAGCGGATGTTTGAGCGACTTTAAAATCGCAGTCAAACAATTTGTTTGACTCCCGCTAAAGATAACTAGTTTTATTGGATTTAACAAATAATTTTGGAAATTAAATTTAGTAGCTTTATAATTTTTGTGCAATATCTTTTTTTTAGCTATTTATTAAGCTTATTTTCTCCGCTTATTTCCCTGTGTGAGATAATATGGAAAATTTCTCACTGTATTAATCTATTTGACTTTGATGTGGTTTCTTTAAAAACACTTGATATCTTATCATAAAGAGCATAGGAATTGTCAATGGTAAATGTCATATAAATGTTTTTTTGCTTCTTACCAAGCATCTTATACTTTCTTTGTATGAAAAGTCCCTGGTGGGTATGTTTTTTAAGTAAGTAGGTGTTTTAAAAACCAAATAATATCCCATGGGCATAAGTAGCAGGAATAGCTTTATGAAATTCTTTCTAATTCGGTTTTTAGCCACTCTCAATTACACAACGCCTTCTCCCACTCATCCAATATCACCATGTCCCATCTAGGCAACTGCGGTTTTATATAAGTAACTGACTTGCCATATACCGAAAAGCTCTTTCCGGAAAACTCCCTGATTGCTTCCTCTTCTCCTTTTTGTTGGCAGGTATTCAGGAAAATGTGCATCTCTTCCCATTTGGTCGGTCCAATGAATAAAGATTCAATGACCTTACCTTTAATGGGGGTACCGATAACTATGTTCTTTATACGCTCTAACAAGGTAGTTGCTTCTTCAAAGGTCATATTGATGATTTTTCGGCAAACTTACATAAAAATCTTGATTTATAAGCGTGTTCAATAAAAATATGCTCTTTATCTATAGAGGAAAAATAAAGGGTTCAAGAAATTTTTTAGATACCTTTTCAGCTATGTTTAAATTGCATTGAAGAATAAACAAAACACGCAATTCGTTTTGTGTTAACGACTATAAAGTCTAACAAATCGATTTGA
>JAUUNK010000205.1 GCA_030844565.1 Bacteroides ovatus
CGCTTTGCGTTTTTGCTCAGCTTCGAGCATTCAAAACGTCTTGCACTATTTGAAAGAATTTAGCAAGATGTTCTCCATCCACAAAACCATGGTGAACGGACAAAGCAATAGGAATATTGAAACTTTCGTCCAACTGCCCCACCGTTATCAAGGGATAGTCATTGCCATTTTTATGTTTTTGCGTGCTCGTCATCGAAGTAAAGGGCAGAGTGGGCACTGCACTAACCAACACGACATTCAACTCCTTACAATTCTTTTCAACTTCATAAGCACTGACAGTGTTTGCTTTAGCAATCAATCTCTTAGCACGTTCATAAAACAGATTCCAGTCTTGACAGAACGGAATGTGCACTGTGGCAAACCCTTTCATCCCTTCCAATTTGATAGGAGTTAAAACATCTATCTGGTCATACCAGACCACAGTACCTTCGGCATCTATCCGATATTTAAACTCTTCTATTTCATTGACTGCTTTCAGGATAGCATACAAATAATAAAGGAAGAAAGACTCCTTCCGCTCGTGGGAAACCATTTTTGCCTGTTTGCATTTCACCGGACAAGTGACAGAGATACACGGATTCAGGAAATCTTGAAAGAAAGCAAAATTCTCCCCACGTTCCCATTGTTCAATATTGATTATCTTTTTCATACATAAAGGGGTATTTATTTATACTGGCATAAAACATTATCACCTACCTATGGGTAGCAAAGTTATTGAAAATAGCTGTAATATGCGAATAAAGTCAAGATAATGAAGTAAATTAAAACAGTTAGAAGAAAAAAAAGAGAAAATACGTTATTCTGATAGGAATATTCAAACAGCTACTTTACTGATACTCACGAAAAAGCGTGGATAATATTACAGCATTCCATCCCTTTTTATTATTTTTGCAACCGAATTGGGAAACTCTTTCCACGTACGTTAAAAATTAAAAGAAACGTTATATTTATTGCAGCTCTACGCTTTCACGATTTAAAAGAGGTATTTCAGGAGCTAGAAATACCATGACATACACTAATTATGAAAATATTCAAGTTGTGGGGAATTCAATTATTGGCGTCATTAGCCATGATTGTAACAGGTTGTAGCAGTTCTTCTGACGAAAACGAAACCATTGTTCCGGATAAACCTTCCGAAGAAAAATTTATTCAAGTACCTATCGGATTTTGTGGTGAAATAACGAATATCACAGAATCTCCTTTATCAAGAGCGGAAGACGCGAAAGATTGGTATGTCTTTCAAGTCTATTCCATGCCAGAAGATGGGAATGGACGTTATCAATACTACGCATACGGTTTCTTTGACAACAAAGAGAATATGATTATTAACCTAAAGGAGGGATATAAGTATAAGTTTGATGTTTGTATGGTGGTGGAAGGCTCCAAAAAAGTTAACAAATTCTACTTATCAAATGCAGGCTGGTCATCCATTGGAAATAGTTTTTTATCTCTTCCGAGGAACATGTAAGATATATGTATGAAGGATATCTTTATCTCCGAGATCCGTATGAAACATTTGATCGTCCTAATGTAGACCGCTTCTTTGGAAACACGAAAGATTATATCCCTGTCCAGGGTGGCACGGTAAATATCGATATGAAGCGTGTCTCCTTTGGTGCCAAATTTGTTGCTAAAGACTTTACTGAAGGTAAAGTAGAAATAAATGTAGAAGGCGCACCGACACTGACATTAGATGCCGCTAAAGGAAGGGAAGTGCAAGATATTATATCATTCAAAGATCTAGAATCTGCATACTCCTCAACAGAATATATAGAAAACATCCCTGTTAATATAGTATGGGTAAAAACAGATAATGTAAGAGTCCCCATCGCATCAGAAAAAGTTGCTTTCAAGCGTAATAAACTTATCACCGTAGAATTCGAAGTGAAGGAAAATACAACTTCCAATTCATTTCAGTTAGAGACAAATGAAAGCATGGAAATAGGCGAAACTATCACAGTAGGAGGAAGTGGCTCAAATACAGACGTCAATCCTAATAAATAGTACTTCCGAAATTCCTACGCTTATACCTTCATCTTTTCGGTTACTAAAAAAGGTGGTACGACACCCGGGTCTCAAGCAGCATGAGACCCGGGTGTCATGCAGTCTCACACCCGGGTGTTAGTATGCTTGACACCCGGGTGTCGAGCAATCCTCTATTGCATATTTGATAAATCGTTTAAGTGAGGGAGAAAATTGCATTATTCTAAGGAGAAAGTTATGTTGTTATGCACAAACAAACAGACTCACTTAACTGCGGAATATACAGCAAGGCATCCATTCTAAAAAATAAGGTTGGCGGAAAGAGAGGTTTCTTTCTCTTTCCGCCAACCTTTTTCGTTGGTGCTATCAATGCTTTTTTATCGAGAACCCCGTTCTCTTATCTATTTACACCAGCATTAAATTTAATGAAAGTGTATGTAGCTCCTGAACGGAGGTATATGCCATAAGTTCCATAAGGACCATAGTACATGTCTATTGGTTCCAATAGAGTTATTGTCAGTTTTCCATTAATTATATGTATATCAAAAGAACTTTTTCCTTCATTTAAATAATCACTATACATGTATTCGACATCTTTGGGCAATGTATATTCAATGCAATCTCCTACTCGATTTACTTCACCTATGAGCTCATCATATTCCGGAAGTCCTTTTGCTTCGGGATACGTTAATACATATTTGACGATTGCTCCCGTCGTCATGTTATCATGAGTTAGCGGAGTCACAACATAAGCTTTATAATAGCCTGTCCCTACACGAGTGGCACGCTTGCCCGACGGAAAATCAAGGAGAGTACGCTGGTCATATATGTGATACAAATGTCCGGGAACCACAGCTACCTCTTGGGCAATTGTATTCAAGTTTGACGGAACCTTGGCTCCAAGTCCTGAAGCTTTCCCCATATCGGCGATGTAGCACGAATTAGTCTTAAAATTGTAGGAATTATTGATATAAACGTCCGAATTACCTAAAAGCGTACTGCCGTTTTTTTCATTTAACATATTGAGGGTAATAGCGTCGGCAGGGTCTCTGACATCATCGTCGTCATCACTACAGCTTGCAAAACTAATTGTACAAAGGAACAAGAATAGTATTCCAAATAATTTCATTGATTTCATTTTACTTTAATATTAGGGTGTTATACTTCTAGCTTTTTTCCGAATGTTTTTGTGTTCACTATATGCATGAGGAAACATTGCAAAGGCAAATATACATAAATGCAATGTAAGATACATGAGAAACTATGCTTTTTTTCTGGGACACCCACAAAATCAACCTTTTTCCTACTATTTAACTCTTACTATCCCCAGAGATAAATCGGAAGAAGATGTCCACTCTCATTGACAAGACGAATTGTCGGCACTTAATAAGAATATGCCGAAGAGTCATTCCAAGGGGACAGATAATGCCTGGCGGAAGGCTCTTCCTGCACCGGAGTATCAATCATCACAATAGTCCTGTCCTTACTATCAATCATTATTTCACTGTCCTGCTCAAAAAAGCTGACTAATAAGGAGTCTTTCTTTTCTCCTTCAAAACGGTAAACAGTACGCAAACGGTATATCCCCTTTTTGCATCGCTTATCTCGGATAAAAGGTTTCCGGGAACAATCTAAAGAAGAATGTGGAGGAAGAAGGATGCTCACATTTCCTTTGGAAGATACGAAAGGCTTCCACTCCCCTCAAGGTATCCTTTCCTGTATTAGCAACCCATAACAAGAGAATAGAATCAGCTTGATATGCTTCTGCTTCGACATGGAAAGCCGGAAATACATGGGAGTGCCTTGTACAAGCAAAACATAGCAATGCACTGAATAAAACGACTTGTAGTACCAGCTTTTTCATTCGTCTTTTTCACATATAGTTCATATCCAATTACTTATTTATAAGAGAGCATTTTATTAGACAGGCATTCTCTGTACTTAATATTCTATTTTGATTATTGCTCTTCCTTGGTGGATATTAGGGGAGTTATTTCTTTATTTTATTTCAAAGTCTGCATGTAAGTCAATGCTCTTGCCCTTTTGTCCAAACGTCTTAGTTATGCGATACTTCCCTGTGGGCAAGTGATAATACTCTCCAACAGGAAAACGGAAACAATATAATAAGGGAGCTTTTTCACTGACAAAGAGGTCATCTTCCCACATAAGATAGGGAACCTTCATTTCCGGACTATCATATTTTCCGTCTTTCCAGACATATAAATTCCACCTACGACCAAAATCTAACGGAATATCTGTGGGATTTGTAACAAACACATTAACAACTGGAACATTTTCCCAATATTTTTTATATTCTGTCCACATACTGATTTGTTTTCCTTTATATTCCTGAGGCAGTTCTCTGGTCTGCCAGAGTTGGCATTGGGGAAGTTCATAAATAACAGTATCCCTATCTACACTCTCCTTTTCAGAATTATCAGTTAGGAAAATAGTTGTTGTGCCATCCGCCCCACCAATAATAGCGTTTTCTCTTTTGCCTTGTTTGTCAATGTAATACCACGCATCACTGTCCCAATAAGAATGTTCTCCACAAGAATGAGACACTTCTTTTAATGAACCTTTATAAGTCACTTTCGCCTTGCCGTCTTTGAAAGGAAAAGCATAAAGATATTGAGGCTTGATAACGACATTTCCCAAAGAATCAGCATATCCAATCAACCCTTCGTCATTTACCATACGAAAAAAGCCCTCTTGCAGATAGTCAGCGCCATTATCACAAAGAAACACATTGAATAATTTATCCCCGCTACTATCAATACACACAATAGCATCCTCTTTCTTAGCCTCATAAACAAAACCAATATTCCTTATTATGTCTGTTTGGCAAAACAGGTATTTGCCGAATGGGATAACAGTGTCTCCCTTTTCATTGAGATAACAGACCGGAACACCGGTTTCTAAATATTTCTCTGTTGTATGTGCTATTAATAATGCCTGTTTACTTTGCTGGTCTGTACATCCTATAACAAAGCAATAAAACATTGATAGTAAAGCTATTATTTCCTTCGTTCTCATATCACCATTATTTATTGTTCTCTGCCTGTCATACATATATAGCAAAAGAAATATCACATACTACTGACTAGAAGAAAGGTGTAGATAAAAAGTGAAATACCGAGGAGCAATGCTACCGACGACCATCTTACTAAGTTCTTATCCTTACTCTTAACTCCATAAACCACTCCTATCGCCCCACACAGAGGGATTCCTACTGAAAAAGCGCCAAAGCCTAATGTAATAAGACAAATAAGCATAATTATGCCCATTATGGTTAGCATTTTATATTTCATATATCTATCCTTTTAGAATTAAAAGCTCCATTAAGGAACCTACTAAATTATTTTACTTTTAAAACGTATATCTGTTTTTCCGAATTATCATTGAAAGCTTCTTCTTCAAAACTTCCAAACTTGTGAGTAACATTAAATCCAGCCCATTCCAGATAGGAATCCAATTCTTGAGAGAAGAATAATCTCATATCCATATTTTGGATTGAATGAAACTTGCCATTTATAAAATAAAGCCATTTTATACGATTAATTTGAGTGGAGTTTTCATAATGCTGTTCTTTTTCGCCTTCAACAATATATTTAATATTAGGGTTAAAGCAATCTAACAGAAATAAGCCCCCTCTGTTGAGATGCTCCTTAACTCTCTTTAATGTCTCTAATAAATCTTCATTTTTATATAAGTGATGAATTGAATTAAATGGAAGAAAAACAAAGTCGAATTCTTCTTGCAAGTTTAATGTTCTAATATCTGCTTCAATGAAATTAATCTCTAGCCCTACTTCAGACGCTTTTATTTTTGCTTGTTCAAGCATCGAGGAAGTGTAATCTACTCCACAAATATTGTATCCATCCTTTGCAATTGGAATTGTAAGCCTGCCTGTGCCACAGCAAAGTTCCAGAATTTTAGCATCCTTATTTTTCGGTATCCACTTTTTGTAAAATGGCAAATCAGATAGAAAAGTATTTAATCCATCATAAATATTCGCATCATAAACAAAATCACCAACCTTGTAATCTGTATTCATTTGGTTCTTTTTACATTTTCATGTTTTGATATTCAATATTTAACTCAACTCCTTGGCAAGTTCTTTTTTTTCTCGTATCCCCACCCAAAACACTGAAGGCAAGAAGATGCCCCTTATAAGACTTGATGTTAATTAGTCAATCCCTTTGCCATCCAAAAATTAGTAAGAGAAAGCTGATTAGCCTTGCGCTTTTGTTCTTCCTCTACTATATAGCCTCTTTTTTCAAAGAAAGGGCGAGCTGTTAAACTCACTTCTGATGTAATCCTCATAATCCCGGTGGTGATAGCATACCGCTCTATTTCTTTCAAAAGTATCGTAGCAATACCTTTACCCTGAAAATCTTTGTGAACAAACATAAAGTGTAAATAGCCTTGGAGAGTGATAGATGAAAAGCCAACAATTTGAGATTGTTGATTCACAGCTACAATAAAATAGTGAGTCTTTATCATATCTTCCCATTTAGAGAGATTTTCTCCACACGATGCCCAGTCTTCAACTTCCGCCTGCGAGTAATCATGCCTATTTACTAAGAGAACAGTATTTTGGAATAAGTCTTTTAACTCAACAATATCCGACTGCTGAGCCACCCTGATTATAAAGTCCGCTTTTATGTTCTGCTTTAAATAAATCATATCTTTTAGTAAAACGCCGTCTTCAATCATGGGATGGTCGTAATTATCAAGGAAGAAATTCTCAATACGGTGAGAGTATTCGAAGCCACAACTTTGATAGAATCCGATTGCGCTTGGGACTTCTCCAGTTCCAACTATCATTTGAGTATAATCTTCTGAATAATGGTTTATTAAGTGGGTTATCAGTTTCTTTCCATATCCTTTCCGCTGTGAATCGTAGGCAACAGCTATATTCTTCAAATCACAAATCCCGCCTCCTTCGTCAGTAACCACACATACAGCTTTTACTCCATTATCTTCGAGCACAAACATATCACCTCGTTCTAAATAGCGGTCTATCATAGACTCTTGCTCATCAGCAAGTAGAAGCAAATCTAAGTATTGTTTTTTGTTATCAGTTACTTGGTAAATACACATTTTACTAAAATTAATCATATTACGAAGCAAAAATACAAAAAGACAGATTCAATATAGCAATAATCTCGGCTTTTTAACTGGAAACTAACAGAATAGATATATTAAACGCATATAACTCTACTTTTCTGCTATTTTTGCTCTACTTGAATAGACGGATTAGATTTACCAAGCTACTGTTCGCATTGTACAATGCTTATCCTTCTATCAGTTCAAAATCATGTTTTTCAAATTCCTTTCCATTGATTATCACAGCAATTTGGTGAAGTCCGAGATGAAATTTCCTTGTTGTTACCACACGAAAAGAGTGTTTTCTAGTAATTGGCGTTACTGAATTTCCGGCGTATTCTTTTTCGCTAATTTTGTGAACTTTCTTAGCTAACGTTCCATTCGCTTTCTGGTAATAAACTGCGTATTCCAATCGTATCTTATTTTTGTTGTTGCCATTATTGCACAGGTTAAAACAAAACTCTAACGACTCTCCCACTTTAACTTGTGGCAGTGAAATCCGAAAATTCTCAATGTAGATATTCTTAATAGAATCCAAACCAAACAATTTCATCACTTCTGGATTCCCTTGTTTTAAGAGTGTCCGACAACCGTGTTTAATAATCCAGTCTACCTCTTCCGACTCTCCTTTCCATCTTTTCGCCAGTTCAATCACCGTTTCGGGATTATCTTTTGAAATATCATTCAAATTATTGGCAACACTTAATCGCACAAATCTGGATGGGTCGTTTTTTAGATTCTCCAGAATCGGAATAATGGGGGCAGGATTTTGTTTCAAACTTGGTAAAGCCATTGCCCAAGGAAGGCGCGGACGGCAACCTTCTGACGCCAGCCGTCTGACTCCCCAGTGTTCGTGCTTCGACCACACTAACATTTGTTTCATCATTTCGTCCGGATAGTTCACTATAAAAGAATGAGTAACAAATTCGCAACTTGTAAACTGAGTGATTTTTTCTATCGCTTTAATAGAGGTCTCGTAATCGTCCAACCCATATTGTTCTACATAATTAGCTAAAACCGGACCATATTCCAAGGTCAATAAGCTAAAATTCTTATCGTCTATCTGTGAGAAATCAGGCAGGGAATCTTTCACACAGTCCAATAGTTCAAGCACTTTAGCGATGGCGTCTTTGTAATTTGCCGGTAAAAACCTTTTTAAAACCATTGTAATGTGCGTAATACGTTGTTTATATTCCCTATTCTCCCATTCATTATCCATTACCTGGGACATAAACTCACGAGCATTCAAATCGTTGATAACAAGTCTCAAATCTTTCGTAAATTTATAAAAAAATTGCTCGTTATACATTTCTTTAAAAAGTTCTACCATTTTCTTAATTTTATAAGTATAGATATTTATCTTTTAAATAAGCCTTTTATGTAATTAGCCAATTCTTTGAGGTCCAATCTGCTTTTTACTGCACTTATACAAAATAGAACCACAAAACAGTTAATATAAATATCTTTCAAATCACAAATATAGCCTCCCCATTTAAAATGCAAGAAATCAAGAGTCCCTTTTTCCCAAACCAATATTCCCAAATAGGCGCAAATGACAGCAGCAGTAAAGAATGCTATGCTCACATCAGCTATTTTGTTTTTAAAATTAAGTTTCTTGAGGAATCTATAAATGATATATATGATGAACCACATCAATGCAAAGAGAATGACATGAAATATTAGCCCTGCATCCATACCTGTTTTTTTGTGGAGTGAATCATTCGCCCAACTATATTTGCTATTAAACATAGGTTTGAAGTCCAATACTTTAGGTATAATTCCACTATTAATATCCATAAATGAATTATAGATAATCAATTTGACTGCTTGGTCAATGATAACTAATAGTATTATTAAGAATATAATATTTCGTGTTTTCATATTGATAAATATAGGTATTATATCATTTATACATTGGATAAGATTTCTATGTGATAACTAAAGTCCATTGAAAGGAAGTCATCACAATTAAATCCGGCAGCCAGTAGCTGCCGATTTAAAAAGAAAGCAAAGGTGCTTTTTTTTCGCCAGCACATCTGTTTTGCTGTCAATAATCATTCCGCTATACTCTCCTTCCTCTTTCTCTTTTTCCACAACTGCCACGAATTAATAATATTCTGCCACAGCACATAAGAACCAGGACCCACTGCCGAAAGAGG
>JAUUNK010000206.1 GCA_030844565.1 Bacteroides ovatus
GTTATTGTCACGCGGAGCCTTGTTCAACGCCGCCGCGTTGGTTTCGGGAGTATGTGGTTCCTTAAACTTAAAAACATTCTTCATTAAATAGCGGAACGAAACGACCGGTGCATCTCCTGCAAAGAAATAAGCGCCCTGCCATTTGGCATATCCCAGATAGTTCATATACAAGAATCCTTTCATATCGGGCAAGTTGCCGGTGTGCCGCTTCATAAATGTTTCATACGAACCGGCATACGAACCGGTGAATAGTTCCGCATCGTCCATCAGTACCATATACTGCATTCCGCAATCTTTCAACATTCCATTCGTCATACGGAAATAGTCGGCTACAAACTCATGATGAGACGGGAATGTATAACCCGCACCGGACAATGCTCCGACATAACAATTGGTTGCCGGCAGATTTTTCTGATACCAGTTGTGCACCGGAACCATATTGGTGCGCAGAGTCGGGGGATACATCCAGGTAAGCGGAATCTCATGCGCACGCGGATGCGAGATATAGGTATTCCGGGAAAACAAATCGAGCATATAGGACGTATTGTCTCCGTCACTGAATACGATTGTGGCATAATGCACGCCCGTTCGTGCCGGGACTTCCACAGGCGAAGCCGGTCGGTCATACGGTTTCAACTGTTTGGATGACAGGATGGAAAGGCTCATGGTGTTGATACCCGGCACGGTATATACTCCATTATGTTCGCATCCGAACCGCACATCCATGCGTTCAAGATTATAGGGTACTCCCCAACCATAATGAGGCGAATTGGGTTTCAACATATAATAAAGCTTTTGCAACACAGTACCGTCACTTTTGGCATTGCTACACCAGGGATATCGGTTCGCTATGGCAAAATCGACCATTGTCCACGGGAAAGAAGCATTGTTCACAATCGCATTCAAGTTGAATTGTGAAGAATGTTGTTTTATATAGTCAGCCAGCCAAGCCTCATCCTTATCCCTCACGTCGGCCAGTTTCTGCAGACTGTTATAAGGAGCTTTAGAGGCCAGATCCGTTGTCAGTATCACAGCATCAAGCACTCCTGCAAGGCTTGCAGCAATGTATGTTTTCTCCAATTTATCATCCACCAATACATACCCTTTCGCTCTGTTCAGGAACAAAGAAGTTATCTCCGACAGGCTTTTCTTCGTAAAGGTATAACCGGAGGCTTTCATTTCAGTCATCCATTTGACGTATGCCTGACCGGAGTGAAGAAAGATTTCGGGACTGCTGCGATTCACAAGTCCGGCAAGCGAAGCCAGATAGAGCAATTCTTCATAATTGCTGTTCCCCACTTCGGCACGCGTGATTTCAATCAAATCCCAGTTTTCAACCAAAGGAGGTTCTTCGGGTGATTCCGGTTCCGGCTTCTCTCCCTGCCCTTGTTCTGTTCTCTGTGTTCCCTGCTCCTGCTCTCCCTGTTTTTCGCAAGAGCAGAAAACTAGCAATAGGGCAACTCCCATGATATAAATAAAACTTTTCATTTTCATAGTATTTTATCAATGCCGATATATTCTTTAACCTGTTCGTCTATATGTGTTTTCAACTGATGAATCACTTCTTTGCACTGTCACGTCCCAATATCGCATCCCACAACATCGGTACAAGGATTTCCTGTGCCGCTTTGCGGGTAGGCAGAATACCGTCGCGCTGATATGGCTTTAATGCTTCTTCTCCTCCGGCATCGTAAATTTTATTAAACTCTACCGAGTAATCGACCAGAATGATACCTTTCTTTTTGGCTGCTTCGCGGCATGAAGCATTGAATGCTGCCAGTTCGGGACGGGTCTCCGCCGATTGTCCCAACGGACGTTCGGAAAGAATATACAATACGATGGTGGCATCGGGATTCTGCGCCCGCAGATTGTCAACCATGTATTCCGCACACTTTCCCGAATACCAGGGAGCATTATTGAAACGGGTCACGGCATCATTCTCCGAAAAGCCGAATATCAGCAAATCGGGTTTGCGGCTCAATACGGAGTCCTTGAAGTTTTCCGTTGCCCAGAAAGAGCCGATTCCCGACTTCGAGCAGTTGTAGAACGTTATCTTTTCGGGGAATCTGCGTTCGAGTCTGGTACGAAGCTGGTCCACCCAAACCCGGTTGGAGGTATTGATGGCTGCACTGGCACCGTAGAACACAACAGTCTGTTTTTCACCTTTCTTGAGTTTCTTCAGGAAAGTGGTTTGAGCACTGGCTGTGGAGACTGTGAAAATTGATACTAATATCAAAAGAAATATACGGTTCATACTTATTCTTATTTTTTCCATGGTTTATTATTCACATTCATATTCACATGACGATACCATTCGAACAGACCTTTCTCGTCCAAGCGGTTCTGCAAGCGGCGTACATCGAGATTGCGCACACTCGTCTTCTGTAAAGCTGCCATCGCTGCTGCCGTACCGGCTGCTTCTCCAATGGTTGCACATATCGGTTGCACCCGGTAAGAACTCATTGCCAGACGGGTTCCGCTAATGATACGCCCGGCTGTCAGCAATCCTTCGGTATTGACGGGAATCAAGCTGCGGTATGGGATGCCGTAAGGTCCTACGCTGTTCTTTATTTTTGGGTCTACATTCATTCCCCACGGGTCTAACGAGTACCAGGCATCAGCAATCTTATCATCGTGCATCACTCCTTTCAGTACATCATCTACTGTCAACACATATTCTCCCTTGATACGACGGCATTCTCTGATTCCTATTTTCGGGGCTACATGGGTGACGTATCCGGCCCGGTTGAGGGCTTCGAATTGCGGTTCCAGCTTTTTCATGGCACGACGATGCGCGTCGGCTACCAATACCGGGTCGGTAGTGTCAGTACACTCTACCGTTGCTCCCCAGTGGAGGTATATGCCGGAGTCTATCTTCCGGAATTCCTCTTCCGTCTGCTGGGTTACCCACTTTTCCTGGTCGTGGTCGAGTACACCGGTCTTGAATATGTGGCGGGGAAATTCCGCGTCACTGCGGGTGCGTTGGCTGATGTACATCATGGTACATGGCTGCACTCTACCGTCGCTCTTTTCAAGTCCGATACTTTCGTTGAAGTCCTTGCGGGCGTCACTGCCGTAGAAGTATTCACAACCGGCTTTGGCTGCCAGAAGTCCGGTACCGGTGGCGTCGATGGTAACCGGTGCGGAGACTTTCTGCAACATCCCTTGACGCATCACGCAGACGCCGGTCACTCTGTTTCTGTTGCCTTTTGTCTCAACCACTGCATCCACAACCGGCGAACCACACATCAACGTGATGTTCTTTTCCGCTTTCATAATGCCGTAAACGACTTGCGCAAATGACGACGGCAACCACCAATGCTGCTTATTATCCCATGCCCATTGTCCGAACGTGCTGCTGGGGGTAATGCTTAGTGAATGTTTCTGGTTCAGTTCGCGCACCATATCGATAAATACACCGACACGGGGTGCACCGCACATATATGTGACATACATATCCACCGGAGCTCCTCCGGGCATCATATCTTCTTCCAGTAAAATCACCTTGGCTCCCTCTCTGGCAGCGGCAACGGCAGCAGGTATACCTGCCGGTCCGGCACCCACTACGATTACATCGCAATGCAATTCGGGCAATTTAAACAGGGATTTATCTTGGGGATTCATCGCTTCATTCGCGGCAAACATGGAGACTCCGGGCAAAGCTGCACCAGCAGCGCCTATTCCCATGTTCTTCAAAAACTGTCTTCTATTCATTGTCATAGTCGTACGCTTATTTCTTTTTTAAACCATCGAAAAGCCCCATTGAGGCAAGTCGGTCTTGTAGTTGTTTGATATCTATGGAACGAAGTCCGGTTTGATTCAAGGCGGACATAGCTGCTGCCGTACCTGCTGCCATTCCGATGTTGGAACAGATAGGCTGCACTCTAAGAGAACTGTGAGCAATGCGTGTCGCACTGATGATACGTCCGGCAGTGAGCAACCCCTCGGTCTTGGTTGGCAGAATACTGCGATAGGGGATGCCATAAGGGCCGATATGTTTCATCTCTTCGGGAATTTTCATTCCCCATACATCGAACGAATAGTGTGCGTGGGCTATCACGTCATCATGCATCGTTCCGGCAATGAGATCGTTGGCTGTAAGCACGTACTCGCCTTTGATGCGGCGCACTTCGCGCACGCCCAGCTTTGGAGCCAGATGTACTGCGTATCCGGCTTCGTGCCAGATTTCGAGGTTTTCCTGCAGGCGTTCCAATGCTTCCTGCTGGGCTTGTGCCAGCAACAGAGGATCACAGGTATCCTTGCAATATACAGTCCGTCCCCAGTGCAGATAGATGCCGGCGTCTCTCCGGATCATATCCTCCTTATCGTCGGCTTTCACCCAACGATTCAGGTTATCTTCCACAGCACTGCTGCCTTTCAGTTTATCAATAGGTAGTATGGCATTGCGCTTGATTCTTTCACTAATCAGCATCCAGGTACAAGGCTGCACCTTACCATCGGCCACTTCGATGCCTACGGGCTCGTTGTAATCGCTCTTGGCTTCGCTGCCAAACATATATTCGCATCCTGCCATATCGGCAATCAGTCCGTTGCCGGTGGCATCTATGGTAACTGCCGCATCAATATCCTGATAATCGCCATTACGCATGATGCGCACTCCGGTCACCTGGTTTCTGTTGCCGGAGGTCTTGAGCTTTACTCCTACAACGGGTGCTGCGCACATCAGCGTGATGTTTTCTTCTTTTTCGAGAAGCTGATAAATCACTTCTGCATAAGAACCGGGCATCCACCAGTGATTCTTTCCGTCACTGCCTGTTTTTCCGAACGTCTCACAAGTACGCCCGCCAATGGTGTGTTTTGCATTCAATACCTGAATCATCTCCTGAAACACTCCCACCCTGGGACCACCGCATATAAAGGGAACATACATATCGACCGGGGCTCCTCCAGGCATATTATCCTCTTCCAGCAATATTACTTTAGCTCCCTGACGGGCTGCCGCAATGGCGGCAGGTACTCCACCGGGACCGGCTCCGACTACCACCACATCACATTTCAATGTTGGATACTTTGGCTTGGCCTTCTCTACCTTCTCATTGCCCATAGCGGCTACAAATGACGAAGGCAGGACACTCAATGCTGCAATAGCAGACACTTTAGTAATGAAATCTCGTCTGTTAATTTCCATATATGTGTATACTTTAATGTTTTTCAATTAGAATTTATGGCAGAATCTCTATTGACGTGTTTGATTCTTAACCGCCAAAGCAACTCATCTACCGGCACTACCTGTACCTTTTTGTCCAGCAACTGCTTACACCAGTACACGGGAGTCACTCCTCTCGGCGAACGGCTGTTCTGCGGCGCACTGACAATACTGTCTTTCGACTCTTTCTCAAAGCGCGACCAGGCATGAACAATGGTCCACGCTATCTCGCCCTCGGGAATTTTATTCGTCGCATCTTCATTAATTACTGCTGCAATCTGCGAGGGAGTACCGGACTTTTCTTTTTCCTGGTTAGCCCATATCTGTCCGCGTGCGGAAATCACCGGAATATCGTTCCCTTTCCGGTCTTTCACCCAAAACACTTTACCGTATCCGCCATTATAGGGAGAATACTGCACGGCAAGCATTCCGGCTATTCCCTCCAATTCTTCGGCAAAGACACGATATGCATCCAGGGCTTCTTTCGAATCTATCTTATGGCAAATGAAACCAAATGCTTTGATACCCATCTTTTGCATGTGTACATTCACGATACGGGCAAAACTCCGCAACAGTCCCTCTCTGTCGGCGCGCTTTGAAGCAAAAAGGTCGGGGTAATAGTATCCGCCACCATATTCGGCAAGCGATACGTTTCGTGGCTGACTGTTCATCAGTACATTAAGCACATCGGGAGCAGCCATTGACAGGTTGACCATACACGTGGTGAATGACATGGGAATCTTGCCATTATGTTCGTTGCTCCAAAAGTCAGGATTATTGATAAAACTACCCAATGTCCACTGCATATTATCTCCGTCGCTCATCACAAAGGAATGATAAATTGCATCAGATTCCCAATTTATCCGGGCCGGATTAACAGTTTTAATCTTTTTTATTTTTTCATTGCCGGTGATGGAGATCATGGGCAGATTCATGCACCAGTCGGAAGCTGTATTAATTAATCCCCAGTAGGAACAGGGGGCGATGTGCTGAAATTCCGGCCCGCTATTCCAGCCTATCACCGGTGACAAGGGGCGTACCCACTCCAGTATAGTATCCAGCAATTCGTCCACGCCATAATAAACCATTCCCTTATGGGCAATGGCATAATCACGATTGTTGGCTATCGACGGATTGGTCAGGACAATGAAGTTATTGTTCATCCGGGATTTGTGTTCGTCAAACCAGGACCGGGTCAGATTCTCCTTGCTGGCGTCATACAATTTCTGCAAGCCGGACGCTTTTGCCTGTTCTTCCAGCGTTATATCTACCAGAATTCCTTTCAGGATGCCGGCCTGTGCGGTTGCCAGACTGATGGAGTTGTCTTTCCGATTATAATCATATAGGATGTAACCTTTTATATAGCCTTGCTTTTGAAAGCGTTTCACGACTTCCCAGGTATTCAGGGCACCCCGTTCCTTTACTTTGAGGCGTTTCAGCCAGGCTTTATAATACAACTGATAATCCGGTGTACGATTCTCAACCCAAAGTCCCTCGTTGCCGATACCCTCGTTTACAGCTTGGGCAGCAAGTCCGCATAAGGATTGGGCAACATTCATCTCACGGATATCACCGGGTCGGGACAGTGTACATTTCAAGATGTAACCGGGCCTTTTCTGAACAGGCCACCAGTTATCCGGTGAAGAGGAAGCCACTACCGGTGAGATGGTTCCTCCCAGCAGCATTCCTATTAAGAAGAGTGTTTTAATTAGATTTTTCTTTTTCATCGTGGCATTAATTTATATAGACAAAGATATCCGGGAGCCTATAATATATGGGTTAATTTATAGGTTACCTCCCACTTTTATTTTATTAATCCTACCCGAAAAGGGCTTTTTTCGTGCAAAAGTGTTCATCTGCCAACGAACGGTATCGAAGTTCCGTTCATAGATGAATTTGCAGGAAATGTTCCACTTCATCCATCAGTTTAGGAAACATATCTGTAATTCCGGGATGATTGAATGCATGGGAATAATAAGGATAAAGGTGAAGTTCGACTTCAAGGCCCTGTTTAGCAAGCCAGGAAGCAAAGTTAGTACTTTGCACATATCCCACAAGAAAATCGCCTAACCCATGTCCGAGAAAAACAGCCGGGCTTGAAACCGGAATCATGGACGCGGGTGATATTTCACGTTTGAACTCGGCGGTGTTGGGTGCGAAATAGGGTTTATCGTCACCACCAAACATATTGTAATCGTATACGCCGGCAAAACCGACTAACACTTTAGTCCCAGGATCGCGCAATGCGGATACGGCCGACAGGTGCGCGCCCGAACTGCCTCCCACATATCCGTAGCGGGTAGTATCTATCCGACACTCGGCGGCACGCCGAAAGACATATTGCCGGGCGTAGTTGATATCATCAAAAGCGCGTGCGATGGTGGCACCCGGATGAGTGGACAACGAATGTCCCACCCGCACTCCTGCTATCCCAAGAGAAGCCAGATATTTAGAAATGACTTCCACCCGTTCGGGCGTGCCGGAAGTCCATCCGCCACCGAAGATATGAAAAAGTACCGGGAAGTCGGAACCTGAAGCAGGGAGGTCGATATACATTTCCAGATCGTATCCCTCGTGTGAACGGTAGACGAAATGTTTAGTCCGTACCTTTTGCTCGTCAATCTCGAACTTATGGTCGTAAATTGTCTTGCTCCAAGGCACAAAGGCATCTGCGGGAAATTGACCGGAATACAGTTTGGTCAATTGTTTCCGAGGATAGACATCTATCTGGCCTCCTACCTGATAGAGGCGATTGCCATAGCGGTTGTAGCCAATGTGTTTCCCTACCGGTTTTTCCTGCGCCCGGAGCGGAGGCCATACAGCCAACGACAGGACACATGCCAAAAGCAGCATGAACGGACGGCAAAGGGAATGGCGGAAAGCAATGTCAGAAGAAATATGCATCATGTTCTAATTAGTATTATATAGGTTCATCAATTCGATGACACAAAAATAGGTTCAAAGCAAAAAAAGGGGGTTAATTTTCGGATTAGTGCGCTTTTTATTTCATTAATCACTCCATAAAAAGGTAGATGTCAGGCAATCACCCAAGAGAATTAAACTGAATTATTAGGAATACATGAGGGAAATTTCTAACTTTGCATTGAAACGCATTTCTAAAACGTCGTTTGATTATGCAGAGAACATACCAGTTTTTTATATTCATTGCCATATTTGCTCTTTCTTTTCAACCGCTAAAAGGGGCAGGACTGCTCTTTTCAAGAGAGACTCCCCAGACTTATTTAGACTTATTCAGTGGGAACGATATTTCATTCACCAATTCTGTAACGATCTCTTTCGATTTATCCATCCATAGCCATGAGAGTTTCGGACAGATATGGGTGTATGAGGATAAGGCCGCACCATATAGTTTTGCTTATATCGGTCGCGATAAAAGCAGTTCATCGTTCGTCATCAACAGTCTTACGGATAAAAAGCAATTTCTCGAAATCCCCGTCTCGCCTCAAGCTATCGGTGCACGCAAATGGCTGCATGTAGAAACCCGGCTGGACTTTCAGCACCAGAAAGCGGAAGTGACTATCGACGGGCAGAAATATTCGCTCGATGGTATTACTATTCCGAATCCGTCTAAAGCGAATATTATCTTCGGTGCCAATATCAAGGCGATTCCGGAAGTGCCTGTCATGGTGATTAAAAATATTATGGTGCAGGATGAGGCTTCTCATTCTTTCTTGTTCCCACTCACGGAGTCGGATGGAAAGCTGGTGCATGAGGCAGGTAACAAGTTGCACGGAACAGTGGTCAATCCCACGTGGCAGATTAACAAACAGTTCTTCTGGCAGGAAATAGGTACGTTCACCAGTTCGGCGGCTGCCGGAATAGCGTTTGACGAACCGGGCCGGCAGATATTAGTTGTAGGTGATAATAATATAAGTAAGTTCGACATCAACACGCTGAAACTGACCGAATACCTCAAAGAAACGGTGGGCACGCAAACGGGATATTCGGGCGAGGCTATTTATAACCCGGATAAGCAGGAGACTTATTTCTATAACTTAGCGGATATTGGCGGACAAACCGGTCCTTTCTTCTCCACTATTTCGGATAAGGATCTGCCCAC
>JAUUNK010000207.1 GCA_030844565.1 Bacteroides ovatus
TTGCTGTATCAGGAATAATGATACCACCAATTGTTTTTTCTTCTGCAGGTGCAGGAAGTATAAGCACTCTGTCTGCTAATGGTTTAATGTTCATAGTTACTTTTTTGTTTTATATGTTATACATTCTTATGTAATTGTTCGTCCTTTTACACGACGCAAAACAGATTGCCAAAAGTATGCCAAAGTAAAAAAACGATGGTTTGACAGGACTAAGCTGACAAAATGACTGATTTAATAAAGAAATACAAGCCAACTCTACACAATAAGTATATATACCGGGAGAAATACTTTCAAGTTTATTTGCAATTTACAATCAACAAACTAACTTTGTGGTGTGTTGTTGACCCAAACAATCTTAATAACGGAATGAAAAAAGAAACAATCATAGGTATAGCGATGTTATGCAATTTATTTTATTCGTGTACTTCGGGCTTTACGGATAAAAAGACAGCCACTCTACCAGATACTGTCTCCACTCTACCGGCAGATACAGCCGTTGTGGATAAGACACCTCCGCCCCTTGAAGCGAAAGATATTGATATTAGCAAAAAATTACTGTATGACAAATATACGTTGGCAGATACCTATCCTTATAAAGACACCACCCGATGTTTTCAATGGGAGAAGATTAAGGAACGGTTGGCCCTCTTAGAAAATATTCAGCAAGAACCCAAACATTGGGGAATCTTGCAAAATTATAAGAATCGCAACGGTGAAGCACCTTTAGTAAAGAAATACAAGAGAAACGCTTACCATCGGATCGCGGACACTTTGGGCACGGAACGCTACCAGTCGGTACCGCTATATCTTGTAACGGATACGTTGGTTCCCGAACGCTATGGTCAGGACGGGGATCTTACCCAATTGTTGGGAAAAGAAGGAAATTTCGTCAAAGTGAGTCCTGTCTTTATCGGCAACGTATGGCTGGCTCCCAAAAGATACGTAAAACCGATTGAGGACACGGTAGTCTTCCGTAAAGCCATCTTCATAGACCGTACCAATCAGAATATAGCTACTCTGGAACAAGCTGGCAAAGCGCATTGGCTGATACGAAGCATGAATCCCGCTACCACTGGGCTCCATCGCCCACCCTATGCTCAGGAAACACCATTGGGAATGTATGTGCTGCAAGAGAAAAAGGTGAAAATGATATATCTAAAAGATGGTTCCACGGCCACAGGCGGTTATGCACCTTATGCCAACCGATTCACAGACGGTGCCTATATTCATGGCGTACCTGTGAACGCTCCTCGTACCTCTTTAATAGAATATAGCTGGTCATTAGGAACCACCCCACGTTCTCACATGTGCGTACGTAACGCCACCTCTCATGCCAAATTTATTTTCGACTGGGCACCTGTAAATGAGACGATTATTTTTGTATTGGAATAAAAAGTCCTATATTTGCGACATTGTTTTTTTATTTGATATGAGAAAATTCGTTTTATTTCTATTGTTTCTTCTTCCATTCACACAAACTCCTACCGACCTAGTGGTGGTGGATGAAACTGCGCCCGAAAACAATGTATCCGAACTAGCTGCAGGCGAACAGCTTTTCGAAGATATGCAACTGGGAAAAATGGTGAATTTTATTGCATTCCGACAGGCCGTAGTGGGCTACAATCGAATCAAAGAGAAAACCAAACCTATATTGACTCTCATTGACTTCTCCAAGCCTTCGACAGAAAAGCGGCTTTTTGTTTTCGACATGGAGAAGAAGAAGCTTTTATACTCGTCAGTCGTTTCTCACGGAAAAAATAGCGGAGAAAATTATGCTACTTCTTTCTCTAATACTTACGGTTCTTACAAAAGTTCTTTAGGGTTCTACCTCACGGAGAATACCTATCAGGGAAAGAATGGATACTCACTGATACTAAATGGTTTGGAAAAGGGTATCAATGACAAAGCAAAGGAACGGGCGATTGTGGTGCATGGGGCTGCTTATGCCAATCCTTCAGTAACTACTTCAGGACGTTTGGGAAGAAGTTTCGGGTGTCCGGCGTTACCGCAAGCATTAGCCAAGCCTATTATTAACACAATAAAGGAAGGAAGCGTCTTATTTATTTATGCTAATAACAAAGACTATATGGCGCAAAGCCAACTATTCGAAGGGTTGCGCCAAGGGGAGTTACTGTCTCAAGCTAAATTAAATAATAAAAATGCTTCACGCTAACCTTCTCTACTCTCAATGGTTTTATGAAATATTACTTACTCGCTTAACGTCGGTTTGGAAATGCCAACTACCGTTTCTTCTTCATTTATATCCCGCAGTATCGTCTTTTTTCCAAAAAAGAACCTCGATATACCGAATACATCCATACACCAAGCGAGGAAAAAACATCCAAAGATGGTGAAGCTGGTCGCAATACCTGCATAGAGCAACCCCGTTGGGTCGAAAGTTAGGTAGGAAAGAAACATCTTCGAAAGAATAGTAAATATGGGAGAAAATAATAAAATGATAAGCG
Source organism: Bacteroides ovatus (assembly GCA_030844565.1). Classification (GTDB taxonomy): domain Bacteria; phylum Bacteroidota; class Bacteroidia; order Bacteroidales; family Bacteroidaceae; genus Bacteroides; species Bacteroides ovatus_A. The sequence goes on from JAUUNK010000207.1 coordinate 2,466, forward strand.
TATTCTGACCTATATAATACATCCCCCTTTTGAACCTCTCGGATAGACAACCATGCACACTTAGCAGAAAGCTAATAGATAAATAGGTAATCGCAACACCTGCTAACGTAGAACGATCGAGATTACCGGGAAAATAGCATAAAAGAATGAGAGGAAGTAAAGCTAAAAAAGAAGGCTGGAAGATACGCAGAAATTCAATCTTACTTTGACATACTGCTACTCCGATCAGGAAATACATAGCATTGCTGAAAGACATTAATCCAAATACATAAGAAGCCGTGAACAGACATACACCAAAAAGAATGAAACGAGAAATATTCTTCAATCGGGCACATCCTGCATATATTAGGTAATAGAAAATACTGCATACTACCAATGTATGCAAATACCAATAAGGTCCCATAGGAGAGGCAAACACTTTCTCGAGCAGGAGAGAAAAAGAAAGTCCTTCCACCTTCTCGCGCACAGGCAAAATGGCAGACATGCAGGTATATCCTGTTTCCATCACGGCATAGGGAATAAATATCCAAAGCATGGTACGAAAGAAAGGAAAAGGTTTCTTGTTTATATTAACCAAATAACCGGAGATGATAAGGAAAGCAGACATGTGGAAGGTGTACACAAGCTTTTTTGCATAGGGATAGCTATCTCCGATATATACTAAATGAAATACCACCATCAACAGGATAAATATACATTTGAGATAATCAAGTTCTTTAATTCGAGCATTCATTTGTGTATGTGACGATATAGTTTGCCACAAAAATAGTGAATTATTTAATGCAACAGATACTTACGAAGAACAAAATGTAAACGAAAGATAAATCAGAAGGAAAGAAAATAGAAGAAGTTGTGTCAAAATTGAAGTGAACCCTAAAAGTTAGACAAAAAACTTTTAGGGTTCATTTATATGATAAAGTACACATTTGAAAAAAACTCCTGATCGTGAACGAAGCAAAGTCCGGCACACCTATCAGGATTCTCTCAAGGGAGTATAATCTTCATGAGAACAAGGTTCTTGAGTGGATACGACTTTATGATCGTTACGGGGAAGAAGGTCTGAAAAAACATCCAAAACTCAATCCAACACCGGAATTTAGAGAAAGTATAGTGCGTCTTATATTAGAAAAAGGCGTACCTTTGTCCCATGTTTTAATTGACTATCAAATAAGCCGCACAGCATTGGAAAGTTGGGTGCGTATAGTGAAAAATCACGGGTATGCATATCTACATCAAATCAAGCGGCTTGGTAGACCACCAAAAGATATGGGTAGACCAAAGAAAAAAGAACCACAGACAGAACTGGAAAAACTTCAGGCGGAGAATCTACGTTTGAGGGCGGAGAATGCGTTGCTAAAAAAAGCGAAGACCTTGGTCGAGGAAAAGAAAGCCCAAGCACGACAGAGTGGGCGGTAGTCATCGAAGAACTAAGGCCACTATATCCTCTTGACTTGCTATTGGAGTTAAGAAAGATGGCTCGCTCCGTTTTCTATTATCATCTCAAATGTATGAAGTCCTGTGGGAAGCATACAGGCGACAAGGAACTGATAAAAAACATATTCCATGAACATAAAGGACGATATGGTTATCGTCGTGTCACCTCCCAGATGCGCAATAGGGGGATTCTCATCAACCACAAGACCGTATATGGACTGATGGGTGCGATGGGTCTGAAGAGTAAAATCAGAAGGGTACGCTACCGCTCGTACAAGGGCGAAATCGGCAAAATTGCCCCCAATATCATCAATAAGAACTTTACTACCAATGCACCAAACCAAAAATGGGCGACAGATGTCACGCAGATAAACATTGGCTCCGAGAAGTTGTATCTTTCGCCAATATTGGATATGTTCAACGGAGAGATTATTTCTTATAACATATCGAGAAGCCCTAATCTTGAACAGATATATGATATGCTTGAAAAAGCGTTTGAAAAGTTCGATAGCCTTGAAGGATTGGTCATTCATTCTGATCAGGGATGGCAATACCAACATTACGGCTACAGACAGAGACTTGCGGAGCACAAGATCATTCAGAGTATGTCGCCTAAAGGGAATCGCCTTGACAATGCAATGGCTGAAAACTTCTTCGGTATTATGAAATCAGAACTGCTGTATGCTGAAAAGTTTGAATCTCCAGATGACTTTATAATGGCTTTAGAGGAATATATTGATTACTACAACAATAAAAGAATTAAATCACGGTTAAAAGGAAAGAGTCCGGTGCAGTACCGAACTCTTTCAAGATAAGTTAATTATTTAATGTCCAACTTTTGGGGGGCAGTTCATTTTCGGACACCCTCTTTTTTACGATTAACCACCCCAACTCTAGAATCAACGCTATCGTAATAATATATTGAAGATATTTCCAGAACCTTACCATCAATTTCAATATTTATTTAGCATTCCCACTAATTCTCAATCGGAGAGGTGAATTCTTTGCATTGCAATAAATCGTAATCGTTTTATTAAAATGTTCTGGATGCTCTGCTTTATATATAATTTTTATACAAATACTTTCTCCTGATGACACAGGCTTTTTATCATATTCTATTCTTGTACAACCACAAGAAGTTGTCACACTGTTTATGACTAATGGAACATCCCCCATATTCTTCAATAATACAGTCCTCTCCTTTTTCTCCCTCCATGAGAAATTCCCCATATCTATCATTGAATCAGAAAGAGCAACTTCTGTTTTCGAGGAAGAGTCTGTATCTATTTCATGTTCATCAAATAATAAACTAAAATACAATTTTTTAATTTGAGGATTGAATATCGGATTTCCTATCGCAATCACTCTATTTTTTTGGTCTAATAAAAAAGTTTGAAAAGACATATCAGTAGGAAAATGATTCAATATATTAAGCGAATCTTTTTCATCAATACAAATTGGATATCCAAATTGATCACGCTTCAAAGTAGCAATCATTTCTGTTACGTTTTTAGGATGCAAAAAGAAAAAAACAGGTATTGATGAATTTGACCGCAAATCCAATTCTTCAATAAAAATCAACCATTTTCGTAACTGTAATTTACAGCTCATACAACCCACTGAATCGACATAAGTTACAATTGAATATTTACTATTCTGAATAGGAAAAGTTTTAATTGTATCCTTCCCTAATATAGTAAAAGTCATTTGATGTGGATAAAGTATTTCTTTATTATTCCATTCTTCTACTATAGAAGCAATTCTATTAGAAGAATCTATTTTACAGGAAAATATAGCAAACATGATAATAATCATATAAGTACATATTTCATACTTTTTCATGATAGTCTTTATTTGGACAATATTTAGGAAAGATTTGCTGTCATCACATACTTTATCCAATAACTTGTTTCCACGGTTATTAGCTTCTGAAAATATTTTCATCTAGTTATACCTTAATTCCGCAAATAAATTACTTTTAAGGGATGACTAATTAGTGAATATCCCTAATAATTATACATCAAAAAACCATCCTCAAATATGGCTCCATTATAACCATATATAGTCCTGTTTGCTTCATCCACGTCAAAGGTATATAATAGGATATCTAATTCGTATCTGGCAATAGAATGTCCCGAATAGTCATATACTTCTATAAAACACCCTCCTCCCTTTTTGAAGCACCTTACATAGAAATAGTGTTTGCCTGCAACCAACTCACGCTGATGAAATATTGTTTCTTTGAAATTTCCCATTACTATATGAGGAGTTACGGTATCGTCAACAAGTCTTTTGCAGAGTTTCATGTCATTTATTCCATAAAAATCTATTTGTTTTTTATAGGTATAAGCATAGATTATCAGAGAATCGTTAGCTGCAAGATGTCCTCTGTTCTTATCGAAGAAAGTTTCTTTGTGCTTTTCTTGTTCAATTAAAATTCGCCCTGTTATCTGCTGGGTGTTTAAATTGACTTTTTCTATATCAAGCTTATTGGGAGCTGTACTGTATATCAATAAAGAATCATTGACCACATTCATGTGGTTGGGTATTTCGTCGTAAATAGGTAATTTCAATTTTTTCTCAAGTGACAGATGGTTGTTGCTGTCCAATGTAAAACTTTTAATGAGGAATGGGGTGTATCCAAAGATATAGACTTTATCAGAAATAGTCTTGCATAATGTGGGGGCAATTTGGAATTCATCTTCTGCCCCTCCTTTTCTCCCACCTTTGTAAATGCATTGAAATTTTGGGAGTGAATATTGATACAACAAAGTGTCAGTACTTTTTGAATATAGAGCAAAGATGCTTCCTTTTTTTACCTTTATGCCATCAAGGGAAAATATTTCATTTACTTTTATTTTCTCTGCTTGAAGGGATTTTTCTACAGGAAATGGCTCTATTTTTTGCGCTGACACTTGCTTTTGTGCAGTAACTTGTACTGTACATGCACTAAACAAGTAATAAACCAGTACTAGTAATAAATAAATGTTTTTTCTCATTGTAAGACTATTTTTGCGATCAGTTTATTTAATAGATTATTTGTGACCCTGCACAAGCGGCAGAATAAATATGCGTGGTAGACTTCACTGTATAACATCCATGACATGTTGTAACATACTCTGCGGGGTAATCAGGTAATAGAGTTGTACTGGTGTAAATGTAACACTGTTTAATTCTTATAGGTTCAGCATAATCAGATTCATCTACTGCCAAGGCTTCTATATTGAGAAGCACCAAATCCGTTAATTGATGTTTAGTATTATGCGTTGTATATATGGCATAATAAACTGCTGCCAAAATTAGGACAGTAAGTGTAACAAATTTTAGTTTTTTCATTTTGATAGTTTTTAATTATTGTTTTATATACTTTTTCACTAGTGGGCACTTTAAATTAAACATCGTTCTTTGAAATCTTTGATAATCGCATAGTTATGTATCTTTTTCGAGCGTGACGGATTTGACTTGAAAAGTTGTTTTAGCTTTGCCCAAAAGCTCAAAACAATGAATCAAGGCAAATATATCTTCGCTCAACTTACAGATTTTCTTCCCCGTCGTGTCTTTTGACCGTTTGGTAGAGAAGTACTTCGGGAATAAGAAAATCAGAACATTCACCTGTTGGAATCAGATGCTGTGCATGATCTTCGGACAACTGACCGCCCGAGACAGTATGCGTGACCTTATGCTCAGCCTGGAGGCACACAAGAACAAGTACTATCACTTGGGACTCGGTTCAACAGTTACCCGTACCAATCTGGAGAAAGCAAACCGGAATAGAGATTATCGTATCTACGAGGAATTTGCTTATATCCTGATTATAGAAGCCCGTAACAGCTACTACAAAAATGACTTTGAGGTGAATTGACGGTAATGTTTATGCCTTTGATTCCTCCACCATAGACCTTTGCCTGAATGTTTTGAATTCCGGAAACACAAAAGAGGCATCAAACTTCATACCTTGTATGATGTAAAGACTTCCATACCGACAATCGTACTGATAACCAATGCTAAAGTAGATGACGTAAACATGCTGGACGAGTTAAACTATGAACAGGGAAGTTTCTATATCATGGATAAAGGATATGTTAATTTCACTCCTTTACATAAGCTTCACACCAGCGGTGCTTACTTCATTACACGTGCAAAGGATAATATGAGATTCCGTAGAATGTATTCCCGTGAGGCCGATAAAATAACTGGAATAAAATGTGACCAGATTGGAATGCTTGAAACATATAAATCGCTCAAAGCATATCCGGACAAACTCCGGCGGTACTGTCTGGTTGCCATTGTCGCTTACAAATTGAAAGTTAACCGGCCAATCTACGAAATTCTACAAATTTTGAGCTTTTCTCTACTGGATAAAACACCTGTAAGAGAGATACTTACCGATTGCGATTACAAAAATGTCAAAGAACTAAATTATAAACAATTGAAAATCAGTTGGGACTAAGTGCCCAGTAGTGTATAAATTGATATTATCATATCAATTTATATTATCTACTCTATTAATTAGTTGTTTATCACTCGCTCAACCAAAACAAAATTTCACTATTGGTTGATCGTTATTTATATCTGTCGCCATTATTGTTTTAGTGGCTTCATCTACCCATATACCATATATGTAATGATCAAGTATATATTTACGTAACGGCTCTCCTTTCAAACTGAATACATAGATATACTTTCCTCCATCCGAAAGATGCCCATTATGCTTTGCAATCTCTTTAAATGTAGTCTCATGAAACACGGCATAAATAGCACTATCTGTAACTTGTACATCACTAAAACCCATAATTCCTGTTGGTATTCCATACCCATCGGATATCTTAAACTCAGGCTCTCCATTATCACCAATACGAATAACAAATGTGCTATCTTTCAAATTATACACTTCAAGTACTTCACCGAGTTGAGTCACCATTGCCAATACACCGCTATGAGGATTATAATCAAGAAAACTGCGCCATGCTTGTGCTAAAGCCGGTCGAGCATTTTGCAACGCCTTCTTCTTTACCGTTGAAATGGTACCAATCTTTCCAATTAACCTCCCATTACGATTTACCGTACATAAACGATTTTCACCTGAATAATCAGGAATTATAAAGGTAGTATCATTATATATGGCAAAATCAAGCGGTCTTAAAATATCTTCACCCAATGTTACCGCTTCGTCACGGAGCAGCGAATCACTGGATGAAGAAAAACCTAACCGCGTTAATTCTCTTTTATTAGCATCTAATATCCATACTTGATGACTGTAGAAACGGACATTCTCTATTGATAGCATTTCTGTAGGTGAATCACCACGCCT